>CAREUR010000005.1 GCA_948968885.1 uncultured Eubacteriales bacterium | reverse complement strand
TTTACATTAGCATTTAATCCGATACCGCCAAACAACGCCATAGATAAAAGTCCACCAGTTAACAACGCCGATTTAAAAGATACCCCGCCGCTGATCCCTTTTAAGGCCTCTTCAGATAATTCTTTTAACGTTTCCTCTTCATATGAAAGCAATTCTTCCTCAGAAAAGTTCACCTTAAATTTTTTCATAAGCGGCATAATCTCTTCGCGAACTAACTTTCTTAAATCTTCTTCAGTCGCAATTCTATTTGCTTTTTTTACAATTTTTTCTTTCAATTTAGGATCCGAAAGTATCTGCGTATAAAATTTTGCGATTTCTTTTTTCTTGTTGTTTTCCACTAAAATCAACTCCTTTTCAATAATTGGTTATATTATATAACATTTTGTGCTAAATGTCAATTTTAATTTTAAAATCAAAAATATTTTGTTGAATTTAGACTACAGGTTTTCTTGTTATAATATTATTTTTTGATTCAATTGATAGAATTGCTCTTTTCTTTGCTGAAAAAACACTTCGGCGAAAGAAAGGCCCGTTGTGTCTAAATTTTCAGTAACCAAAAAGTCTTGTTGCACAAACTAAAAACTTGCACGTGCAGAAAAATATACATATGAAAAAAGCCTGGCTAAAACAATCGTTTACTCAAAATATTCAAAATACAAAAGGGTACGTATGCATCGAGCAACTATGCTATTGTGTTAAAAATATGGTGATTAGGCAATATTAACAATTCTGTGCAATCTCCAGTTTCAAAAAGTCTAATGACTTCATTAGATAAACAAAATTAAGCTTACTTAGTTCAACAAAAAAATAAAAGCATGACTACAAATGAGCCATACTTTTTTTAATGCTAATTCAATAAATGTAAACCCTACTTAACTTCTACTTCTGCGCCAGCTTCGGTCAGCTTAGCTTTAATAGCCTCAGAGTCTTCTTTAGAAACGCCCTCTTTTAATGTCTTTGGCACGCCATCCACGATTTCCTTAGCTTCTTTCAAGCCAAGGCCGGTAATTTCTTTAACAACCTTAATAACGGCAACTTTGTTACCGCCAGCCGATTTCAATACTACCTCAAACTCAGACTTTTCTTCGGCAGCAGCCGCACCGCCGCCAGCAGCCGGAGCAGCAGCCACAGCAACAGGAGCAGCAGCAGATACACCAAACTCCTCCTCCAAAGCCTTAACAAGCTCGCTCAATTCCAAAACAGTCAACGCCTTAACGTCTTCAATTAACTTTGCAACTTTATCTGACATAATAATTATCCTCCAAAAATTCAATAAATTTGAGCCACAAGCCCTTCTTAACAATCTAAAAACTAAAACAATAAAATAAACTCAAGTAAGCAATCAAGCACTCTGCTCACTCTGTTGCTTGCTAGCAATAGCGCCAAGAGCCACAACAAGCCCTCTAATAGTGCCATTAAGCACAGCAACAAACCCAGAAATCGGCGTGTTCAAGCCACCCAAAGCCTTTGCCACAAGCACTTCTTTTGTGGGCAGCTTAGCAAGATTATTAACCTTAGCCTCGCTAATTACGCTCCCCTCAATAAAGCCAGCCTTCGCCTTAAAAAAGTCGTGATCCTTAGCAAAATTGCAAAGAATCCTAGCTGCAGCAACATGGTCGTCCTTACTAATAGCAATAGCAGTAGTCCCCTCAAGAAAAGGCTCCAGCCCGTCAATCTCGGCTTCCTTAGCGGCCCGTTGAAGCAAAGTATTTTTAACAACAAAATACTCAACGCCCGTTTCCCTCAGCTCTTTGCGCAACTTAGTGTCGTCCGCAACGTTAATGCCCTTATAATTAACGATAACACCAGCACAAGCGCTCTTTAAATTTTCGGCCAAATTTGCGACCAACGCCTTTTTTTGTTCTAAAATTTTTTCGCTCGGCAATTCATTCACCTCCACAGCCAAAATTTTCAGGTGCAAAAAGCAAAAACGCCCATTCCGCAAACCGCAGAAAAGGCGCAAACACTCACAAAGCAAGCATACCCGCGCTAATCCTCGGTAGGCGTGAACTCACATTACGCACAATCATGCACCTACTGTCTTTGGAATAACAGTCTTAAAGTATAATACCACTCATTTTCAAATTTGTCAAGAGATTCACAAAATTTTCACACAAATTTTCAAGCAAGGCTAAAATTCTGCGGTTCCGGTAGTTCTTGGGAAGGGCAGCACGTCTCGAATATTTGAGACTCCTGTCAAATACATAATAAGCCGTTCAAACCCTAAACCAAACCCCGAATGCACCGCCGTTCCGTATCTCCGAAGATCCAAGTACCACCAATAATCTTCCTCTTGCAAGTTTAACTCCTTCATCCGCGAAAGCAAGCGCTCCAACCGTTCTTCACGCTGACTGCCCCCCACAATTTCGCCAATTCCAGGCACCAGCAAATCCATCGCCGCCACGGTTCTGCCATCCTCGTTCTCGCGCATATAAAACGACTTTATCTCCTTTGGATAGTCGATCACAAAAACCGGCTTTTGGTAGACCTTTTCCGTCAAATACTTCTCGTGCTCGGTCTGCAGGTCTATCCCCCACGACACCTTGTACTCAAAGGCATCATTATTCTCTTCCAGAATTTTTATCGCGTCCGTGTACGTCACAACGCCAAAGTCCGAGTTCACAATATTCGTGAGCTTGCTTATCAGCTCTTTGTCGTAAAAATTGTTAAAAAACTCCATGTCCGCCGAGCAAGTCTTCATCACGTAGCTTATGATGAACTTCATCATGTTCTCGGCAACCTCCATGCAGTCCTTCAAGTCGGCAAACGCCATTTCTGGCTCAATCATCCAAAACTCCGCTGCGTGCCGCTGTGTATAGGATTTCTCTGCCCGGAAGGTGGGGCCAAACGTATAGATATTTCCCAGCGCCAGAGCCATGCATTCGCCCTCCAGTTGGCCAGAAACCGTCAGCGAGGTGTGCTTCTGAAAGAAGTCCTGTGAATAGTCCACAAGGCCATCCTCAGTCTTCGGAACGTTCTCAAGATCCAGCGTCGTAATCGTAAACATCTCGCCGGCACCTTCACAGTCGCTGCCCGTGATTATCGGAGTGTGCGCGTAAACAAACCCCTGATCCTGAAAGAACTTATGAATAGCATAAGCCGCAGCAGAGCGGACTCTATAAGCCGCTCCAAAGGTGTTCGTCCTGGGCCGCAGATGCGCAATCGTCCTCAAATATTCAAGCGTGTGCCTCTTTTTTTGCAGCGGATAATCGCTCGTAGATTCGCCTTCGATAAAGACCTCGGTTGCCTGGATCTCAAAAGGTTGCTTGGCCTGCGGGGTAAGCAGCAAACTGCCTTTTACGCAAACCGCCGAGCCCACGTTGAGTTTGGCGACCTCTCTAAAATTTTTCACCTTGTCCTCAACAAAAACCACCTGCAGATCCTTAAAAAAGCTGCCATCGTTAAGCTGCATAAATCCCAATGCCTTCGAGTCCCGTATAGTCTTAACCCAGCCACAAACCGTTATTTCTTTATCCGCAAATCTCGCCGAATCCTTGTAAAGCTCCGCTATTTTCACTCTCTTCATCGCAAGGCATAATCAGCCAAACGGCCGCATTATGCGCTTCCCACCCTTCTTTTTATATAAAATTCCTGCATCCATTATACCAAACTCAGCCCAAACTATCAACAAAACCCGTAAAACTCCCGCTCAGCTGAGGTTTACTCATCATTTGGTCGCACCGGTTTTCATCAATCTCGCTTGAGCACTGCGTTCGTTTTCGTCCAGCTTCATCAAAATGTAACGAATTCCGCCCTCTGCCTGGGGGATCACCACATACTCCAGCGCGTTGACTCTTCTGCGCGTTTTTTCGATTCCTCTTGCCAAAAGCTGACATGATTTCTCAATCTCTGCTAACTTCAGCATATCTTCAAAAACCTCCGAAAGCGCCCCCACCGCGTCGTCCAGGCTAAAAGACGTAAACGCCAGTCCATACGAATATATGTCGTTTTTGTCGGCCGTCCTGGTGCGATAGCTGAACTTCGGCACGTTCACGCTCATAATGTTTCTGCTAGAAACCTCAATAGAAACGGCCTGCTTAGGCGCAAGGAGCGCAACATTTAGGGCTTCTTCGCTCATTTCAGACTTCGCCATCAAAAATTTTTCGTTGGCCCTTTTTATGCCTCGTTCTACCTTTTGGCGCAGATTTTTGTTTTCCTCCACCATGTCGATGAACTGCTTCATCAGCTCGTCTCGTTTGTCCTTCAAGAGCTTGTGCCCCCGCACGGCCATGACTCGCTTCTTTTTTAGCCTCGTGAGCTCCATTCTAGTGGGATTCACCTGTGCTGTCGCCATAATTAATCACCACTTTTTCCGTAATATTCGTCCAAGTACTCGTCCTTAATCCGCTTGAGTTCGCTGCGCGGCAAAATCGAAAGCAGCTTCCAGCCGATGTCCAGTGTCTCCTCAATGCTTCTGTTGTTCTCGTACCCTTGCGAGACATACTCCTCCTCAAAGGCATCCGCAAACTTGGCATAAAGCTTGTCGATGTCCGTAAGCGCCGCCTCTCCAAGGATTATCATAAGCTCCTTAGCCTCCTTGCCCCTAGCGTACGCTGAAAACAGCTGATTCATCGTATTCGCGTGGTCTTCTCTTGTCTTACCCTTGCCGATTCCCTTATCTTTCAACCGCGAAAGTGACGGTAAAACGTCAATCGGCGGCGTCAGACCCTTTCGAAACAATTCTCGGCTCAAAATGATTTGCCCCTCTGTTATATACCCCGTCAAATCTGGGATCGGGTGCGTTTTGTCATCCTCAGGCATCGTCAGAATCGGAATAAGCGTGATGCTACCTTTTTTGCCCTTCTGACGCCCCGCCCGTTCGTAAATCGAAGCCAAATCCGTATACATATAGCCCGGATATCCTCGCCGGCCAGGGACTTCTCTGCGTGCCGCCGAAACCTCCCGCAAAGCGTCGGCATAGTTCGTGATGTCCGTCATGATCACAAGCACGTGCATATCTTTCTCAAAAGCCAGGAACTCTGCCGCTGTCAAGGCCATCTTGGGCGTTGCGATGCGCTCAACCGCCGGGTCGTTGGCCAAATTCAAAAACATCACCGTCCGGTCTATGGCGCCGGTGGCCTCAAAGCTCTCAACGAAAAATTGCGACTCCTCAAAAGTGATGCCCATCGCCGCAAAAACAACCGCAAAAGGCTCCTGCGCACCGCGGACCTTAGCCTGGCGCGATATTTGAGCCGCCAACTTTGCATGAGGCAATCCGCTGGCAGAAAAAATCGGTAACTTTTGGCCTCTAACGAGCGTATTCAAGCCATCGATAGCCGAAACGCCCGTCTGAATAAACTCCTGCGGATAATTTCTCGCAGCAGGGTTCATCGGCAAGCCATTTATGTCCATTCGCTTTTCTGGCAAAACTTCTGCACCGCCGTCAATAGGCCGCCCCAGGCCGTCAAAAACTCGACTCAACATATCAATAGAGACGCCAAGCTGCATGCTCCTGCCCAAAAATCGCACCTTGCTGTTCGAAAGATTTATCCCCGCAGAATTCTCAAACAGCTGCACCAAAGCATTCGTCCCGTCAATTTCAAGCACTCTGCACCGGCGTTTTTCTCCGTTTGCAAGCTCTATTTCGCCCAGCTCATCGAAGTTCACGTCCTCAACATCCCTCACCAACATCAAAGGGCCGGCAACTTCCTCTATCGTTCTGTACTCCTTCGGCATCAAAAATCCTCCCTCTTTAATGTTGACCCGATCTCCTCCGACATTGCCCGTGCTATGCTATCATATTCATTTTTACTTTCTAAATTAGAAATATACTTAAACCGTCCGATGCGCTCCCTCACCGGCAGACTCAGCAGCAGCTCTATTTGCGCGCCGTTTTCCAGCACTTGCCGCGCCAAATCGTAAAACTCCAAGATCAGCCTTATCATCAAGCACTGTTTGTCTATCGTCGTGTAGGCGTCCTCCTCGTGGAAGGCGTTTTGATGCAAGAAGTCCTCCCGAATTGACCGCGCCACCTCTAGCTTTAGCCTATCCTGTGCCGACAAAGCGTCCATTCCAACCAGCTTCACAATCTCCTCAAGCTCGGCCTCCTCCTGCAAAAGCCGCATTATCCGCGTCCGCAGCAGCATAAACTCCGAATCCACGTTGCAATTGAACCAGTCCGATAAAGTGTCCACGTACAAGGAGTAGCTGTTTAGCCAGTTTATCGCCGGAAAATGCCGCTTGTACGCCAGCGAAGAGTCCAGCCCCCAAAAAACCTTTACAATCCGCAATGTAGCCTGCGCCACCGGCTCGGAGATATCTCCACCCGGCGGAGAAACCGCTCCAATAACGGATAATGCGCCCTCTCGCGGGGTTTTGCCCAAAGACATAACTCGGCCGGCACGCTCATAAAACTGCGCCAACCTGCTACCCAAATACGCCGGATATCCCTCTTCGCCGGGCATCTCTTGCAATCGGCCAGACATTTCTCGCAATGCTTCGGCCCACCGCGAAGTCGAATCCGCCATGAGCGCCACAGAATAGCCCATGTCTCGAAAATATTCGGCAATGGTGATGCCCGTGTATATCGAAGCTTCGCGCGCCGCGACTGGCATATCCGAAGTGTTCGCAATCAAAACCGTACGCTTCATCAAAGACTGCCCCGTTTTGGGGTCAATCAACTCCGGGAACTCATTCAAAACGTCCGTCATTTCGTTGCCGCGCTCTCCGCAACCAATATAGACAACAATATCCGAGTCGGCCCATTTGGCCAGCTGATGCTGCACCACGGTCTTTCCGCTACCAAAAGGCCCCGGCACAGCGGCCACTCCGCCCTTAGCAATAGGAAAAAGCGTATCTATAACCCGCTGCCCCGTGATTAGCGGCATGTTGGGCGACATCTTTTTTTTGTACGGCCGGCACACTCTAACGGGCCACTTCTGCATCAGGGTCAGCTCTCTTGCCCCTTTTTCGGTTTTTATCGTGGCGACGGCCTCGTCCACCGCATAGCTGCCCTCTTTTATCGACTCAACGACGCCAAACACACCATTTGGCACCATTATTCTGTGCTTGACCAACTCTGTCTCTGCGACGGTTCCGATGATGTCGCCAGGTTCGACCTTGTCTCCTACCTTAACTCGGGGGACAAACTCCCACTTTTTGTCTCGCTTTAGCGCCGGCGCCTCGACTCCTCGCTTTAGGTTGTTCCCCGAGGCTTTCATAATGTCATCCAGCGGCCGCTGAATTCCGTCAAAAATGCTGCCGATAAGCCCCGGACCAAGCTCTACGCTCAGCGGTTCTTTCGTCGACTCTACCGGCGCGCCCGGCCCAAGTCCCGAAGTTTCCTCATAGACCTGAATCGAAGCTTTGTCGCCGTGCATCTCGATAATCTCGCCGATCAAATGCTCGTCGCTAACCTTAACCACGTCAAACATATTCGCGTCCTTCATGTTTTCCGCGATAACAAGCGGCCCCGCGACCTTTTTTATAATGCCCTTGCCCATCATTTCACCTGCTAACTTATTTATGAAAATAAAATGTCCGTCCCCACGGCCTTTATGACGGATTCCTTCAAAGCCTTCATGCCAAGTCTAGCTTCTCCCGCCACGCCAGGGATCGGTATGATCGAAACCTGCATTTCTGCCGTGAGTTCTAGCAATTCGTCATAAACCCCGTCAATAATGGATTCCGTCAAAAATATCACCGCCAAATCCTCGTTTATCAGCCGCTTTACAACGGCTCGAGCTTCCTTCGAGTCCTTTACCGGAAAAATCTCCAACCCAAGCGCCACAAAGCCATAAATGCTGTCTCTTTCGCCAACCACCGCTATTCTACGCATACATCATCCGTACCCTTTCTTTTATCAAGCCGTTTTCAACGCGATTTAGCTTGCCCGAAAGAATAATCCTAGCGACCTTTATCTCGTTCTGACGGGCTAAAACGTAAGCGATAATCGGGCCAATCGAAAAGCAATCGTACTTCTCAGCCCTAATAAGCTCAATAATCCTGTTGTCGCGCCAAATATCAAACCTTTGCAGAGACTCCGCGACAAAAGGCACCACATCCGCATAAGGCGTGACCTCCAAATATTCAAGCAAGTCCGCTTGCCCCATCATTGCTACTTCTACCAATTTCTTAACATCCAGAGAATCGCATGCAATCAACGCAGAACTCAAAAATTCGCGCCCTTTATGCATCGCTTGGCCACGAAGCGCGATCTTTATGTCTGCACTAGCCACAAAAAACTCCGCGTACGCCTTTATCAGCCCAGCTTTAGAGCCCTCTCCCTCAGCTTTAATCGCATTTAGCAAGGCTTTGTCGATAATATTATCGCACAACTGGCCGTCTCCAGTGTGAAGCAGCTTTTCAAAAGCTTCACGGGCAGGCTCGACCATCTCTTGCGGCAAATTCGAAAAGTCACCCTTTTCTATGCATTTGGTCAAACTTGAAATGTCCACCGTTCCGCCCGGCATGAAAAGGTCCTCCGACAGTAACTCCGTTATATAGCCCTTTATGGCGGCCTTCAAGTTGTGATAATCTATCGGCAGCAAGATCGCTCGAAATGGCGCTCTATCGGCCACCAGCTCTGTCACAAGCTGCCAAAGCCTCCGTTCTTCTGCTTTCAGCATCAGCTGATAGTCGCAATCAGGGCCCTTGGCGTCTAGAGTTTCGTCGCCCCAGCCATTGTCCCTTAACGCATTCACGCACTCTTCGTAAGACTCGCAATCCATCAGCCGGCTAACGTCCTGCTCCGAGAGCAAAGAGAGCTCCCGTGCCCGTACCCGCGCGACAGCATAGGTGTACTGCCCCTTCATCGCCTCGCCCCCTTCTCGTTTTAACCCGCTTTTTGAGAATTACACAAACAAAATTGCATTCACTTCGTCGGACAAAATTTCAAAATTGCATTCAAACAGCACATCAAAAGTGCAATTCTCCTCGATATCGCCATAAGACAAAATGAATCCGCCGGCAATGTCACGCGTTTTGGCCGAGATTTTAAGCTCTCCTCCCGCCGCCTGCGCCACTTCTGCTAACTTGCCTTCAAAGCCCGCCGGCACTCTTTTCAAATCCTCTTCGCAGAAAATTATCTCGCCGCTTTGGGCTCCAGCATACTTTCTGCACAACTTTAAAATTACCTCAAAGTACTCTTCAAACGGCATCCGGCGCAGACTTTCCTTAGCCTCATTTAAAACCGAGCCGATAATCTCGCGCTTTGCGTCTAAAATTTGCTCGCGTTCCTTTAATTTGCCTTTAGATTCGGCCTTTTGCAAGATGAGCTCGGCCTTGTCTTCGGCGTTCTTTATGATTAACTCTGCACGCTTTTCTGCCTCTTTTTTCGCGCTGGCCAAAACTTCGCTCGCCTTGAGCTTCCCCGCTGCGAGTATCATTTCGGCGTCTTTATTCGCTTCGTCATCGATGCAGCTTAATATTTTGTCTAATCCAGTCATAGGCAAAAACTCCCAACTTAGAATAAATCCCGGCTACACGTTGATTTTAGGTATGTTCAAAATGGAAAGCACCGAAACCAAGAGCGCCAAAATAGCATAAGTCTCCACCATGGCAGGAAAAATCATGGCTTTGCCCATCTGCTCCGGACGCTTAGCCACGGTGCTGATTCCCGAAACCGCAGCTCTGGCCTGGCGAATGGCCGACCAAAGTCCCACAAACGCAATAGGCAAGCACGAAACCAAGTACAAAAGTCCCTGTCCCAAAGATACCTCCGAAGAGCCGCCCAAAATTCCGATCTGAATAAGCGTTAAAACCGCCACCAAAAGGCCATAGATTCCTTGCGTGCCCGGCAACAGCTGCAATAACAAAACTTTTCCAAATTTTCCTGGATCCTCTGTTACAACGCCAGCTGCAGCCTCTCCAGCCATGCCGACGCCAATTGCAGAGCCTATCCCCGCCATCAAAGAGGCCAACGCAGCCCCCAACAAGGCCAAAACCACTCCCAAATTACTCATTGCAAACATCCTCCGTAACGTTATAATATTTTGTATTTACGAAGAACGGCGAAAATTTCCTTCCTCCGCCCTCATAAAACTTGCCAAAAAACTCAACAAATTGCAGTCTGTTGGTGTGAACATACGCGCCCAACAGGTTTATCGCGATGTTCATGGTGTGCCCCACCAAAAACACCAGCACAAACAAGATCACTCCAGCCGGGCCGTTGCCGGCCATTGTGCCCATTTTGTTGAACACCTGGGCGATGACTCCCGTGGCCAAACCCAGCGCCAAAAGCCGCGAATACGAGAGTATATCGCTGAGATAGCCCGTCACGCCATAAAGTCCGTACAGTCCTTTTAAAAACCGCTTGAACGGGTTTCGCGACTCTCTGCCCGCCGTCAGCAATATCAGCAAAGCGCCAGCCAAAGCCGCAATCGCCCCCGCTTTGCCAACACCCGACGGCAAAATAAACTTTAGCACAAGCATCTCAGCTATCATCGGCACCGACAGTATATAAACGATTATCCCGCCCACCAACAAGTACCACGAGCACACGTTGTATATGGCGTCTTTAAACTTTTTCGCTCGGACTAACTCATACAACTGCATGAAAAGCCCGGTAAACAGGTGGATTATCCCGATAGCAAACGAGAAAGCCAGCATTCGCATTGGCTCGTTGAGCGGCACAAACCACAAAGCCGGCACCTTTACTGGCGTGTTAAAAAATGTCTCGGATACAACCTCGATTGCGTCTCCAAAATAGCTACCAAACAAGACGCCCCAAAAAGTCGTAGAGGCTCCGCAAAGCAAGAACATCTTTAGCGCTTTTTTGAGCCCCGCCTTGATGTTTTTGTACCTAGCCAAGACAAATCCGCAAGCCGCCACAATTATGAGTCCGTAAGCCGCATCCGACAGCATCATTCCAAACAAAACATAATAAAAAATCGCCATCACCGAAGTCGGGTCAACCTCCCCCCGCCCCGGCAGGCTGTAGCTTTCAAGCACACTCTCCACCGGCGAGGCAAAGCTATTATTCTGCAGCACAACCGGAGTCTCCTCCTCGGCAACCAGCGCAGAAAAGTCAATAGCAATGCTGTTGAACCTAGAAGTTAAGGCCGACTCCAGTTTTTCCGCATACTTTTCAGGGATAAACCCGCTCAGCATAAAGACATTCTTCGTGTGCAAAAGTTTCGCAATCACCTCGTACTTCTGCGAGCGCATCTCGTGGTAATCGACCATAAATTTAATGGCGTTGCGCTGCCCTTTATAACTTCTTATTTCTTTTTTAGAAATTAAAATTTGCTCTTTCAGCCTGTCTATTTTGCCCAAAAGCTTGCTTATTTTCAGGGCCGGCACCTTTTTTGTAGAGACCGTCGGGTAAGCAAACCCAAGCTTTCTTAACGCCTCTAAGATGAGTTTTTCTGCTGCAACATGGCACAAAACGAAAATGCAACTCTGTTCGGCGCTTGAGTGCAGCACCTCCAAGGTATATCTATCCTCGTTTGGCAGTAATTCCGCCATTGCCTCTTTTAAATCCGGCTCCGAAACATCTTTTGGCAGCGTGCCTATGAACGCCCGAGTTCTCTTAGTTCCGGTAAACTTCATTGGCACATCTAAAAGCTTCCAGTCCGACAACGCCTCAATTCGCGTATTTATCCTAATGATTTCTGCCGTTTTGTCGTCAATCATTTTCGAAAGCCGCAAAATTTCGTTCGCAACCCGCATGATTTCTTCCGCTTCATTGGCAAAAATATAATAGTTCCGCCTAGAGATCTCATCCTTGCCGCATATATTGCTCAAAAACGGCTTCTCTTCGGGCTCATACTTCTCTAAAACTTCCAAAGCATTTTGCGCAATGACCTTACTCTTATCAAAAATCGAGCGCATGCTAAAAGTATCAATTTTACGAAGGCCGCTCTGCTGAGCTTCACACAAGTCTGAAATCTCCACCATGCCCAACCGCTGTAACGTCTCTAAAACAGCTTTTCTGTCCTTTTTAAGCGCACATATATTCACTTTTTTCATCGCAAGAACCGCCATAGCTGCGCAACCACCTTTTCGGCACTTATAATTGTTCTAATTTCTAATCGCTCAATTTACAGTAGCGTTAACGACTGCTTCTATCGCTTGCTCCTTTAAACGTTCCGCCTTTTTCTTCAAGGCCTCGATATCATTTTCGCACTTTTTCATCTTCTTTTTAAAAATCTCTTCCGCGCTACTTTTAGCAAAATTAATCCTCAGCTCTGCCTTTGCACCGGCTTCTTTAACCGCGGAGTCAATTATGCCCTGTGCTTCTTTTTTGGCCTGATTTAGCATAAATTCTGCTTCTTTTTTAGCTTCTTCGTGCTTTTTGGCAGCTAAGTCTTCCATATCCTTGACTGCATTTATCATATCCGAAACCACCACGCACCATCACCTTTTTTACAAACTAATTTATTATACATTAGTTTCCAAAACTTTTCAAGAAATTTTAGCGCCGCCTCTCAAATTTTGCCGCACTTGTGTTATAATAAAAGTATACTGCATAATTATGATTTTAAGAAGACAAAAATTAAAGGCAGGTTTATTTTTATGAATATAAATGACTCTTTTCTTAACCCGCATGTGTATGTATCCTTTTTTATAAATAATTTTTTGCCGGGGGCTTTGATATTTTTCGTCGGATGGTTTGTTGCAAATAAGCTCATCGCTATAATAAAAGAAGCTATGGTTAAATCTCGGGTAGACGAAAGCATTATTTCCTTTTCAAATTCTGTGCTAAAAGTCATTTTTAGAGGCATAGTTATTTTAATGGTAGTCACTTGTTTTGGCATTAATATTTCGTCTATCATCGCTACTCTGGGGGCGGCTCTTGTTACTGTTGGCCTGGCTTTAAAAGATAACCTCTCTAACGCGGCAAGCGGCATGATCATCATTATAAACAAGCCCTTTAAAATCGGAGATTCTCTTGAAACGCGCGACGTTACCGGAACAGTTACAAAAATAGAGATGCTCTCAACAACACTAAAAACAGCGAACAACAAAGAAATAGTCGTACCAAATTCTAAGCTTACCGCCGACTATATTATTAACTCGAGCGTAAACTTGAAACGCCGATTGGACATCACGTTGCCTATAAAAAAAGATACCAAATTTTCTGATATTCAAAATATCTTAGAAAACACAATTAGTAACGATGAAAATATCTTAAAATCCCCGGCGCCGGCTGTGTCCATCGGCAGTTTTAATAATAAAACCATCGATGTTGACATTAAGGTCTGGTGCGACGCCAAAAATTATGACTCTTTAGAAAAAAATCTATGCGAGAAAATAAAATTAGAGCTCGATGAAAATAATATCAACTTTTAGCCGATAGTTACTGGAGGTCTTAACTTGAAATTTGATGCTTTTACCGCTGGGGTGGGTCTTGGCGGGCTGCGAAGTAAAAACGACATTAAATTGCTGATTTGCTATATGCTCACCAGCGTGGGCGAGCCGCTCTCTAAAGACGAGGTCGTCTCTGTGCTGCAGGAAAACGGCCTTGCAAATTATTTTGAGATAAACGATGCTTTCTCGGCGCTAATCGGCAGCAATAATCTTGCCCCGGCCACAGACGCTGATTCTAAGTACGTCATTACAGAGAGCGGCAAGCTAATTGCCACTCAACTTGACACCGCTCTGCCTATTTCTATTCGAGAAAAAACCCTGGCTGCGGCGATAGATCTTTTGGCTAAGGTCAAACGCGAAACCGAAAACACCGTCACAATAGAAGAAAAGCCCAACGAATGCTATGTCTCTTGCACGGTTTCTGGCGGGGACGGTCGCGACCTTTTAAATATAAAGCTCTTTGTGCCCGACTTTAAGCAAGCCTCGCTCGTTAAGCGAAATTTTCAGGAAAACCCGAACTTAGTTTACTCATGCATTTTGGCCCTGCTTACTAAAAATTCTGACCTCGTTAAAACCGCTCTCGAAGCCATTCAACAAGCTTCTAATTGATTTATATTTGGATTTAAAATTTTTACATAATAGAAAAAAGACCACGATTGTACCTCGTGGCCTTTTGTTTGAGCTTTTGCTGCGATTACTCTGCTGTTTTGGGCACTACATTTTTAAAGACGAACTGCTTTTTCTTTTTGTCGTAGCTGCATCTTACTTTTTGCCCCGACTTCACCTCGCCCTTTAGCACCTCTTCCGACAATTTGTCCTCTATTTTGGACTGAATCGCCCGTCTTAGCGGTCGCGCTCCATACACTGCGTCAAAGCCCTCTTTTGCGATCTCCTCTATCGAGCTCTCTGCAAAATTGATATCTATGTTCAGGTTTTTTGCCCGCGTTTTCACGTCTTTTAGCATGTTTTTGGCAATCAGCTTTATGTCCTCTGCCGTCAACTTGTTGAACACGATTATGTCATCCACCCGGTTCAAAAACTCCGGCTTGAAGGTCTTTTTCAGCTCCGCCATCACGGTTTCTTTGAGCTTGGCCTTGTCAGACTCGGCAGTCCTGCTGGCGTAGAATCCCAAGTTTGACTGCTTTTCCGTTATCAGCCGGGCCCCCACGTTGGACGTCATTATTATTATCGTATTCTTGAAATTGATCTTTCGGCCTTGCGAGTCCGTTGCGTGCCCGTCTTCCAATATTTGGAGCAGCATGTTAAACACGTCCGGATGCGCTTTCTCGATCTCGTCGAAGAGCACCACGGAGTACGGCTTTCTGCGAACTTTTTCGGTTAATTGCCCGCCCTCATCGTAGCCGACATATCCAGGTGGCGACCCAATGAGCTTCGAGACGGTGTGCTTTTCCATATACTCGGACATGTCAAACCGTATGATCGCGTTTTCGTCGCCAAACATGGCCTGCGCCAAGGCCTTGCAGAGCTCTGTTTTGCCCACGCCCGTTGGCCCCAAAAAGATGAACGATCCCACCGGCCTTTTCGGGTCTTTTAAGCCGACTCTGCCCCGGCGTATTGCCTTTGCGATTTGCTCTACGGCTTCATCCTGCCCGATGATCCTTTTGTGCAAGATGTTTTCCATGTTCAAAAGTCGCGCGCTTTCGGCCTGCGTCAACTGCACCACCGGAATCCCGCTCCAGTTGGACACTATATGTGCTATGTCCTGTTCCGTGACTGCCCCGTTCGTGTTTTCGTGCTTACTCTGCCACAAACGCCGCTGCTCCTCTAGCTTCTTCTTTATCGACTTCTCCTCATCCCGCAGTTTTGCTGCGTGTTCGAAGTTTTGCTCGTTTATCGCTGCCGATTTTTCCTTGTCTATCTCCTTAATTTTATTTTCGAGTTTTTGCAGCTTATCTGGCGCCGTGTAGGCTCTCAGCCGCACTCTAGAGGCCGCTTCGTCAATTAGGTCGATTGCTTTGTCGGGCAAAAATCTGTCTGTTATGTACCGCGAAGACAGCTTCACCGCCGTTTTAATCGCCTCGTCGGTAATCTTCACCTTATGATGCGCTTCATATCGGTCGCGGAGTCCCTCTAAAATCATCACAGTCTCTTCTTCACTAGGCTCGCCCACTGTGACTGGCTGAAATCTCCGCTCTAGCGCGGCATCCTTCTCGATGTGCTTTCTGTATTCTTTTATGGTCGTAGCGCCAATCACCTGAAAGTCCCCTCGTGCCAGGCTGGGCTTTAAGATGTTCGCAGCGTCCGCCGAGCCCTCTGCAGAGCCCGCTCCGACTATCGTGTGCAGCTCATCTATGAATAGGATTATGTTCCCGGCCTTTTTCAGCTCCTCTATGGCGTTTTTTATCCTGTCCTCAAAGTCGCCCCGATACTTCGTTCCGGCGATCATCCCCGTCAAATCTAGCGATATAACTCTCTTGCCCTTTAAAAGCTCCGGCACGTCTCCAGACGCAATTTTTAGCGCCAAGCCCTCCGCTACCGCGGTTTTGCCGACTCCTGGCTCTCCTATTAGGCACGGATTATTTTTCGTCCGTCTGCACAAAATCTGAATAACCCGTTCAATCTCATTCTGGCGGCCAATTACAGGGTCTATAGCCCCGTTTTGCGCCATCTGCGTTAGGTCCTTTCCAAACTGATCCAGCGTTTTTGTCTTCGTCTTGCCGTTTTTGCCTGGGCTCACCCCGCCAGAATAAGCATCATTCATCATGCTGCCGCCATACATCGTGTCGTCGGCGGTTTGATCGCCAAAATCCTCGTTCAATTTGTCCAAGATGTCCCGTGTGTTCGCGCCGAGCTCATTTAAAAAGCGTACGGCGTAACTGTCGGTCTCGCCAATTAGCGCCAAAAGCAGATGCTCCGTGCCTACATAATTATGCCCCAAGTTAGCAGCCTGCATCACGGCGTTTTGCAAAACCCTTTTGGTTCGGGGCGTAAAGTCGGTCGTACTCAGCGAACTTTTAGGCCCTGTGCCGATTTCGCTCTTCAGCAAAGACTCTAGCTCATCGCTATAAACCCCCAATTCATCCAAAACCACGGCCGCCACGCCAGAGCCCTCCTTTAAAAGTCCCAGCAAAATGTGCTCGCTGCCTACGTAGGTGTGCCCAAGCTCCTCTGCCCCAAAAATCGCCAGATTCATCGCGCGGTTCGCCTTCTCCGTAAATCCATTAAACCTATACATGGCATTTCTCCCCTTTTTCACAGTACTTCTACTTTGCGAAACTCTTCGTTCATCAGTTCCGCTCTTTTTTGATCTAGCTTAATCGGCGTCAGTTCCTCCTTTGCCGCTTGCATTAACATGAAAGGCTGCGACTTTACGGTGATCTCGTTTATAACGTCGTAAGAGATTCCCTTAATTACGCCGATAGAAAGGCCTAGCCTTACTTTCGAAATCAGCTTCATGAATTCATCGTTGTTTAAAACCTTAGCCGTTTTCAAAACCCCAACCGATCTGCTTATGTTGTCAACAACCTGGACGTTCTTTGCCAACTCTTTGCGGCAGTTTCGTTCCTGAGTTATTATCTGCAGCGTGATGTCGTTGAGGTTCTTCAGCGCGATTTTTTCGGAGATCCCCAAAGTGACCTGGTTGGAAATTTGGTATATGTCCCCCTTCGGTTCGGTGCCCTCGCCGTATATTCCGCGCATGGTTAAGCCCAGTTTTATTAGGCTTGACGATATTTTTTCGATCATTCCGCATTTTTTTAGGGCCGGCAAATGCAGCATTATTGAGGCTCTCATGCCCGTTCCCAAATTTGTTGGGCACTGCGTTAAATATCCAAGCTGCTCATTAAACGCAAACGTTAGCGATTCATCGAGCTTGCTGTCTATTTCGTCCGCTGCGCTATAGGTGTCCTCTAGCGCCAGGCCCTCTTTCATAGCTTGCAGACGGATGTGGTCCTCCTCGTTTACCATTATGCTGATGTCGCTGTTTTGGGACAAAAACACCGTCTTAAATTTGTCTGGATTCACAAAGTCCGGACTCACCAGATGGCGTTCCACCAGGCTTTTTAGCTGAATTATATTCGCATTCTCGCCATCCAAGCAGCTAAAGTTATAGCTTTTAAACTCCGGCTTAGCCAGTGCTGCCTTGATGTCACCGATAACCTCGCGCTTCATTGCCGAATTCATCTTGCACGGAAACGGATATTTCAAAATATTCCGAGCCAGCCGAATCCTCGTGCTAATCACAACATCGCTGTAATCTCCGGCCTTTTCGTACCACTTACTCATTATTTAAGGCCCTCCTTTTCTCTCAATTTTTTTAGCTCATCCCGAATTTTAGCAGCCTCCTCAAAGTTTTGTTCGCTTATTGCCACCTTCATTTTTTCGTCAAGAGCTTGAATTTTACTTTTTAGCGTATTCTTCTTGCCGCCCGTCCTAGAGCCAAATTTGCCCGCATGCTTGGTGTTACCGTGGATCCTTTTTATGGACGGCATAAGTTGGTCAAAAAACGCGCCGTAGCACTTGGCGCACCCGACCTTGCCCGTGTTCGAAATGTCCTCAAAAGACGAGCCGCAAAAATCGCACCGCTTGTTGCTCGTCGGCATCAACTTAGGTTCGCTGTTCGCAAAAAAACTGCCCAATAAATTATCAAAACTGAATCCAAACCCAAAATTTTCAAAAATATTCGAGTATCCCAACTTAGCCGCACACTTTTCGCACAGCATGTATTCGGTTAGCTCGCCGTTTATCACCCTTTTTATATGCGTATTCGCCTGATTTTTGCCGCAAGATTGGCACAACATAAAGATTCCCCCTTTGTTTAATTTACAGCTCCACTTGAGTCAGCAGCATTTTTTTTAATATCGACGCCCTAAGTCCGCACCTCAAATTCACCGGAATATCCGAATACACTCTGTCCGAAATAGCGCTCAACATCAACCTGCTCGTGTTTTCCGAAAGAATGTCGCGCCGAACCAGGCTTTCAACAATCATCTCGGCAGAAAGTGCGTCCACCCGTGCCCCGATAGCATTTATTATATTCATGATCGCTGTACTTTTTTCGGTTTTTATGCGGGTAATCCGAATATATCCGCCGCCGCCCCGCCTGCTCTCCACAATATATCCATGCTCCGGCGTGAATCTCGAAGTTATCACGTAATTTATCTGGCTCGGCACACAGCCAATATTGCTCGCCAGCTCATTTCGCTGAATTTGTATATCTCCCTGCGATTCCTCCAGCAATTCTAAAAGGTACCTCGCAACTTCATCGCTTATTCCCAAGTTTTTCATCTCCTTTTTACTTTAACCATCTTTGACCTTAATTTTAAATAATAAGCCATCAATAGTCAAAGTCAAATAAAGTCAATTCAACTTAGATATATACGGCCTATATCCGTTTATCTTAATTATTCTGCCAATTTCATTAAAATTCTCACTATTTTAAAGTTTTTTAAAAATCATAAAGCTTTACTGGAACCTCTCAAAGGCGCGCCCCATATGATGTATTGAAATAAACAAAAGGAGGTAAACCCCTATGTGCAACAACAATGGTTTTGGCGGAGGTTGTTCTTGGATCATCCTATTGATACTCATTATGTGCTGCTGCGGCAACAACAATAACGACTGCGGATGCGGCTGCAACTAAAAATCTAATATAAAAAATTAAAAGTCCCCTTATATACGGTGTGCATTTGAAGCCTAGAAAGCATTCAGATAACCAAATATAAGGGAACATCTTTTTTAGTAAAATTATATATTTTAATTAACAATAAATTTTGTTATACATCGATTATAATTCTTCGTGCTGCCCCAAAAAATTAAAATCTCTTGGATTTATATTCAAATAATCTCTCAAAATATCATAAATGCCCTTTTTTTCATGCTTTGCTAAGTCTTCAAGGTCCTTACAATCAGAACAATCAGAGTTTTTTAGGGCCTTTTCAACATCTTTTCGAGGGAAAAATGCACTCATAAGCATACCTGTTTTAGATCTCAACGTTTGACAAAATAATGGAAATTTGTATTTACATGTTATATTATTTTCCTTCATAAAAACCCCTATATCTTTTTGATCCTTAAGGTACCCGTCTTTATCATATTCATTAACGTATCCTGACGTAATAGTATTTTTATAACCCCACTTCATATTTTTTAAAAATTTTTCAAGAGGTCTAACTGTCAATTTAGAATTGTTCTGATTTAAATCTCCCAAGAAGTCCAACACACCAACACCCGGAATGAAAACAACTTCATGGTTGTCTTCTAATTGATTATTTCCCGCTACATTTATAATATAATATTTAATGTTGTATTCATCAAGAAGCCGCCCTATATATGCTGCAAGAACTCTGCAGCACCCTATATGATGTTTTTTTATTAAATTCACATACGCATCCTCAATCTCTTTTCTCTTAACTAAGCCAATTGAATTAACATGATACTTTTTGCATAAATTAATGTCAACAGCATCAGAGATGTCATCTAGCCAGTCTAGTGTAGGGATATTGCTTATCGCTCTAATAAAATCTCCAAATAGTGGTGAAACCTTATCTATAACCTTATTTAACCTTTCTGACAAACTTGCCTCTGGAACCACTTCCGCCTTAGCATTCACACCAACGAATGCTATTGAAAAAATCAATACTCCTGATAAAAATCTCCTTAACTTCATAAAATATCTCCTTCTAAAAATTTGTTATTTATACACTAAAATATAATCCACTTTTTGTCAACATGAAAATTCATTTAATTATTTCTTTCAATAAAATTCATGAGATTATGTACAGCGCGCCTTAAAATGCCCTTTGCTTCTTCTACTCTGTCTGAAGCTAATTTAGCTTCCTCACAAACCATTTTAGCATATTCAGCAGGAGCATTTGCAGCTGTTTCAAGCGCTTCTCTATTTATTAGCATCCATTTAATATAAGCAAATTTACGCATATTTTCTTCGTTACTGTTTTCTGCTTGTTTTAATTGTTTTAATTTTTTATTAAACGCAAATAAAAAATTCTTGTCTTCAACCGACCAAACCTCCACATCTGGCAATGAACTAAGGGTTACATCTAATTCTTTGTCCTTTTTAACTAGGTCCTCTAACATCTCCTCAATCTTATTTAAGGGGATAGGCTTTGCACGTTCTGCTTTTTGTAGCGCATCGTAGCACATTTGCATGTGAAATTTTGCACTTTCCTCTTTAATTTTTAAATTTCTTAAAGCCTCTTCTACCGTGCTCAAAGGTGTCCTTTGCCCTCCTTTATATACACCTTCAAATTTTTGACCTTGCTCACTTTGATTTGCCATTTTCGCTTCTGCTCCTTGCGTAGACCCCACAAAAGGAATAAAAAGCGACAATAAAAATTCCGTTAACATCCTATCTTTTCCTCTTAAAAAAATAAATTCTTGTAATGTAACCACACAATGTGCTACAAATGTAAATTATACTATATAAAAAATAGCTCTAATTTCTATTTTAGAAAGTCGCATAAATTTCTGCAAATTATACAAAAGCATAAAATGTAACCACTTTTTTTATACACAAAATAAAAGCCGCACCCAGAACAGAATCGCTCTTGGGCACGGATATTTCATTATTAATTTTAAATTTTCAAGCTTACAAAATCTTGTAATACACCGCGGCATCGCATTCGCACGGGCCTTTGCAGTCTATGCATTTATAGTCTTTGTCGTCAACCCACAACATATGTACAATCTTATAAAATGTAAACCCCATTCTTTCAATGACATTCTGCGCCGGAATCGCTCCATCTTTCCTTATCCACAGAGGCGACCAGCACGAGTAAAATCCCTTTGCTTTTGCTTTTGCCTTTTCTAATCCTTTTTGCGCTAACTTTGTCGCGATGCCAGCCTTTTCTGCGTCCTTTTGCAGCACTAGAGACTTCGCCACACAGATTTTTTTATTTTCCCCAACAATGCTCTTTATTTCTGCGGTTGTCAGTTTAAACTCCTTTGAAAGCCCCGAAACGCTTGTTCCATGCATCAAGAAAAATCCTAATAGCCTGTCGTCTTCCGCGTCAACTGCTAGCTTGCATATGTTATCCTTTTTTTCTATATACGACCGTAACTTGCTTTTGCTCGTATACTTCTCGCCAAACCTTTCTTCGCCAAGCTCCACCATCGGGCCCAAATATCGAGGCAGAAAGTCTATGCATTTAACCGTAGCAACGGCAGTCTGCGACCTTGGCACGGCTTCTCCCTCCCTTTTGATGTTGTTTTTTCGGTTCAATCCCTCACAATTCACACAATATGCCACTCGTCTGCCTTTTGACACTATCGTTTTGTCAAAATTTTCAAATTCATTAGTTTATCTTATTCTTTGGTGCATTCACAATCGATTTTATCGTATTTATGTTCGCCAGCTTCTCCTGCTCCGAATGATAATCCTGTCCCCCAGCTACATTCAACAACTCATCCTCGTTCAACTCATTTAACGCCAGACCTTTTTTCTCATTTTTTCCGCTCATTTCGCCATTTTTTTGCGTCCTATCAAAAAAGCCCATCACAGAGTCCTCCTTATCATTAATTGTTGTAATTGTACCATATTTTTTTATATTAGTCAATAATTTTATTTAAAATTCCCGTGAGAGCCGATTTATACAGCCCATATCTATACTCTCACAAAAGTTCTCTATTATTTTTTTCATAAAAACAAAAAAATATGCAAAACCGCAATCAAACGGTTTTGCATTATAATATTTTTTATAAGTCATTATATTAACTAAAATTTTGCTGCAGCAAATTAATCCTTCATATCTTTTTCTTCTTCCAAATTACAAAGCGCCACCCGAACAGCTTCTACCACAAAAGCCGAAAAAGTGCAATCTTTCCCCTTTATGAAATCTTCAACACGTTCAATCACATCATTAGGAAATCGTATGCACTTATTCGTCGTAGGTGGAACTATAGGTATTTTAAATCTTTTCAAACCCTCACCTTACATGTCCTTTTGCATATTATAATATATTTTTGCATATAAATATGCATTGCATTTGCATTGCTAAGGTGCTATAATTATCCAGAATAGAAATTTATTTTTCTATTCTTTTAACACCACCTTTTCATTTTCAACTTTTCAAGTTAAATGAAAAACCAACATTAATAGTAAGTGAGGCGCAAACACCACAGTGCCTCGCTTATTTTTCTTTTTTAGCAAATACAACACAAAAACAAAACTCTCAAAATTACACCAAAACAATAAAAACAACCCCAAAGAGAACTCCAAGCCAGAGCACCTCTAAGGGGCATATCAAATCAAAATCTAAATGTGTTGTTGCAACTTATACTAGTTCTATTATAGCCATCTCCGCCGCATCACCTCGGCGTGGCCCCATCTTAATAATCCTTGTGTATCCACCGTTTGCCTGCAAATATTTCGGCGCAATCTCGTCAAATAACTTCTTCACAACGTCTTCCTTAGTAATAAATCCCATAGCCATGCGCTTGTTGTGCAAATTATTTTCCTTAGCCATAGTAATCATCTTTTCCGTCAAAGAACGTACTTCCTTTGCGCGATATACCGTCGTTTCAATCCGGCCATTCTCCAAAAGAAAAGTCACCATAGCCCTCAGCATCGCCGTCCGATGAGCGGTATCTCTCCCTAGTTTTCGTGTACCAGGCATCAAAGCTCACTCCTTTACTCAAAACTTATTTTTTGCCAATCTAAAAAAACGTACAAAAATCTCTACTCGTCTGACTCCCTCAAATTAAAGCCCAAAGATTCAATCTTGTGAATAACTTCCTCCAAAGACTTCCGACCCAAGTTCCGAACTTTCATCAAATCTTCCTCAGTCAGCTTAACAAGATCCTCAACAGTAAGCACTCCAGCGCGCTTCAAGCAGTTAAACGACCGAACCGATAAATCCAGTTCATCCAAAGACATTTCCAAAATGCGCTCCTTGCTATGATCGCCCTTCTCAACCAAAATGCCGACATTCTGCGTTTGGTCAGATAAATCCGCAAACAAATTCAAATGTTCCATAAGCACCCTAGCCGACAAAGAAGCCGCCTCCTGCGCATTAATAACGCCATTAGTCCAAATCTCTAAAGACAATTTGTCATAATCCGTAATCTGCCCAACGCGCGTGTTCTCAACCGCATAATTAACCTTCAAAACCGGCGTATATATCGAATCAATAGGTATAACTCCCAAAACATTCGTAGCCATGCGCTGTTTGTTGCGCTCCGCAGAAACATATCCCCTTCCGCGATCCAAAGTTATCTCCATATAAAGCTTAGCACTGCTGTTCAAAGTCGCAATATGCAGATCCGGGTTTATTATCTCAACCTCGCTGTCATACTTAATGTCCGCAGCAGTCACCATGCAAGGCCCCGTAGCATCAATAACAACCGTCTTAGGCACCTCGCAATGCAAATTCGCAATCAAGCACTTTAAATTAAGTACAAGCTCCGTTACGTCTTCCTTAACGCCCGGCACAGTAGAGAACTCATGCACCACACCGTCAATCTTAACGCTAGTAGCCGCAACTCCCGGCAAAGAAGATAAAAGTACGCGCCTCAAGCTGTTCCCCAAAGTATTGCCAAATCCTCGCTCAAGTGGCTCCACAACAAACTTCCCATACCGCTTGTCTTCAGATATCTCTGCTACCTCTATTCTCGGTTTCTCTATTTCAATCAATTATGACCCTCCTTGAATTATAAGCAAGTCCCAAAAGCCTCGCAAACCTGCCATCTATTGTAACTCTATAATCATTAAATATATCAAAATCGCATTATTTAGAGTACAACTCAACTATGAGAGTCTCTTCAACCGCCAAATCGATGTCCTCACGTTTAGGCATCTCCAAAATTTTGCCCTCCAAGGTCTCTCGATTAACTTCAAGCCACTTAGGTACAGGCCTAGAACCATTCACAGCAATAACCTGCTTAATCTTCTCGCTATTGCGGCTTTTTTCGTTAACAGAAATAACATCGCCAGGCTTAACCAAGTAAGACGGAATATTCACCTTTCTGCCATTAACAGAAAAATGATTATGCACCACCAACTGCCGAGCCTCCGGCCGAGAAGTAGCAAATCCAAGCCGATAAACAACATTATCAAGCCGAGTCTCAATTATAGATAATAGCTGCTCACCCGTCTTGCCCTCTCGTTTCTCCGCCAATTCATAATAATGCCTAAACTGGCTTTCCAAAATCCCATAAAAACGCCGCGTTGTCTGCTTAGCTCTAAGCTGAAGCCCATATTCCGACAACTTCTTACGGCCCTGTCCGTGTTCGCCCGGAGCATACGACCGGCGGCCCACCGAACATTTGTCCGTATAACATCTTTCGCCCTTCAAAAAGAGCTTCTGCCCTTCTCGGCGACAAAGTCTACATACTGCACCTGTATATCTTGCCATATTTCGGCTATACCTCCTATTTTTATTTTAAAATTAAACGCGTCTTCTCTTCGGCGGACGGCATCCATTGTGCGGAATCGGCGTAACATCCTTTATCATGCTAACCGTCAAACCAGCACCCTGCAAAGCCCGAATAGCCGCTTCTCTGCCAGCTCCAGGTCCCTTAACATATACCTCAACCGTCTTCATGCCGTGCTCCATAGCAACCTTAGCAGCAGTCTCTGCCGCCGTCTGTGCCGCAAATGGTGTGGACTTCCTCGAGCCCCTAAAGCCAAGTTCCCCAGAACTAGCCCACGAAACCGCATTCCCCTGCACGTCAGTTATAGTCACAATAGTATTATTAAAAGTCGACTGTATATGTGCAGCTCCGCGTTCGATATTCTTTCTCTCGCGTCTTCTGCGCACCGTCGCACCCTTAGTCGCACCCTTCTTAGTCGATTTCTGCGCTGCCATCAGTCAAATCCCTCCTTACTTTTTCTTATTAGCCATAGTTTTTCTTGGCCCTTTTCGCGTCCGAGCGTTAGTCTTAGAGCGTTGCCCACGCACAGGTAACCCCTTACGATGTCTCACTCCTCGGTAAGACCCAATCTCAATCAACCGTTTAATATCAAAAGCAATATCCCGACGCAAATCGCCTTCCACTCGGCAATGGCCATCGATATATTCCCTCAACTTAGAAACTTCTTCCTCAGTCAAATCTCTAACTCTAGTGTCCGGATTAACCCCCGTAACCTTTATAATCTCGCTAGCAGTCTTTCTGCCAATTCCAAAAATATAAGAAAGACCAATCTCAACACGTTTATCTCTAGGCAAATCTATTCCCGCTATACGCGCCATAATTACAATAACACCTCCATATTTAAAATCTGCAACTAGCCCTGCCGTTGCTTATGTTTTGGATTCTCACAAATTACCATGACCTTCCCCTTGCGCTTAATAATCTTACATTTTTCGCACATTCTCTTAACAGAAGGTTTAACTTTCATTTATTTGCCCTCCTTAAAACTTAAAAACCAGTTAAATCCGATAAACAAATAGCACCAAATATCACTATTTCGCCCGCCAAGTACCGCAGCCCTTTAAACAAACAACACCAAGTATCACTTAGCTCTCCAAGTAGCGCGGCCCTTTAAACAAATCTCAATAAATTCACTATTTCGCCAACCAAGTAACGCGGCCCTTTTAACTAAACAGAAACAAATATCACTTAGCTCGCCAAGTAATGCGCCCCTTAGTCAAATCATAAGGAGACATCTCAACAGTAACCTTATCTCCCGGCAAAATCTTAATAAAGTTCATCCGCAACTTGCCCGATATATGTGCCAAAATAATCTTTCCATTAGGCAGCTCCACCCTAAACTGTGCATTCGGTAAAGCTTCCACAACAGTGCCCTCAATCTCAATTACATCCTGTTTCGACAAATCAATATACCTCCCAAAGTCCACACCACGGTGAAATTTTCAAGCTCATAAGCAGTCAAGCATCATTAAACCTGCTCAAAGCCTTTCGTATCTCCCGATTAGTCCTCATCTCACAACTTTCCAGAACCGTGTTAGTAGCCGACAAATGCTTATATTTCTTCCTCTTAGGTTTTTCCAAGTTTCTCCGCCTTCCGTCGCAGATCATAGCATATTCGCCATCAAACTCCAAAACCACAAAATATCCGCCTTTGTCGCGCCCGGCACCAGCTTTCACAACACAACCACAAACAATCTCCATAAATTCTCCTTTAATCAATCGCACCATCACACTGCGTCAATATAATAGGCCCATCTGAAGTTATCGCGATCGTATGTTCAAAATGTGCCGAAAGTTTACCATCTGCCGTAACAGTTGTCCACTCATCGTCCAAAACCTTTACTTCGTGCGTACCCATATTAACCATCGGCTCAATAGCAATAGTCATTCCGGGTAATAGTCGCACACCTCTGCCCGCCATACCATAATTAGGTACACTAGGGTCCTCATGTAGCTTCGCACCTACTCCGTGCCCGACAAAATCTCGTACCACCGAGTAACTGCGTGCCTCAACATACCGTTGCACCGCGCTTGCAATGTCTCCAATCCGTCCACCAGCCAAAGCCGCATTAATTCCCTCATACAAACTCTCTCTAGTAGCATCAATCAGAGCCCTTGCCTCCTGGCTAATATCCCCGCATGCAAACGTCGCGGCATTGTCCCCATGAAATCCCTCAAAAAAAGCTCCAACATCCACACTAACAATATCGCCATTCTTTATAATGCACGTCTCGCTCGGTATGCCGTGGATGACCACATTATTTACAGAAATGCAAGCACTAGCCGGGAACCCACCATAATTCAAAAACGATGGCAAAGCCCCTTCGCTTTCAATATACTTTCTAACAATACCGTCAATCTCCAAAGTAGAGATCCCCGGCTCCACTGCATCTCCAGCAAGCTTTAACGCCATAGAAGCTATCCTTCCCGCATCTTTCATTTTTGCAATTTCGCGGTCTGTCTTCAAAACTACCATCAACAACTTAAGCCTCCAAAGCAGATAAAACTAGCCCTATAGTCTCATCAATAGACTTGCCGTCCCCATTTATCACCGTGAGTTTCCCCTGCTGGCGGTAATATTCCTCCAGAGGTTTCGTCTGTTCATGATAAATCCTCAACCGATTCCTCACGGTATCGGGGTGGTCATCCTCGCGCTGAACAAGGGTGCCGTGGCATTTATCGCAAATGCCGTCCTCATGCGGCCTCTTGTTTTCCAAATGATAGCTAGATCCGCATGTCTCACAAACACGGCGTCCCGACATCCTGTCAATAATAATAGCATCGCTCACATCTATCTCAATGACCTTATCTATCCTTACTCCCATTCTGTCAAGAGCCTCGGCCTGAGGTATAGTCCGCGGAAAGCCGTCCAAAATAAACCCATTCTTGCAATCATCCTCAGCAATACGCCCCTTAATGATCTCTATAACAAATTCATCCGGAACCAATCCGCCGCTTGCCATGTAACCTTTAAGTTGCAACCCAACCTCAGATCCGCTCTTCAGCGCGTCTCGTATAATGTTCCCCGTAGATATAGCAGGAATAAGCTTTCTGTCAGATATAGCCTCAGCTTGGGTCCCCTTGCCAGAGCCCGGCGCCCCAAAAAGTATAATATTCACAACCCAAGCCTCCTTCTTTAACAATCAACAAATCTTATTTAAAGTCCGTACCCAATCATAAACCTATCCCCTAGCGGTCAATACTTATTATACCATAAATCCAAGTCGCATTCAAGTTTGGCCGCGTTCAATATCAACTAATCCAAAAAGCCCTTGTAGTGCCTCATCATCATCTGAGACTCCATCTGCTTAACCGTCTCCAAAGTAACTCCTACCAATATTATAATAGAAGTTCCTCCAAGAAATGTCGTATTGTGCATTCCAGTGAGGTCACTAAAAATGAACGGTAAAACAGCAATGAGTCCTAAAAATATCGAACCAAGCAAAGTGATCTTCGAGAGCACCTTCTGAATAAACTCAGCCGTAGGTTTGCCCGGCCTAAGCCCCGGAATAGTCGCATTACTCTGCCGCAAATTGTTTGCCATCTCCACCGGATTGTACTGTATAGACAAATAAAAATACGCAAAAGCAATAATCAGCACAAAGTATATGGTAGGATAAGGCCAATCTGCCGGCGAAAGGCAGCTGTTAACCGAGTTCAGCCACTCAGGCGTATTAGCTCCCAAAATTATCTTAAAAGTGCTAGGCAAAGACAGTATAGAGCTAGCAAAGATTATAGGCATAACGCCAGATCCGCTCACCTTAACCGGAATATGAGTGCTCTGGCCGCCATATAACTTTCTGCCAACCACTCGTTTTGCGTATTGTATCGGGATCCGCCGCTCAGCGTCGTTCATAAACACGATAAACCACATAACAGCCAAAAATACAATCACAAAAACCGGCACATAAACATAATATATCCAAGCAATGGCCGGAAGTTTAATAGCCATGTCAATATACTGCCACAAAGTTGCTACCAATGCTGGCATCCTGGAAACGATTCCAGCAAACAATAATATGGAGATTCCGTTCCCCACGCCTTTTTGATTTATCTGCTCACCCAACCACATAATAAGTGCCGTTCCAGCAGTAAACGTCATTATTATAACACTAGCCGCAAAAATCCCTTCCCAGCCATCGTTATACATAATGATGCGCTCTCCGCTAGGTGCCACGTTATTCTTCAGCCAAAAGTAAAACATTGTTCCCTGTAACAAGCCCAAAATCACCGTCAAATACCTAGTTATTGCATTCATCTTTTTTTGGCCTTCTTCGCCCTCTTTTGTCAACCGTTCAAGCGCCGGAATAGCCACCGTCATCAGCTGCATTATAATAGAAGAGTTAATGTAAGGCGTAATAGACATAGCAAACAAAGTAGCTCGAGAAAACGCATCACCAGAAATAGTGTTAAAATACGTAAACAAAGAGCCATCTTCTAAGTTACCCATCAAGCTCTGCAAAGCACCGATATTCATAAAAGGTACAGGAATAATAGAACCAAACCTAAACAAAATTATAACAAATAAAGTAAACAACATTTTCTTTTTTAAGTCTTGATTTTTCCAGGCATTAAGCATTGTTTTAAACAACTCAGATCACCTCAGCCTTTCCGCCAACCTCCTCAATCTTCTGCTTAGCAGTTTCAGAGAAAGCACTGGCTTTAACATTTAATTTTTTTGTTAACTTCCCGTTCGATAAAACCTTGATCCCATCATATGCATTCTTAATGATCCCCTCACTAATCAACGCAGCAGCATCAACAATAGAACCATCCTCAAAATTATTCAAAGATCCAACATTTATCGCAACGATGTTCTTTGCAAAAATGTTATTAAACCCACGCTTTGGAACACGTCTTTGAAGTGGCATCTGACCTCCTTCAAATCCCGGGCGGATACCCCCGCCAGACCTTGCCTTTTGACCTTTATGGCCTTTTCCAGCAGTCTTGCCGTGGCCCGACCCATGGCCTCTACCAATACGTTTAGAGTCCCTACAAGCCCCCTCTGCCGGCGAAAGTTCATGTAATTTCATTGCTCCACCACCCCCTTTATATCCTGCTTTAAATATATAATAGCACTAAGCTTTAAAAACCTCAATAAGGTGACTAATTTTTGCGACCTTACCCTTGGTCTGTTCGTTGTCCGGCTGAACATTCTCATCGCCAATTTTCTTAAGACCAAGCGAATGGGCAGTTGCAATCTGGTCTTTTTTGCTACCTATAAGGCTTTTCGAAAGCCGAACCTTTACCTGTTCCATCTTGCGCTCCCCCTATTATAAAATTTCCTTAGCAGTTTTGCCGCGTAACTTCGCCACTTCATCAGCGGTCCGTAAGCTAGTCAGCCCGTCCATAGTAGCCCTAACAACGTTGCAAGGGTTATTTGAACGCAAAGCCTTAGTCCGAATATCGCGGATCCCCGCAGCTTCAACAACCGCACGAACCGGTCCTCCAGCAATAACTCCCGTTCCGGGTGCAGCAGGCTTCATCAAAACTCGACCAGCACCAAATTTACCAATAATCTCATGTGGAATAGTACTCCCCTTCAAAGAGATCTTAACCAAATTCTTCTTAGCGTCGTCAATCCCCTTGCGAACAGCATCCGGAACTTCTCCAGACTTTCCGATCCCAAAGCCAACGACTCCAGCACCGTCTCCAACAACAACCAAAGCAGCAAATTTAAATATTCGACCGCCCTTAACCGTCTTAGAAACTCGGTTTATAGCCACTACTCGTTCTTTCAAATCCATAGTGCTACCATCAATCCTAGCCAAAAGTAACCCTCCTTATACATTAGAATTTTAAGCCACCCTCGCGAGCGCCCTCAGCCAATTCCTTAACGCGCCCATGAAATATATATCCACCGCGGTCAAACACAACCGTAGATATCCCCTTTTCAGCGGCACGCCGCGCAATCAATTGACCAACTTTCTTAGCAGCTTCCTTGTTGCCGCCATAACCCTCAATTTCCTTGTCCACGCTAGAAGCCGAAGCCAAAGTTACCCCAGCAACATCGTCAATCAATTGAGCATAAATATTACTTGCAGACCGAAAAACATTTAAACGCGGGCACTCCGAAGTACCAGATATCTTCGAGCGCACTCTCTTGTGGCGTTTAAGCCGTGCGTCATTTCGTCCACTCACATTAACCATAACTTAACCACCTCTCTAACTATTTCTTAGCGCCCTTACCGGCCTTGCCTTCCTTGCGGCGAATATGCTCGTCAACATACTTAATGCCCTTGCCCTTATAAGGCTCTGGCGGACGTTTACTGCGCACCTCAGCGGCAAATTGGCCAACTTTCTGCTTATCAATCCCCAAAATAATAATTTTATTCGGAGCCGGTACCTCAATCTTAATCTCATCCGTCTCCGAAACAGTAACCTGGTGAGAATACCCCAAGTTCATAACAAGATTCTTCCCCTGTTTCTGAACACGGTATCCAACGCCATTAACCTCAAGCTCTTTCTTAAAGCCATCCGTAACTCCCTCAACCATGTTAGCAATAAGAGTCCTCGTCAACCCATGAAGCGCGCGATTCTCCTTCTCATCATTAGGCCGAGTAACAGTAATAACGCCATCCTCAATATTAACCGTCATGTTAGGCTGAACTTCTCTAGTCAAAGTGCCCTTAGGCCCCTTAACAGTTATTACACCGTTGTCAAGCTTAACCTCAACACCAGCGGGAATATTTATAGGTTTTCTTCCAATTCGAGACATGCTCTACCCTCCTTATTTACCAATTCAAAATCACCAAATAAACGCAAGTACTTCGCCGCCAACATTCTCTTGCCGAGCCCGGCGGTCCGTCATAATACCCTTAGAAGTAGATATAATAGCAATCCCCAAGCCTTTCATAACTTTGGGCATATCCTCAACATTACTATAAATCCGTAACCCAGGTTTAGAAACTCGTTTCAAGCCCGTAATAACAGACTTTTTATTCTCGTCATACTTCAAAATAACATTAATAACGCCCTGTTTCCCGTCGTCCATAACAGAATAATTTCTAATATACCCTTCGTCCATCAAAATTTGTACAATAGCCTTTTTCATGTTAGAAGCAGGAATCTCAACAGAATCATGTCTGCTAGCGCTAGCATTTCGAATCCTAGTCAACAAATCTGCAATTGTATCAGTTATCTGCATACCGTCTTATCCTCCTTAGCTAAAAATTTACCAGCTGGCCTTCTTTACACCAGGAATCTGACCTCTATAGGCTAACTCTCTAAAACAGATACGGCAAATTCCGAACTTGCGAAGATATCCATGCGGCCTTCCGCAGATTTTGCATCTGTTATACTCGCGTGTAGAAAACTTTGCTGTTCTCTTTTGCTTTATTTTCATAGAAGTCTTGGCCACAACAATCCCCCCTTATTTCGCAAACGGAGCGCCCAAATGAGTCAACAACTCTTTGGCTTCTTCGTCAGTTTTCGCAGTAGTCACAAAACATATGTCCATCCCGCGCACTTTGTCAATCTTATCATAATCGATTTCAGGAAAAATAAGTTGCTCCTTAATCCCCAAATTATAGTTACCTCTTCCATCAAAAGAATTAGGATTAATCCCCCTAAAATCGCGAACTCTCGGAAGCGCCACATTCAAAAGCCTATCCAAAAATTCATACATCTTTTCGCCTCGTAAAGTTACCTTAACGCCAATCCTCATGCCTTCGCGCAGCTTAAAGTTAGCAACCGACTTTCTAGCCGTGCAAACCACCGGCCTCTGGCCCGTAATAGCAGCAATGTCAGACATAATAGCGTCAATAACCTTAGAGTTATCTCTAGCTTCGCCCGCACCAACATTAATAACAATCTTCTCAAGCTTAGGAATCTGCATAACACTCTTATAAGAAAATTTCTTCATAAGTAAAGGCGCAATTTCTTGCCTGTATAAGTCCCTTAATCTTGCCATGTCCTATCCTCCTTAAAGCGACTTTGAGCATTTTTTGCAAATGCGTGATTTAGTCCCATCTTCATTAGCAAGATGAGCAATCCGGGTAGGTTTTTCGCAATGAGGGCAAACAACCTGAACCTTGCAAGCACGCATAGCGCCTTCAGCCTTAACAATCCCGCCAGATTCACCCATTTTGCGAGGCTTAACATGTTTAGAAACCATGTTAACTCCATCAATAATAACCTTGCCCTCCTTAGGGCTAACCGCCAAAACCTTACCTTTTTTCCCACGCTCTCTGCCGCTCAAAACGACAACGGTGTCACCCGTCTTAACATGAACTTTTTTTATCACAGTGAACACCTCCATCAAAGCGTCTCAGGAGCCAAACTCAGTATCTTCATATAGTCCCGATCGCGAAGTTCCCTAGCAACAGGTCCAAAAATACGAGTGCCCCTTGGGTTTTTGTCATCTTTTATCAAAACAGCGGCATTCTCGTCAAACCGGATATAAGAGCCGTCATCCCTACGAACTCCCTTAACCGAGCGAACCACAACCGCCTTAACCACATCACCTTTTCTCACAACGCCTCCGGGTGATGCTTTTTTTACAGACGCAATCACAACGTCGCCAATATTAGCATACCTTCGCCGAGTTCCGCCAAGCACTCGAATGCACATAATCTCTTTAGCGCCAGTGTTGTCGGCAACCTTAAGGTAAGTTTGCTGTTGTATCACACCACGTTCCTCCTAACTTTTGTTAGTTCTAAAAGTCTCTCAACAATATATTTTCCATGCCTTATCCAAAACTATTAACCCGCAAAAAAACGCAAATTACTTAGCTTTTTCAATAATCTCAACCAAGCGCCATCTTTTGTCCTTGCTTAAAGGCCTAGTCTCCATCAACCGCACATAATCACCAATACCGCATTCGTTGTTCTCATCATGTGCCTTAAGCTTAACCGTGCGTTTAATAATCTTATTATAAAGCTTGTGCTTCACACTATCTTCAATAGCAACCACAATGGTTTTATCCATCTTATCGCTAACAACTTTGCCAACTTCAACTTTTCTCATGTTTCTCTCGCTCACAAGTAATCCTCCCTCCATCACGCTTTGGCAGCGGTAGCAGATATTTCATTTTCTTTCAAAAGAGTCATAACTCTAGCAATATCCTTCTTAACCGCCTTAATACGCATAGGGTTTTCAAGCTGATTGATGGCAAGTTGAAATCGCAAATTAAAAAGTTCCGCCTTAAGATCTTTTAGCCTTTTCAAAAGCTCAGCATCGGACAATTTTCTCATCTCAGAAGCTTTCATTATTGCTCACCATCCATTTCCTTTTTTACTACAAACTTGCACTTAATAGGGAGTTTGTGTGCAGCCAGCCTCATAGCCTCTCTAGCCGTCTCCTCAGGAACACCGGCAATCTCAAACATAACTCTCCCCGGCTTAATAACAGATACCCAGTATTCCGGAGCTCCCTTACCTTTACCCATACGAGTCTCAGCAGGTTTCTTAGAAACTGGCTTATCCGGAAATATCTTAATCCAAACCTTTCCAAACCTCTTGCAATACCGTGTCATAGCGATACGCGCAGCCTCAATCTGGTTAGAAGTAATCCAAGCAGGCTCCAAAGCCACAAGGCCAAACTCACCGTGAGAAATTGTATTGCCACGAAGCGCCTTACCATTCATGCGACCTCTGTGAACTCTTCTATACTTAACTCTCTTTGGCAATAACATTATTCTCCGCCTCCTTCCCTCTTAGGAGCGCGACGTTCTCTTCCCCGGCGATTCTCAGATCTCTCAGGAGCTTCATTTTGTTGAGCACGCACATTACCAAGAACTTCACCCTTATAAAGCCAAACCTTAACGCCCAGCCGGCCATAAGTCGTAGCAGCCTCAGCAAAACCGTAGTCAATGTCAGCCCTCAACGTCTGCAAAGGAATCGTTCCCTCATGGTAATGCTCCGAGCGAGCAATTTCTGCGCCACCCAATCGGCCAGAAACCTGAACCTTAATTCCTTTAGCACCAAACTTCATAGCTCTGCCAATCGATTGTTTCATAGCCCGGCGAAAAGAAATTCTCTTCTCAAGCTGAACAGCAATATTCTCAGCAATCAGCTGAGCATTCATGTCAGGCGACTTAACCTCAACGATATTAATCAAAACCGGTTTCTTAAGTAACTTTTCACATTTAACGCGAAGTTTATCAATCTCTGCTCCGCCCTTACCAATAACCATGCCAGGTTTAGAGCAATGTATATTAACCCTAACCTTATTAGCGTCACGTTCAATCTCGATCCTAGGAATCCCCGCAGAATAAAGCTGTTTCTTCAACAATTTGCGCAAATTATAATCTTCAACAAGCAAATCGCCAAAATCTTTATCTTTAGCAAACCAGCGCGAATCCCAATCTTTAATAACACCTACACGTAGCCCGTGCGGATTAACTTTTTGGCCCATAGTCTACCTCCTTTTCAACTATTTTTTTCCTTGAGTACCATAGTAACATGAGAAGACCTCTTCTCAATTCTGTGCGCCCTTCCGTGATCCTTAGGCCGAATTCGCTTAAGAATGGGCCCCGGGCAAACAAAGCACTCCGAAACATAAAGTTTATTCTTATCCATATTGTGATTATTCTCAGCATTAGCAACAGCCGACTTCAAAAGCTTCGAAAGATCCTCACAAGCAGCCTTCGGGGTGTGCCTCAAAATGGCCGCCGCAATATCCACAGGCTTATTCCGAATCAAATCAAGCACTATAGATACTTTCCTAGGAGAAATCCTCGCATACTTTAAATAAGCCAAAGCTTCCATGCAATCACACTCCTTTCAGCTATCATTTAGTAGTCTTAGATCCCGCATGACCTTTAAAAGTCCTCGTCGGCACAAACTCGCCAAGCTTATGTCCAACCATGTCCTCAGTCACATAAACAGGAACATGCTTCCGACCGTCATGCACGGCAAATGTATGCCCAACAAAGTCCGGAAAAATAGTAGATGAGCGGCTCCAAGTCTTCAAAACCTTCTTCTCGCCAGCATCATTCATTTCCTTAACTCGTTTAAGTAGCACAGGCTGCACATAAGGGCCTTTTTTTAGGCTTCTTCCCATATAAATTTAAGCTCCTTTCTGTGTTTACTTACCGTTTCTGCGTTTAACAATGAACTTATCGGTTCTGTTGCGCTTCTTCCTAGTCTTATATCCAAGAGTAGGCTTACCCCAAGGCGTAACAGGGCCCGGTCTACCAATAGGACTCTTGCCCTCCCCGCCACCATGCGGATGGTCGCAAGGGTTCATAACAGAACCACGAACAGTCGGCCGAATACCCATATTACGTTTGCGCCCAGCCTTACCAATCTTAACGTTTTCATGATCAGTATTGCCAACTTGCCCAACTGTAGCCATGCACTCAACCGGAACATTCCTAAGCTCGCCCGAAGGTAACCTCAAAAGCGCAAATTTACCTTCCTTAGCCATAAGCTGTGCCATAATGCCCGCCGCACGAGCAAACTGAGCCCCCTTACCAGGATAAAGCTCCACATTGTGAATAAAAGTACCCGTAGGAATATTCAGCAAAGGCAGCGCATTGCCAGGTTTAATGTCAGCCGATTCGCCAGCCACAATAGTGTCGCCAACTTTCAAACCATTTGGTGCAATAATATAAGCCTTTTCGCCGTCCTCATACTGAACCAAAGCAATATGCGCCGAACGATTCGGATCATACTCAAGAGTCAAAACAGTAGCAGAAACACCAACCTTCTGCCGTTTAAAATCAATAACACGATACTTTCTACGGTTACCGCCGCCCTTATGGCGAACAGTAATCCTCCCGTAGCTATTACGGCCGGACTTTTTATTCATAGGCTCCAGCAAACTTTTTTCTGGCCCCACCTTAGAAAGCCCAGAGTAATCTACAACCGACATGTGTCGTCTAGAAGGCGTCGTCGGTTTATAATTCTTAATAGCCATCTATATTTTCACTCCTTTTTTAGCCTCATTAAGACTTTATCTTCACACTAGCCATATCGCCATTTTTAATTTTCTCAGCAACCTGTTTGCCAACATAATAGCCAACAAACACAGCTAACACCGAAAATATAATTATCACCATATCCATAGGATCAAAATAGCAATCGCCATGCATCTGCGCTTGGCTAGGGAGTAGTCTCCATATCTGAAGGGTAATAAATACGAAAATTATTGCAAAAATTCTCGAAATTTTCATCCCATACCGTTTGATTTTTTTTGTAAGAGCAAACAAAACAAATGCCGCCCACTCAAGCACAAAGGCTAAACAAAACCAAATTTTAACAAACCCTCCGCCGCCATAACTAACAGAAAGTTGCGCTGCGTTCAGTGCCACAGAAGATAAAAGCATACTTATAATCAAAGAATATCCCCATAAAGGCGTTATTTTTAAATTTTCCAATTTATCCAGCCATTTAAAAAATGTTTGTTTCAAAAGCAATCAAACCATCCCTTCAAAGAACTCAATAGCCTTGCTGTCTTCAGTCAAAACAACATAAGCCTTCTTCCAGTCCGAAGTGTACCCCTGATTCCGGCCGTGCCGTCTAAGGTGCCCCTTAACGTTGACGACATTAACCTTCAACACCTTCACACCAAAAAGTTCTTCAACTGCCCGTTTAATCTCAATCTTATTTACACATTTAGCAACCTCAAAAGTGTACATCTTTATGGCGTTCCCAGCCATACTTTTTTCAGTAATCACCGGGCGAATAACAATATCTTGCGCTACCACTTAAGCATACACCTCCTCAATTTTACTAACGGCATCCTTAACAATAATCAAACTGTCGTAATTCAAAATATCATAAACATTAAGAGTATTAACCTGCGCGGTCTTAACTCCCGGAATATTCCTAGCCGAAAAGACTACCTTCTCGTCCACCTCCGGCAAAACCAACAAAGCCTTCTTGCAAGCCCCAACAGCCGCAAGCATGCTAGCAATATCCTTAGTCCGATACGCAGCAAGAGCCAGCTTGTCAAGAATAATCACATTCTCGTCCATAGCCTTAGCAGAAAAAGCCGACTTCATAGCCAGTCTTCTTTCCTTCTTGTTAACAGAAAAGCCGTAATCGCGAGGTTTAGGTGCAAAAACAACGCCACCATGCCTCCACTGAGGTGCACGAATAGACCCTTGCCGAGCATGCCCCGTGCCTTTTTGCCGCCAAGGTTTTCTTCCTCCGCCAGCAACTTCAGAGCGAGTCAATGCAGACTGCGTACCCTGGCGCTGGTTAGCCAAATAATTAACCACCATCTCATGAAGCAAAACTCGGTTAGGCTCCACTCCAAAAACGGCGTCAGAAAGAGTAATTTCATCAACCGCCTGGCCCGTAACATCAAGAACTTGAACTTTTGGCATTACAATTCCTCCTTCCCTAAGCCTTAACACTCTGTTTAACTTCAACCGATCCACCATTCGCGCCCGGAATAGCGCCCTTAACAGCAATTAAGTTGTTCTCAACATCAACTTTAACAATCTCAAGGTTCTGCACAGTAACTCTCTCTGCGCCCAGGTGTCCCGCCATCTTAGTACCTTTAAATACTCTCGAAGGATCAGAACAAGCGCCAATAGAACCTCCATGCCGAACAACAGGCCCCGAACCGTGGCTCTCCTTAAGCCGTCTGCAATTCCAGCGCTTAATAACGCCAGCATAGCCCTTACCTTTGCTTGTGCCCGTCACATCAACCTTGTCGCCCGTAGCAAAAACGTCTGCCTTAATAATGTCCCCCACGTTGTAAGCGCTAGTATCCTCAAACCGAAACTCGCGCAAAACCCGTTTAGGTGCAACGTCAGCCTTAGCAAAATGCCCAAGCATAGCCAAATTAATGTTAATTGGTTTCTCATCGAATTTAGCCGACCTCACGCCCTTTTTATACTTAAGCTTAATGTCGCCAAATCCCATTTGCACAGAATCATAACCATCATTCTCAACGGTTTTCTTCTGCGATACAACGCAAGGCCCCGCCAAAATAACAGTGACAGGAACAACGTTGCCTTTCTCGTCAAAAATCTGCGTCATCCCAATTTTTTTGCCGATGATCGCCTTTTGCATTTTAATCATCCTCCTAGATAGGTTATTGGTTGAAAATCTTCAACATGACCCCAACTGCTCGGTAGGTTGACTCAAAGTTTAATCTCTATGTCAACGCCAGCAGGGAGCTCCAGCCCCATAAGTGCCTCAACAGTCTTATTCGAGGGCTTCAAGATATCGATAAGCCTCTTGTGAGTGCGCATCTCAAACTGCTCGCGGCTATCTTTATACTTGTGAACAGCTCTAAGTATAGTGATAATCTGCTTTTCCGTCGGCAACGGCACCGGACCCGAAACTTTAGCATTAGTCCGTTGCGCAGTCTGAACAATCCGTTCAGCAGACTGATCCACCAACTGATGGTCATACCCCTTAAGTCTTATTCTAATCTTTTCCTTGACTGCCATAACAAAAATCGCCTCCTTCATACAATTGGCGGGCGTGCTCTCTATTTTCAAAAAGTAAACACTCGTCCGGGTGTTTCACAAAACGCTAAGTAAAAATCCGGGTACTAAAGAAGCGAAAAACCTCGCCGCAAGAGCTCCGGGTAAAAATAAAAAGAGCATAACAATCCCCAAAAACAAAGGATCGCATTAACTTTAAAAATCGCCCGGTTTAAAATCGGACATACTCCACGGAAAAACCGGCCCAAAAGCCGCAACCTCCCGCTTCAACGCATATCGTGCTCAGTCACACTATAATATGATACCACACCATCTTCCACAAATCAAGTACCTTGAAAAAATTTTTTACCTCAAAGCCAAAATTTTTCTCAAAAAGGCTCATAATAACGCCACAGCTAGCTTCTCACGGAATATTATTAGTAAAAAGCCGGAAAAAATACACAGCAAAAAATACAGCAACAAAGCCCCAAACGTAGACAGTGCAGACCTTTTTATTAAACCTAAACGCCGGAACATTCATATGTGTCGCAATAAAAGCCGTAATCAGCGCCGGAATCAAGAGCGGGTGATAATAAAATGACCGATAAAAATCCAGCCTCAGCAAAGACAAAAAAGCCCGGGTCATTCCGCAAGAAGGGCAAGGAATCCCGGTAAAAAATCGAAAAAAGCAGTGTATTCCTGAAAAATACAGAATCAAAACAGCCGCAATCGCCGCCAAAACGTAAAAAATGTGCTTACCTAAAATTTTATGCGTACGTTTAAGGTCAATCATCCCAGGCTCCACCTCCATTTTCCTTCGCCGCTACCTCCTAAGCATCGCCACAATCGCGACCCAGCCGTTCTTCCCCTTAACATCAATCACATTAAAGTCCGGCTCCAAAGAACGCAAAACACCCAATTCCCTCGGCTCAATAATCCCGCTCATCAAGCACATCGAGCGCTTGTGCATGTAATTTTTGACCGATTTATTCAGCTCGATTATCACATCAGCCACGATGTTTGCAACGATAACGTCGAACTGGCCGCGAATCTTGTCTACCAAATTGCCGCAGACCGCAGTAAATTTGTCCCCCACACCATTAATTTTAGCGTTCTCGGCCGCGGTTTTTACCGCCAGCTCGTCAATGTCCACGCCGGTAGCAGCCCTAGCGCCCAATAATATCGAAGCAACAGACAATATCCCACTGCCGCAGCCAATATCCAGCACCGCCGCGCCCGGCTTCATATATTTCCCTAGCAAACTAAGGCAAAGGCTCGTCGTTTCGTGAGTCCCCGTGCCAAAAGCCAGACCCGGGTCAATCTGCAAAACCGTACGTCCATTCGGTTCAACCTCGTCACGCCGCCACGACGGACAAATAAGCAGCCGCTCGCCAACCGCCACCGGGCGAAAATACTTCTTCCAGCTATTTATGTAATCCTCCACCCTGCAGGCCCTGGTCGAAATTTTATTCTTAACATCCGCACCATCAAGCCGTTGCCGCAAAAACTCAATTGCCTCAACCGGGTTGCTTTCGGGAGAAATATACACATGAATCCATGCAATATCGCGATCCTTCGCCAAAAGCTCTTCGTCAATAAGATTAATATGCGCGATGTGCTGCGCCTCAGCCTCAAGGTCCGAGTAATCCTCAATGTAAATCCCGTGCGGCACCGCCATATTGACAATCGCAGCCGCCATCTCAACATCGCCCGTGTCAATTTCAATCACAATCTCGGTAAAGTCCATTTAATTTTCTCCAAACAGATTCTTCAATTTCTCGAAAAAGCCTCTTCGCTTCTGATAATTCGCCTCGCTGGCCTCTTTTTCAAAACTGCGCAAAAGCTCTTTCTGGCTGCCCGACAGGTTTCTCGGAATCTCGATGCTCACCTTCACAAACTGATCTCCGCGCCGTTTCGAGCCTAAATGTTCAATCCCTTTGCCCCTAAGCTTAAAAACGTCGCCAGGCTGGGTCCCCTCGTGAATGCTATAGCTAACCTTGCCGTCAATAGTGGGCACAGTGACCTCAGCCCCCAGCGCCGCCTGAACAAACGTAATCGGCAGCTCGCACCAAATATCAAAACCCCGGCGTTCAAAGATAGAATGCGGCCTCACCGTAACATACACGTGCAAATCGCCCGCCGGTCCGCCGTTAACACCAGCATTACCATGGTTGCCCACCTTCAAAATCTGGCCATTGTCGATCCCGGCCGGCACATTCACCTCAACCTTTCTCGTAACCTGAACTCTGCCCGTTCCAGAGCACTTTCTGCACGAATTTTCAATCACCTTGCCCGTTCCACCGCAGTTTTCACAAGTCCTCGCCGTCTGAACAGCGCCAAAAGGCGTCCGCTGAGTAACCCGACTCTGCCCCGTGCCGTGGCAAACCTGACAAGTCTTCGCCGAGCTCCCCTTAGCAGCGCCCGAACCGCTACACTCCGGGCATTTTTCAACCACACGATACGAAACATCTTTTTTGCAGCCCTTCGCGGCCTCTTCAAAAGAAATACTAACCGAAGCCTCGCTGTCCGACCCTCGTCGCGGTGCGTTAGGATTCGATCGGCCCCTAGAGGAAAACCCGCCACCGAAGCCGCCGCCAAAACCTCCACCAAAAAAACTGCTAAAAATATCGCCCAAATCGAAGTCATCGCCAAACGGATTCCCACCAGCGCCAGCACCAGCGGCTTCATAAGAAGGATCAACCCCAGCGTGCCCAAACTGATCGTACCTAGCGCGCTTATCCTTATCGCAGAGCACCTCATAAGCCTCGTTCACTTCTTTAAAACTCGACTCCGCCGCCTTATCCCCAGGGTTCAAGTCCGGGTGATATTTCTTTGCGAGCCTTCGGTAAGCCTTTTTAATCTCGTCCTCCGAAGCGCCCTTAGGCACCCCCAAAACGTCATAAAAATCGCGTTTTGCCGCCAACAAAATCACTCCTAAAACTTTCGCTCGAGAGGGAATCCCTCAACCACGGAACCTGCAGCCAAGGGATTTTCTCTCGTTTTAACTTAAAACCAAATCATCTATTTTTCGCTACCATTGCTGTCAACGTCTTTAAAATCGGCATCATAAACATTTTCTTCTCCCTGAGAGCTAGCCGAACCCGCAGCACCTTGGGCATCTTGACCCGCAGCCTGATTTGGCGCCGCGTTCTGATATAGCTTTGCCGAAACTTCGTACATAGTCTTCTGAAGGTCGTCCTTGCCAGACTTGATCGTGTCAATATTGTTGGCCGAAATAGCCTCCTTCAAAGCGCTCACCTTCGCGTTCAGATTGTCCTTGTCCGCGCCGTCAACTTTGTCGCCATTCTCATTTATCAGCTTCTCAACCGCATAGCAGAGGTTCTCGGCCTCATTCTTGATTTCAACTTCCTCGCGTCTCTTTTTGTCTTCTTCCGCGAACTGCTCGGCGTTTTTAACGGCCTGCTCGATCTCCTCCTTCGACATATTGGTGTTCGAGCTAATCGTAATCTTCTGCTCCTTGCCAGTGCCGAGGTCCTTAGCGTGAACGTTCACAATGCCGTTTGCGTCGATATCAAAAGTAACCTCAATCTGCGGAACACCACGCATGGCGGGCGCAATGCCGTCCAAAGTAAATAGCCCCAACTGCTTGTTGTCCTTAGCAAACTCGCGCTCACCCTGCAAAACGTTGATCTGAACCTGAGTCTGATTGTCCACGGCCGTAGAAAAAATCTGGCTCTTCTTAGTAGGAATAGTCGTGTTTCTCTCGATAATCTTAGTCATAATGCCGCCCATGGTCTCAACGCCAAGCGAAAGCGGCGTAACATCCAAAAGCAGCAATCCCTGCACTTCGCCGCCCAAAACGCCAGCCTGCAAAGCCGCGCCGATGGCAACGCATTCATCCGGATTAATACCTTTAAAAGGATCCTTTCCAATCAACGATTTCACCGCATCTTGAACAGCCGGAATCCGCGAAGAACCGCCAACCATCAAGACTTTATCAATCTGACTTATCTCCAAGCCAGAATCCGAAAGAGCCTGCCGAACCGGTCCCATCGTGTTTTCAACCAAATCCTTAGTAAGCTCATCAAACTTAGCCCTAGTCAAAGTCAAGTCCAAATGCTTAGGGCCGCTAGCGTCCGCGGTGATAAACGGCAAATTAATCGCAGTAGAAGTCACACCCGAAAGCTCAATCTTCGCCTTCTCAGCAGACTCCTTCAAGCGCTGCATCGCCATTTTGTCCTTCCTCAAGTCAATGCCGTTCTCGGCCTTAAAAGAATCCGCCATCCAGTCAATAACTCTCTGATCAAAATCGTCGCCACCAAGCTTGTTGTTGCCTGCTGTAGCCAGAACTTCCTGCACTCCGTCGCCCATCTCAATAATCGAAACGTCAAAAGTCCCGCCGCCAAGGTCATAAACCATAACCTTCTGGTCGTTTTCCTTATCAATTCCATACGACAATGCCGCAGCAGTCGGCTCGTTGATTATCCTCTTAACGTCCAAACCAGCAATCTTGCCCGCATCCTTAGTCGCCTGACGTTGCGCGTCAGTAAAATAAGCCGGAACCGTAATAACCGCTTGCGTCACAGTGTCTCCAAGATAAGCTTCCGCGTCGGCCTTCAGCTTCTGAAGTATCATAGCCGAAATCTCTTGCGGCGTAAGGCTCTTCCCATCAATATTCACCTTATGATCGGTGCCCATCTCGCGTTTAATAGAAGAAATCGTGCGGTCTGGGTTAGTAATAGCCTGCCGCTTCGCCACCTGGCCAACCATTCTCTCGCCCGTCTTCGAAAAAGCAACAACAGACGGCGTCGTCCTCGTCCCCTCAGCATTCGCGATTACAACCGGCTCGCCGCCCTCAATAACCGCCACGCAGGAGTTCGTCGTGCCCAAGTCGATTCCAATAGTCTTTGCCATAACAATTACCTCCAAATATAATGTATAAAATAAAATTCAACCTCAAAAAGTCGCCTAATTACTAGTCCTATCCAAACTTCCTAAATTCAAATCCATAAAACCCTAGTTTGCAACAGAAACCATCGCATGCCGAATAATCTTGTCACCCATCTTGTAGCCCTTTTGAAAAATCTGAGCAATAACATTCTCGCCAACCTCGTCGCTTTCAATATGAGATATAGCATTGTGCAGCTCCGGGTCAAAGCTATCACTAACGCAGCCAAAAGACTCAACACCCAGCCGGCTAAGCGATGCATCAAATTGTTCACTCAACATCCGAAGCCCCTTTTGATACTCAGCATCGGCGTCGCCACTAGCCTCAATGGCCCTCTCAATGCAGTCCGCAATAGACAAAATCTCCGCGACCGTCTTAGCCTTTCCATCGTTATAAGCCGAGATCCGATCCTTCTCGCTGCGCTTCCTATAATTATCATATTCCGCCGCAAGCCGCAAAAACCGCTCCTCCTGCTCCTTCAAGTCCTTCTGCAACTCATCTAACTTCTTCAGCATCTCCTGATTTTCATCGATTATCTCCTGCGCCTCAAGATTTTCCTCAACCTCAAGCCCCTCAGATTCACTTTCGTTTTCATTTTCAAAATCAGAAATATCCTTAATTTCCTCCGTCAAAAAACAAGCCTCCTTCATTTACTCTACTCTAAAAAGGTCGTTAAGTATCTCGCCCAGCAAATCGGCAATATACTCAAGCCGCGCAATCAGCTTGGCATAATTCATCCTAGTAGGGCCAACAACCCCAATAGAACCGCAATTCTCGCCATTCACCATATACCGAGTAACCACTATGCTCGAATGCACAAGCTCCTCACGATTGCTTTCCTCTCCGATAAAGACGCGCGTCCTATACTCACTCGTAGAAAAAAACAGGTCGTCAATATCCTCAAATCCAGCAAAAAAATTAATCAACCGAACGGCCACCTGTTGGTTAAATTCGGGAACTAGCAGTAAATTCGTCTGGCCATCAATGTGCAAGTCCGGCTTCGAGATTGACCTCGCAACCTCAAACAATGCGTCAAACACGTCCGACATCAAAAAAGCAAGCTGCCCCAAAGACACCGCAACCGTCTGAATGAGCGCCGGCGTTATGTCCGCAATAGAAACCCCAGCAAACTTTTCATTTAGCACCCTATTAAATCTACCCAAAACCTCATCCGTCAGCAAATTTTCGCACCGAAATAGCCGATTCTTAATTATCCCAGAAGAAGTCATAAGAATAAGCATCGCCGCAAAACTGCTGACCTGCACCAGCTTAATGCTCTTAACGCAGCTCTTTTGCGCCGACACATCAGTAGACACCACCGCAAAGTTAGTCATGCTCGCCAAAAGGCTCGTCGCGTTCTTAAGCAAAGCCTCCGGCTCCTTAACACTCAAATTCAGCGCCGAATCAATATACTCCTTAGTCTTCCTAGGCAAATAAGCTTTGCCCATCAACTGATTGATATAAAGCCGATACCCCACGTGCGAAGGGACCCGCCCCGCAGAAGTATGCGGTTGCTCCAATAAACCAAGCTCCGTAAGTTCTGCAAGCTCATTTCTGATGGTAGCCGAAGACACCGAAAAGTCCAACAACTCGCACAAAATCTTAGAGCTAACAGGTTCTGCAAACTGAATATAATTATTAATCACCGCAGCCAAAATCTTAAGCTTTCTATCCGAAAGTTCCACAAATAACCCCCCTTCGGTTAAAAACATTAGCACTCAAAAAGCGCGAGTGCTAACTACAATTTATAATTTACCATGTTATCAGCAAATTGTCAACACCACAACTCAAAAAACCACAAACATCGCACACAGCCGCCACATCAGCTCTTCAGTTAATTGTAACGCAGTCCAGCGGAACGCTGGTCGGTTAGGGGTTTTAAAGGGGAATCGAAATCCCCTTTAAACGTTTTTGGATACTTTTTTCGTTACAAAAAAGTATCGTAAAAAAATCGGTTTCTGTTTAAACATTCAGCTTTTTCGGGAATTTTAAAGCCTGCCGAATATCATTCCCCAAAAAAAACAACCGCTTATAATCCCCCATAATCCTAGAAACCAAGCGCTTAGAGTACGCCGCCTGAATTTCTTTAACCGAAAAATTCGTGCTTATAATAGTCGGCTTTTTGTACATAATCCTCGAATTTATAATATTATAAATGGTCGCGCTTGAAAAACTTGTCTGAAATTCTGTGCCTAAATCATCCAAAATCAAAAGATCGCAGTCCACCAAATGCCCCTTAGTCTCGTCACCTTCAGCGTCACGGTCAAAATGCTCCTTCTCAAGCTGCGCAATAATATTCGGCACCGAGGCATAAATCACATTGTATCCCCGCTCAATCACGTCATTCGCAATCGCCAAAGACAAGTGCGTTTTGCCCAAACCCGTAGCACCCTGCAAAAATAAATTCTCCGCACCCTCATCAAAATTCTTCGCATACTCACGGCAAAACCGCAAAACTTTCTCCATATGCAACTTTATATTCACACCATCATCGGCCTTCTGGTCCGGATAAAAGTTAACATCAAAACTCTCAAATGTCGACAAAGCCAGCGGCGACAGCCTGTTCAAGTTATTGTAAGCAATCTTCTTAATCCTATCCTTCAAGCAGCCGCACATGATGCCATCAACATACCCCGTGTCACGGCACCTCTTGCAGCTATATTTCACTTCCAAATAGTTCGCCGGCAGATTTGCCGCCATCAGCAACCCCAGCATCTCTCCCTGCAGCAGCAAATTTTCATCCTTCATCTTAGTCAACAACTTTTTAGCATTAGCGCCCGCCAAAACAGCTTTGGCCGCATCTATCGCCGTGCGAGAAAGCTGCGCATCGATCTGCTTTGCCCGCTCACACTTTTTATAAAACTCCCGTTTTCTACGCGCGCATTCTTCCTCGCGAGTTTTTTTCAAAAAATCGAGTTCGGCCTCTGCCTGGTGCAAAATTTTTGCCCTAACGCTCATAAAAAGTCTCCTTCTGCCGCCAATTTTCTCTATATGTACATATAATTTCGCTCATATTCGTCGATGTTGTAGGACGTAACATCATTATTTTTCTTGAGTGCCCGATGCCTACTGGATTTTTTCTGCCGGTCCTCCTCAAAAACCTGAGACATCGTTTTAGCTCCAGCTCCATACCACCGTTTGATGATGCCGTCCATATAGCTCAAGATGTACCTACCCTTGGTGTTTATGCACCTATCGTACGCCTCTTTCAGCAGCTCGTCCGAGATCTTCCACTCGTTAATCCACCGATTTGCCGCCTCATCTTCCTTTGCCGACGGCGATCTATGCTCTATCCCGATAATTTTTTCAAGCAAAGTCCAGGCCTTGCGGTAATTCTCCAAAACAATAATCTTCTTCTCGGCCTTCTCTACGGTATCAATCTCCTCCTGCGCCCAAGAAATCGCCATCTTCTCAATGTATCTCATGTTGCACTTGCCCACACTAACGGCGTACTGCATGATCATCAAAATCACGTCCACAGGCAAACCGTCACTGTCGTGCAGCATAAGGAGCGTCGCACTATCTCCACCAGAAATCGGCCTCGACAAAATGACTTGCGCTTCCTGCATCAAAAAAGAAATCTCCGAAGACTCATTTATCCTCCTCGCTACAAAGGCAGAATCCGGCCTCTGGGCCCGCAAAGGTACCCTCTTAACCGCTACAACACTAGCTTTTTCAGCCTCTTCATTCGCATCGTTCTGAGCTGCCTCACCGTCGTTGGCCTCTTTTTTATCCTCCGGCTCCGAAATAACCTTTGTCTCCACCCAGTAGCGCATGGAGTCTTTTACATCGAGCTCGTCCATGGCGAGGGCTTTGGCAATTTTGTTAACAGAAATATTTTGACCCGCGTAGCGCAGCATAAAGAGGAGGACTTTTAGCTGTGCAGCGCCGGCTAACTTTATATGTTTATCCACAACATCGCATGGGATGGCGAAAATAGAATTCCAGCAACCTAAATTAACAGACAAATTCATTTTTTACACCTCTTATCAAACATTATACCACAAATTTTCAAACTTCACAGCACTATTTTTCACCCGATTTTCTTGCAATTGACAAGCGCAAAAAGTTAAATTATAATTCACAGAAGCGGAAAGGATTCACGAAATGGCCGCTTCTTTACATATAATTTGTTGATTGATTATACATTTGCACGATAAATTTTGGAGGTAAATATGGTTCACACTTACGATACTAGCGGGACTTGCTCGCGAAAAATAATAATCGATGTTGAAAACGGTGTCGTTAATAACGTTGAATTTGTAGGCGGCTGTAACGGCAACACGCAGGGGATTTCCTCTTTAGTACGGGGCATGAAGGTCACTGACGTCATAAAAAAGTGCAAAGGAATCGACTGTGCCGGCAGGGGAACATCTTGCCCGGACCAGCTGGCAAAGGCGATGGAAGAAATTGCGTCAAAAAGTGAAGCAAACTCACTATAAATATCCTCTGAAGCTATATTTATTGCGAAAAGGAGCCTTTAAATGGCAGAAACTCCCCTCTACACCGCATTGAAAACGCATGCCGACTTGCACCGAGCCTCATTTCATACGCCAGGTCACAAGAACTCTGAAACGATACGGGTTTTCAACTTTTTTGACCTGGACTTCACCGAGCTTCCCGATACAGACAGCCTTTATGAAGCTTCTGGCGCTATCAAAAAAGCAGAAGACCGTATGTCTGGCCTTTACGGCACGCAGCAGACGCTCTTTTCGGCCGGCGGATGCACTTTATGCATTCAAACCATGCTAAAGTTGGCTTTGCCGTGCGGCGGAAAGGTCGTTGCCTCGCGGATGATTCACAAAAGCGCCGTGAACACGATGGCCCTTTTAAACGCGGACGTACGCTGGGTCATGCCTAAAGTTGATGAGCATTCCGGACTTTTTTTGCAAGTGGAGCCTGCAGACATCGAAAGCATCCTTGCGCAAGAGCCCGACATTGCCTGTGTATACATAACCAGCCCGGACTATTTTGGCCATATTGCAGATATTGCGAGCATTTTTAAGGTCTGCAAAAGGCACAACGTCCCGCTGCTGGTAGACAACGCCCACGGAGCTCACCTCAAATTTTTGCCAAAAGATATCCACCCAATTACGCTCGGAGCTGATTTGGTTGCGGATTCTGCGCATAAAACGTTGCCGGTTTTGACTGGTGGCGCGCTTTTGCACATTGCGGACGCAAAATTTGCCCCTTACGCTCGGGCTGCGATGTCCATCTTTGGCTCTACGAGCCCCTCCTACCCCATAATGGCCTCGCTCGACGTTTGTCAGAGCTGGCTTTGCAGCAACGGCAAGGCTGCATTTTTTGCGCTGCAGAAAGAAATCTCAAAAATCAAAGAAATCGCGGATCAAAAGGGAATCCTGGACGACTGTGTAAACGTTGATCCCGTTCGGTTAACTTTAAATGTCGCTAAAATCGGGATTTCTGGCGATTCTGCTGCAAAATATTTTCGGCAAAACGGCATCGAACCTGAACTCTCCACCACAGAAAGAGTCATGTTTATTGCAACGCCGATGAATTCGACGAAGGATTTTGATCAATTGGCGATGGCTATTAAAAATCTGCAACCGGCAGGGGACGCACTTCCCGTCAGATGCCCAGCCTTTGAATTGCCTATTGTTAAAAAGTCTTTGCATTCGGCTTTGTTTAGCCCTTCGGAGCGCATCAATTCTTGCGACGCCATTGGACGAGTCAGCGCTGGCACCGTTTGCCCCTGCCCTCCTGGCATCCCAATACTAGTACCGGGCGAGCTGATAACTGAAATTTCCGTCAAAAATTTGCTACGCTATGGCATTTTTTTTATAGATGTGATAAAATGAGTCCATAAACTTCTTTTGGGGTGACTGCGATGAAGCTAATTCTTGCTATAATCAACAGCGACGACGCTAACGCCGTCTCAAATGCGCTTACTAATAACGGCTTTTTGGTGACGAAACTCTCGACAACTGGCGGATTTCTGAAGGTCGGCAACACTACTTTTATCACCGGTGTCGATGACGGCCGCGTTGACGAGGTTATCAAGATTATCAAAAGTAAAAGCAAAAAGCGCAAACAGAGCGTTCCAAGCGCGACTCCCCTGGAGGTTGACACTTATAGCGCTATTCCTTTTGAGATAACGATTGGCGGCGCAACGATATTTGTGCTAAATGTCGAGGACTTTAAGAAGGTTTAGATGGACAAAAACTCGGGATGTATTTTTATGGATTTTAGCAGTTTTATTGGGAATCGGGCGGTAATTTCTCAACTTCAGACGCTTTTTCTGCACAACAAAATTGCTCATGCGATTATGCTGGATGGCGCTGCTGGGCTTGGCAAGAAGACGCTTGCTAAGATTATTGCTCAGGCCGCGGTGTGTAGTCACCGTGAAAATGGCGCGCCTTGTGGGGTTTGCCCTAATTGCAAGAAGGCCGAGAAAGGGATTCACCCGGATGTCATTTTGCCGGAGAAATCTGGCATCTCTCAGACTTACAGCATCGCGACTATTCGGGACGTCCGTACAGACACTTATGTGGCCGCCAACGAGGCTTTTACGAAGGTTTACATATTCACCGACGTTGACAATATGGGAGTTCCGGCGCAAAATGCTCTTTTGAAAATCCTGGAGGAGCCCCCTAAAAACGTCATGTTCATCCTCACTTGCGAGTCCGCCTTTAACGTGCTCGCTACCATTCGTTCGCGGGTTCAGCTGTTTTCTTTGAGTCCGGTCTCTTCTGCTGAGCTGCAAGCCTATCTTGTAAAGAACTTCCCGGATCGTCCTGCTGAGCATTTAAGGAGCATTTTTGAGGTCGCTAAGGGTAATATCGGCTTGGCAATCGACTTAGTTACATCTGATGGGCACGATAAATCCGCCGAACTTGCCGAAAAATTGGCGTTTAGCCTTGCTTCGATGAACGAGTTTGACTTGTTGACGGTAGTTGCGCAAGTTTTGGAGAATAAAAAGGGCTTCATCTTCGTGTTGAAGTTTTTGTCGGATTTGCTTCGCGACGCTCTGGTCTTGTCGGTGGATTTTTCTATTGCAGAAAATTCTGGATGTGCTAAAATATTAGCAGAAAAGCTTTCTACCGCGCAGCTGTTGCGCTTGATCGATGTTGTAGCTCAAACCAGAAGTTACGTTGAGAGGAACGTTAACATGCAGATTTTGTCGACGGATTTTTGCTCGAAGATGTTTCAGATTGCAGCTAACGCTTTGTAAAAAATTTTTGAGGAGGAAAAAATGGCCGAAATTGTTGGTGTCCGGTTTAAAGATGTGGGGAAAGTCCACTATTTTTTGCCGAATAATCAAAAAGTTAAAATCAACGACCTGGTTATTGTCGAAACCGCTGCGGGCTCCGACTGCGGCCGGGTTGCCATCATCAAAAAAAATTTTTCGGATAAACAAGTTTTAAAAGGCTTAACCAAAGTGCTGAGGAAGGCCGAATTTAAGGACTTTGAACGCTTGAAACGGCTAAAAGAAAAAGAGGCTCGCGCGGCAAAAATTTGTAGCGAAAAGATCAAAAAGCATCGCCTAAACATGAAGCTCATCGGCGTGGAATATACTTTTGATGGCCACAAAATCGTGTTTTACTTCACTGCAGAGGCGCGCGTGGATTTTCGCAATTTGGTTAAAGAGCTGGCTGGAATTTTTAAAGCTCGCATCGAACTGCGTCAGGTCGGCGTTCGGAATGAAGCTAAGTCGCTCGGCGGGCTTGGGATCTGCGGCAAACCTTTTTGCTGCTCTACTTTTTTAGACGAATTTCAGCCTGTTTCGATAAAAATGGCCAAAGAGCAAGGGCTTTCACTGAATCCGGTTAAAATTTCTGGCACGTGCGGCCGGCTCATGTGCTGCTTAAAGTTCGAGCAAGCCGCTTATCAGGATCTGCTAAAAAAGGCCCCCAAGCCTGGCGCGATTGTTGATACCCCTAAGGGCCGCGGGACGGTTGTGGAGCAGAATCTTTTAACCGGAGTTTTGAAAATCCGCATGGATTCAGCACCCGAGGCTGCACCTGTTTGCTACAATCTGCGTGACGTCAAGATTGTCAAAGATGCCGAGATTAAGGTCAATAAAAAGGAGCTCGATGAGCTTAAAAATTTAGAATAAACTCGCGATATTTGCGGAATTCTGCGAAACGTGATAAACTTTATTTTGACTGCGTTAGGAGGTGTTGGGCAAATGGCTTATTGTATTAGCGATGATTGCATATCCTGCGGGGCTTGCGAGGTTGAGTGTCCGGTTGGTGCCATTTCTGCTGGGGATGGCAAGTTTGTTATCGACCCCGCAATATGCATAAGTTGTGGAACTTGCGCTGGTGTGTGCCCTGTCGGCGCTCCCAATCCGGAGTGATCTACATATTTGTTGATATTGCTAGCTTTGTGGGGTGTCACCAGTCTTTTTGCGACTGCTGATGCCCGTTTAATTTGAGTTTTTGCGCTTTAGAGCTTGGGGGTTGATGCCTTGCGCCTAGAAAATTTGACAGAAAAAGAGCGAGAATTGCTGTTGCCTGGGGAATCCGTCGAAGTCTTGTCCTCAAAAATTAAGGTAATAACTTCAAAGACGCACACCTTTGGCACCGATACCTTTATTCTGGCGGACTTTTCTATACCTAAAAAGCATGAAATCGCAGTAGAAATCGGTACTGGCTGCGGTACAATTCCATTATATTGGCTTAGCTTGGGCTCTGAGGTTAAAAAAATTTTTGCAATAGACATCCAAAAAAATGCGTGCTCTCAGGTTTCTCGATCGGCCGAAATCAGCGGTGTTAGCGATAAAGTTGAGGTCATTTGCGCCGATATTAAAAATGAAATTTCACAAATTTTGCCACATAGCTGCGATTTGGTGGTTTGCAATCCGCCGTACAAAGCCGTTGGCAGCGGGCTCGTTAACTCTGAGGCCGGCATTCGGATTGCGCGGCATGAGCACGAGTGCACTATTGACGATGTTACTAGATGCGCTGCGAAATTTCTGAATTTTTGGGGGCGACTTTGCCTATGCCATCGAGTGGAACGCCTTTGTGATGTTATTGAATCTATGAAAAACGCCGGAATAGAGCCAAAGAAATTGCGGCTCGTGCAACAGCGCAAAAATTCTGCACCAAAACTTTTTTTAATCGAAGGCAAAAAAGGCGCACGGCCGGGGCTTATTGCATTGCCGACCCTGTTCATTGAGGATGACTGCGGGAATTTGTCCGACGAGATGACGCAAATTTATAGATATTACGGAGAAAAATAATGATTGGAAAGTTGGTTTTGGTGGCGACGCCCATAGGAAACCTCGGCGATATAGCGCCTCGAGCGGTGGAGGCCCTTAAAAACGCAGATTTCATCGCGGCGGAGGACACCCGCGTAACACTGAAGTTGTTGAATCATTTTGAGATAAAAAAGCCGCTGGTTAGCTATTTTGAGCACAACAAGCGGCAAAAAGGGCTATACATCGTCGGCAGAATTTTGGCTGGTGAGACTTGCGTTCTTGTTAGCGACGCCGGTCTGCCGGCTATCTCTGACCCGGGTGAGGAGTTGGTTACCCAATGCCATGCGAAAAATATCGATGTCACTGTGATTCCGGGCCCGTGCGCATGCGTTTCTGCCCTGGCTGTCTCCGGCCTGACGACTGGCAGATTCGCCTTTGAGGGATTCTTGAGCGTGAACAAAAAAAGTCGGCGCACTCATCTTGAAGCGATAAAGCTGGAACCTCGCACGATGATTTTTTACGAAGCCCCACACAAGTTACTTCAGACGTTGAAAGATCTTTATGAAAATTTAGGGGATCGCAGAATTTCGGTCATCCGCGAGCTTACAAAAATTCACGAGGAGGTGGCTCTAACGACCCTCAAAGCTGCTATATACAAGTACGAAGCCGAACCGATAAAAGGCGAATTTGTGCTGGTTGTCGAGGGCTATCGTGCAAAACAATCCGACAGCGCTGTTTCTCTTGTAGACGCCGTAAAAATGGCCGCACCGCTTTTGGAAAGTGGGCTTTCCATATCTGAAGCTGCAAGGCAAATCGCCAAAGATACTGGCCTTAAAAAGGGCGACATCTATAAAGAGCTCCTAAAACTCTAGTAAAAATGCGGCTTTTAAAAATCATGCAATAAAAAGGTGGCGTTACATCAACGTCACCTAAACTTTTTTCAAAATTAACCCCTATGCCATGCCGATCATACCATATTTTAAACCAAAAATACCACATGAGGTGACATTATGACTGGGTTTGACGCAAAAATGCGCGAGACTTTTATAAACGGCCTGTGCCAAAAATATCCTTTTACTGAATGTGCCACAATAGGAAAAAGCCTGTGCGGGCGGGAAATTCGCTGCTTTAAAATTGGTTCAAGTAATAATCCAGTCCTCTTTGCAGCTGCCTTTCACGGGATGGAATGGCTAACCAGCTTGCTTGTTCTAATTTTTGCCGAGCAAATGAGCGAAGCTTATCATAACAACGGCGATATAAACAGTGTTAAAATCAAAGAAACCCTAAACCAGCGCGGGCTAATGATAGTCCCCTGCGTTAACCCCGATGGCGTCGAGATTTCAATAAACGGCGCGCAAACTGCCGGCCCTTATGAAACCCTCATCAACGAGATCATGAACAATAAGCCAGCCACGTCTTGGCAGGCAAACGCCCGCGGTGTGGACATAAACCACAACTTCAACGCGAATTGGTACGCGCTGCATAGCCTAGAAGAAAAAAACGGTATAACCGGCCCCGCTCCAACGCGATATGGCGGACCCTTTCCAGAAAGCGAGCCCGAAACAAAAGCCTTAGTAAACCTGTGCAAAAAGATCAACTTTCGGCATGTCATAGCGTTTCATAGCCAAGGTGAGGAAATTTATTGGGAATACGGCAAAAATACGCCCGAAACTTCTAAAACCATGGGCCAGCAAATGGCAGCCTTAAGCGGATACACACTGTCTGAACCGGAAGGATTAGCTGTCGGCGGCGGGTTTAAAGACTGGTTTATAGAAAAATTCGCAAAACCAGGCTTCACCGTAGAAATCGGCAAAGGCAAAAATCCCCTTCCGCTCAGCGACATCAACAAAATTTACCCCAAGCTCAAAAACATGCTGGTCTATTGCGCCACCATATAGCCCCGCCTCTTGTGATATCGAGCTATTTAATCAGCTCCCGCAGCTTGCGTTTAACTTTTTCTAAATCGCTGCAACTCAAAATCGGAATCAGCTCATTAATCTCATCTACCGGCAAATCCCACCACTTAACTTCCTCCAAAACCTCAATCAGCTCGTCGTCAAACCGCTTTCTAATAACCCGCGCAGGATTCCCCGCAACAATAGTGTAAGGCTCAACATCAGAGCCCACGGTGCTGTTCGCCCCAATAATCGCGCCATCTCCAATCCTCACACCAGGCAAAATCGTCGCATTTTGGCCAATCCAAACATCATTGCCCACAACAGTGTCGCCCTTAAGCGGCATCTCAAACATCGGTGGAGTCTCCTGCTGCCAGCCATTAAAAATATAAAAAGGAAACGTAGAAACCGCATTCATCTGGTGATTCGCGCCATTCATAATAAAATTCACACCCGCAGCAATCTGGCAAAATTTGCCGATGATAAGCTTGTCGCCGTTAAAATCATAATGGTGCGTAACGTGACTTTCAAAATTCTCATCGCTAAAATAAGTAAACTCGCCCACAATAATATTCGGCCTCGTAACAGTCGGCTTAACGTAAGTTACCGACCTAGTGCCACTCACAGGGTATATCTCATCCGGATTTATCTCAAAATTCTTAGTCATATCGCAGCTATCATCTCACATCTTTTTGTTTTTCATCTGCCAACTAAAAACCTTGCAATAATCATCGGTAACACCACCCATCAGTGTAAAAATATTAAAATCAGCCCTTAAAAAATAAAAACTGATTCTCCAAAATAGCCTGTTTCAAATATTTATTTCTAGCCCCACGCCGACTTCGTTAATGTCCAACTTTTTCGCCATCTCTACCTTGGCTTTTAAAGAGACGCAGTGGCAAGGGTACAGCAATTTTACATTGTTTTCTTTCAAATATTCAATAGTTTTCTCCAATCTCTCATCGGCCTCAAACAAGTGAAACCCACCAATAACGCCATATATCCTGTCATCGTTACAAACCCTTTTAGCATACTCAAGAATATTGCAAATTCCGCTGTGCGAGCACCCTGTAATAACAAATAAGCCCTTATCGCCCCGGCAAGCTATCGCAGAGTCATCATCTACCGTGTCATCAATCTTTACACCGTCAACAATGCTCTTGCCAATCAGACGCCTAGGCTCAAAGTCATTAAAAGCAGGGATCTCACCCAAATACGTAATATGCTCACTCACCCGAACCGACCCTCTAGATAAATTTAATTTGCAAACCCTAGAAAGGTCGCCCCCACTCAAAGGACTGCCGATATATAGGCCTTCCTCGTCTTCTTTGTAGTCAAAACATCCCGGATGAGCAATCAATTCAATATCCCTTGGCTCTTCAAAAAAGCATCTTAGCCCGCCAGTATGGTCATCATACCCATTAGATATAACCAATTTCCTAATATCATTCAAATCAATGCCCATTTTTTTAGCGTTTTCAATAGCAACAGAAGAATACCCTAAATCAAACAATACCTTTTCGTCGCCATCTTCAATATAATAGCTTACCCCAGGTTCCGCCAAATAATACATGTCAATGAACGTATTGTTGTCCTCCAACACTTTGAGCCTCATAAATAATCCCTTCAAATTCCGTCTGGTGGGAGATGGTGGATTCGAACCACCGAAGTCGTAGACAACAGATTTACAGTCTGCCCCATTTGGCCGCTCTGGAAATCTCCCATTAAATATAAAAACTCCTCACACTTCGCCGCAATAATCAACGCTAATAGTCTTTTCTCCGCTTGCAACCATTTACTCCGCATTCTCAAGCTGCTAAATGTCACTCACAAACAAACTAGCAAAAAACTTGATTTTTATTATTTCACAAACAATCCTTGATATCAACTGTTTTTTACTAAAAAACATATCGAACGGGTCCACGCTGCAAAATTTCATATCTGCAAGTTTTATAAAAATTTTTAGACATCAAATTTTTCTTAAAAGGCACATTAATAAAAGCTCAAAAATTCGGGATTTTTGTCGAAAAATTTCAAACATATCACTTTATATTTTCA
>CAREUR010000004.1:426-57779 GCA_948968885.1 uncultured Eubacteriales bacterium | reverse complement strand
AATTTTAAGCATAGAAACCGCCAACTGTAAAAGGAGGTTTTTTATGCAAGAGACAGCAAAAGAAAGACTAGAGAAGGCTAAAACCCCAGAAGAGGCACGGCGCATAGCCAATGAATATGGGTTAGACATAGAAGTAAGAAAGAATATGAGTGCCGAATTGGACGAAAATTCGCTAGAGAACGTTTCTGGAGGAGCAACATATACGACTGAAACATATGCAAACTACAGCGTTGTGGTAAGGGACAAAAACACAGGCGAAATATTGTGTGTGCTGCCATATTAGTATTAAAAGTAGGAGGGAAGAAAAATGAAAAGCAGAGAAGAATTTAAAGAAAGGCTAGAAAAGGATAACGCCTTTAAAGAAAAATTTAAAGACGTAAAATCAACCGCGGATGTTATAAGAATAGCAAGAGAATTGGACTATGACATTACAGAAGACGACGTTTACTATGAGAGTTTGGCAGACGCTGCTTTAGAAAATGTGTCGGGCGGCGGAACTACCACAAGATATATATCAAGTACGACTGTGGAGATTATTGGAGATGGCAATTTATATATTAGAATTTAATTGAATTTCAGGATATATTTGGAGGTGAAGAGAATGAAGAGTAAAGAAGAATTCAAAGAAAGATTTAAAAATGGAGAATTTGAAGAGGATCTTAAAAATATAAGTTCGAAAGAAGAGTTTGTAGATTTTGCGCGAGAATTAGGTTATGACGTAACCTTAGAGGACATTTTGTCAGAAGAGCTAGATGATGACGCTTTATCTATGGTTGCAGGAGGAAAAAACGACAAAGTTGAATATATAACAGAAAATAAGACAACGACTAATAATAGTGGAACCCCAGCGGAGCAAAGGAAGGGCAATACGTTTCTTGATGCAAGACAAGGATAAATAGTATGTCGTGGAAGAAAACTTAGTAATTTTATTAAGAGGAGAAAAAGGAAGAAGGTTACGTTAAAGAGAGAAGGGGGATTTGTAGAGTGAAGGATAATATAATTGATTTTAAAGAAAAATTAGAAGAAGACGAGTCTTTTAGAGAGAAAATTGCAGGGGCCTCAAATTTGGATGAAGTTGTAGATATAGCCAAGGAATGTGGCTGCAAAATAGAACTAGATGACATATTAGAGGATGTAGAGCTCAGTGACGAACTCTTGGAAGCGGCAGCCGGCGGAGGAGACACCATCTATCATAGACTAATAGGGGACAATAATTTTGCATTTTCAGCTTCTAGCAAAGAAGAAGCCCAAAAGTACGCCCAAATGATGGTGGATGAGCTACACAAAAGAGGGATATACGGAAAAGGATAAAAATTGGGAGTGAAATTTATGAAAGAAAAGAAGAAAACTAAAGAAGAGCAAGCTTTAAAAGAGGAAAATTTAAATGAAGTCTCTGGAGGAAAAACAACAACAGATAAAACCCAAATAATTAGGGACTATTTAGGAGACGGTAATGTAATAGGCAATGAAAACGTGACTTATGAGCAGATAATAGACTTTATTAACAAACTCGATAGCTCTGGGAAGCTAGACTATTTAAAGAAAAAATAAGAAGAGGTGAACAGCGGTGAAAAATCTAGAAAATTACAAAGCCGAGCTAAAAAAGTTGGGTGCGGATGACGCAACCTGCGAAGAAGTTTTGGCGTATTGTGAGAATAAATTCAACGTAAAGGACTACACACCGAGCGAAATAGAAGACGAGCCATTTGTGGCCACTTGGAGGAACATAATATCCGAGGTGCACGATGGAAACATAAACGAAGTCATGAATGAGCGAATTCCACACGGTGCAGAAGATGTAAAATTGAGGTCGCCACGGAGCGTGAGCATGGAGATATACAACTCGATAGCGGGCAATATTCCAGTGATTTACGCCAAGGACGAAGAGGACTTCTACGAGATAGTGAAAAAGCTGATATACAAAGGCATGCCGGCGCCGAACATAGAGAAGACGGGGGCCAGCTTTGCATATGGCAAGAATAACAAGTTCATAATTCTCTCCAACAAGCCATATAGCAATATTCCGGCAGAAAAGTTAGGTTTAGAAGAGGCGAAGTGGCGGGAGTACTCGGTGATAATAAGAAGAGAACACGAGTGCACACATTATTTTACTAAAAGATTTTTGGGCTCCTCGCAGAACAACCTGCACGACGAGCTGATTGCAGATTTTACGGGAATAATGTGCGCAGTAGGGGAGTTCAAAGCCAAGTGGTTTCTGGCCGGAATGGGGATAGACCTGTACCCAGAAAAGCAGGAGATCGGCCGATTCCCGGTGTATACTTCGAAATTATCGGACAAAGCCGCAGAAATCATGAAAAAAGTGATAATAAAAGTGGCAAACAATGTGGAAAAATGGTCGAAGCAGGAACCGGTAAAAAAAATGACGAGAAACGAAAGAGTTCTGTTCCTGTGCTCAAATTCGCTCCTGGACTTGTATAGTCTTTATTAATGGCGGGTCTGAAGGACCTAAGATCCGCTTGAAATAGAGCGCAAGAGTTAAAAATTAAATTTAATGTTTAGCTTAAAATTAGCGATGACGCCGATTATATGGGTTATCGCTAATTTTTTTGTTAAGCTTTGTTCTTTGCAACTTCAAGAATTTCGTCACAAATAGCGGAACCGCTCTTATTGGCGCCGATTATAAAGTCCGCAGCTTGCAGATATTTTTCTTTTCGCGAAAAAAACAGCTCATAAATAGAATTTTTGCCAGTGACCAAAGGCCTTGCGGCGGCATTATTTGTGCCTAGACGAGCAATTATCGCGTCTATTGGGGCGTCCAGAAAAAATATTTTTCCGCTTTTTTTAAAGTTAACGATATTTTCGACGTCCAAGATGGCGCCACCGCCGGGGGAAATTATAACTGGAGCTTGCGCAGCTGCCTTTTTAATGCAGCTTTTTTCGAGTGCCCTAAAGTGTGCCTCGCCGTAGGTCGCGAATATCTGGTGAACGCTAAGGCCAACCGCGGTCTCAATGCAGCTGTCGATATCAATGAGCCGAAGCCCCGTCTGCAAGGCGAGCTGACGCCCGACGGTAGTTTTGCCGCAGCCCATAAAGCCGCACAGGACCACATTAAAATGGAAATTCGCGTTTTTTTTAGTATCCATAAAAATTCAACCAAACCTCTTTAAAAATTCGCTAGAATCCGCAATCAGCTGAGCGATATCGCCGTCAGAAAAGTCGACGTCGTTCCAAATTTTGTGAGCAAAAACAGCCTGAAAAATCAGCATGGACAAGCCCGAAACAGCCGGCAAACTGTTACTTTTGGCCTTTTTAATCAGCAAAGTCTCGTGAGGATTATAAACGGCGTCAAAAACGGCTCGGCAGTGCGCCAGAGCCTCGTCCGCAATGGGAGATTCGTCAACATTTGGGAACATCCCAACGGGCGTCGCATTTATCAAGATGCCAGCATTCTTAGGCAAAGCATCGATAAGAGTAACCGCCACCGAGCTGCCAGTAGCTCGTGCGACCTTGTTGGCAAGGGCTTTAGTGCGGTCAAGACTCTGTGCACGCACGGCCAAAGTCACATTGCAACCGCTAAAAACGGCCTCAAAGCAAAAAATCCGCGCGATTCCGCCACAGCCCAAAATGGTAACATTGCCGGCAAGAGGCAGATTCTCAAACTTCAGGGCCTGCAAAAAGCCGGGGGCATCGGTGTTGTAGCCAAAAGAAGCGCCACCACTGTTCTTGACGGTATTTATGCACGAATAAATCTTGGCCTGGCCGCAAAGTTGGCTAACAAACGTGATAATCGCCTGTTTATAGGGAATCGTTATATTGTAGCCATTTAGCTTGCTCAGAGTTGGGATAACGCTCAAAAAATCGGGCTTGCAAACGTCTAAAAGCACGTACTCGGCCGGAATCTTGGCGATCTCAAACAGTCGGCGATGGATAAAAGGTGAAATAGAGTGCGAAATAGGGTGCCCCAAAAGGGCAAAATGCTGATTCATACTAAGTTTACCTCGATGTACCAAAAAAATATTATAAATTTTAGTTTAATTATTGACAAACCAAATAATTCCGAATACCATTGGTAATGGGGGCGCGCAGACATTCAAAAATGTTATTTTAGAGGATATCGCATAAAAAATATTTTGTCAATCAGCCCCTGGAAATTAATGGCAAATCCAAGGAGCAAAACATAAGTTATTATGATTCTAAAAAATTTAACGAGGAGAAATGGTCATGGTTTTGGAGAAAGTAAAAAAAATTTTGAGCGAGCAGTTTTCGGTGGACGAAGATAGCATAACGCTTAACACGAACATTGCCGAGGATTTGGGTGCGGACTCTTTGGACGTGGTGGACATTTTGATGTCGATAGAGGATGAGTTCGAAATCGAAGTCCCCGACGAAGAAATAGAAAACATACGAACCGTGGGCGAACTGGTAAATTATATAAAGGCGAACAAACAATAGGTAGTTGAGCCATAGGGATTAACTTTAATCGCAAAACAGGCAAAGGGCTAGCATTTATAGGTGCTGGCCTTATTTTTTTATTTCTAAAACCGCAATAAAAATTGGTTTGGAGTTCTAAACGGGGGGCGTTGTCCATATTATAAAAGCAAGGAGGACAAAGCCATGGATGAGAAATATAATCAAGCGATAAAGGCGCTGAGCGGCAGCTTGTACATGATTTTGAAAGAGGTACCGGAAGAGATTCAAAAAAATGTGAGGGAAATCTGCATAAGAACGGAAAAGCCAGTGATTTTTATGTGTACCAACGACTACTTATTTTTGCGAAAAGACGGCAAATTAACGCGAAATTTAAATCTACCGCTAAAAATAGCGTCGCAAAGGGAGTTAGAAGAGAGCCTAAAGACGATGTGCAAGGACTCGGTTTATAGCTACACAAACGAGATAAAAAACGGCTTTTTGACGCTAAAAGGTGGACATAGAGTGGGGTTGTGCGGCACGGCGGTAATGGAGGGCGAGAAGATCGTGAATGTGCGGGATATCTCGACCCTGAGCGTGCGAATCGCGCGGCAGATGAGGAATTCTGCAGACGAGCTGTTGTCGAGCATAAACAATAAATTTAACGGGATAATCCTAGCGGGCATCCCGGCGAGCGGCAAAACGACCATTCTAAGAGAGCTTGCAAGAAAACTCTCGCTGCTAGGAGAAAAAGTCAGTGTAATAGACGAGCGCAACGAGTTTTCGGGCACATATGCGGGCCTTGCGCAAAACGACCTGGGGTTCTGCGATATTTTAAACGGCTACCCCAAGGCCGAAGGTCTAACGCAAGCCATCCGGACGCTCTCGCCGAATGTTATAGTCTGCGACGAAATAGGCACAGAAAGGGACATCCAGGCAATAAGACAAGCTGTGCACGCCGGAGTTAAGCTGATAGTCAGTATGCACGCGGGCAGCATTGATGATTTTTCTAGGAGGAAGCACTGCATGGACATCCTGAATACCGAAGCGTTCGATGTTCTGGCCATGATGTGGGGCCGAACCAAGCCAGGAGTCATATCGCAGATATACAAAGTGGGTGCAAACGTTGATAAAACTGATAGGTTCGCTCTTGTTAATAGCGTCGTCAACAGCGCTGGGGTATGCGACATCGCGTAAACTCAGCCTGCGAGTAAGATTTTTGCAGCAGTACCTGCAGTTTATAAGCTACATAAATACAGAAATCCGCTATACGCAGCGGGTTTTGAGCGAAATCATAAATAGTTATAGCGACACAAAGGGCGAGATTTCGGGCTTTTTGAGCCAGGTGAAGGAAAATTTAAAGTCAGAAGAGGGTTTTGTAAAAGCGTGGCAAGACGCGGCAGAGAGCTTGGCAGACGCCTATGGATTGCGAAAATCAGAAAAAGAGCTGATAAGCAAATTTGGCAAGGAGCTTGGTACAACGGACGTTAGAGGGCAAATCTCGCTGTGTGAGCTTAACCAAAAGCTCATGGGGGCGGTGCTAGAAGTTGCAAAAGAGGAGAAAGAAAAAAAGAGCAAACTCTATTTAATGCTGGGCACATCGGCAGGGATAAGCATCGCGATAATTCTATTATAGAAAATAACAGTACAAAAACACCGGCAAAACCACAAAGTTAGAAGCGGAGGAAGCGCAAAAGCAATGATGGACATAGATTTAATTTTCAAAATAGCGGCAATAGGGATAATCGTGGCGGTGCTAAACCAAGTGCTGATCAGGTCGGGCAGAGAGGAACAAGCCATGATGACGACTCTAGCAGGGCTCATAGTGGTTCTGATGATGGTGGTAAAAGAAATAGACGTGCTTTTCCGCACAATAAAGTCGATTTTTGGGCTGTAGCCGATGAACATAGCAGGCCTAATCGCGATATCGCTGATAGCCACGGCCATATCGGTGATGATAAAAAAATACAACCCAGAGTACTCCATCTTCGTGAGCGTAATGGCGGGCGTCTTCGTACTGTGCACGATTTTATCGAAGCTCACGCCGTCAATCCAGAAGATAAACGAGCTGATTTCGACTAGCGGAATTTCTAGCGATAACGCCAAAATCCTCTTCAAGACGCTTGGTATGTGCTTTTTGGCGCAGTTCGCAGCGGACTCTTGCAACGACGCCGGCGAAACGGCCCTAGCCTCAAAAATAGAGCTGGCGAGCAAAGTGCTGATAATTGGCATGACGCTGCCGTTGTTTGAGCAAGTCATAAAAATCGTAACGAGTCTTTTGGGTGGTTAAAGTGAACGGAAAGAAGATATTTTGGGGGTTTATGCTGTTTTTGAGCGTGCTAGAGGGCATTCCGGCGGCAGCAGAGGCGGAGAATGCAGATGGTGCCTATAATCAGGAGGTCTACAAGGAGCAGTACGATAATAGCGGAGCGGAAAGACTGTTTGAAGAGCTGCCCGGGGAGGCCAAGAAATCGCTCGAGGGAATGGGCGTAAACGGAGCGGACTTTAACAAAATCATAGATATAAAGCCAGAATCGGTGATAGAGAACATTTTAGCAACAGCCAAAAAGAGCCTCCCGGCGCCGCTGAGGGCAATCAGCATGATATTAGCGGTAACGCTTTTAAACGCGATTTTAACCGCACTCAAAATTTCCATAGGAGAAAAATCTTTGGCCGCAACACTGGGCGTTGTGAGCACTCTGTGCGTCTGCATGATAATAGTGACGCCAATTGTGGGATTCATTGGACGAGTTGCCGCAATAATAAAGGGCGGAGCGGGATTTCTATTTTGTTACATACCGATAATGGTGGGAGTTATGGTGGCCTCGGGGCAAGCGATTTCATCGGTCGCGTTCAGCTCTTTGATGGTAACCCTGGGCAACGTCATCACGCAGCTCTCGGCCAACTTTTTAGTCCCGCTGCTGAACATGTTTTTAACCGTCAGCGTAGTTTGCGCCATTTCGCCAAGATTCAACTTTTCTGGGCTGTGCGGACTGTTTTCGAAGGTCACAAAATGGGTGCTGGGCTTTACCATGACGATATTCTCGGGCATCCTGACGACAAAAAGTATAATAGGGGCCGCGGCAGACAGCGTAAACAGCAAGACCATGAAGTTTGTGCTGAGCAGCTTTGTTCCGATAGTCGGCAGCGCGCTGGGGGACGCATTTTTGACAGTGCAGGGCTGCGTCAAAATTTTAAAATCAGGAATCGGAGCGTTTTTCATCATAGCGGTGGGATTCATCTTTCTGCCGGCGGTCGTAGAGTGCATTGCGTGGTCGTTTGCGATTAACATCTGCGTCGTGGCGGGGGACATCTTTGAGCTTCCAAATGTCTCAACGTTGCTAAAGAACATCGGCAAAGTCGTGAGTACGCTAATGGCGGTGGTCTTGTGCATCATGACAATATTGATAATCTCGACAGTACTGGTTTTGAGCATAGGTGGTGGTGGCAGTTGAACGAGATAAAAGCCTGGATAACGACGATCTGCCTGACTTCGGTGGTGTGCACGATAATAGAAATATTGTTCCCAAAGGGGAACATGGAGAAAATTTTTCGGGTAGTCTTGGGGATCTTCATGCTAAGCGCCCTAGTAGTCCCGCTAAAGAGCGGTTTATCAAAAATTAATTTTAACGCCAAAATGCCCGAAACCTCGGTAAAAGAAAAGGGTAAACTAAAAGAAACAATAAACGACCAGACCAAAAGTATAGTGCAAAAAAATTTAAAAGCGACAATCAAAAAAATTTTGAAATCAAAGAGTGTTAAACCAGAAAAAATTAACATAATTATGGATACAAGCAAGGATAATTGCATATCAATTAAAAACGTAGAAGTTTTTTTGGCAAGAGGTGATAAACTCAAAAAGGACGCGATAAAAAATGAGCTAGAAAAAAGGCTGGAGTTAAAAGCGGATGTTGTCGTTGGGAGTGACTAGGATTTTAATGATTGTGGAAGATAAAAGTAAAAAAGTAAAAGAATTTTTGCTTAAAGATAAATTCAGAAAAATAATAGTAATAGCGGGAGTTTTGGGGATTGCGTTAATATTTTTTTCGGGACATTTAAAAAGTAGCGGCAAAAAAAGAGAAAAATCAGAATCAGTACAGCAAAATAGCACTCAGCAGTATGTGAGCAAGCTAGAAGGCAGTTTAAAAGAAATGATCTCGAGCATAAAGGGAGCCGGCAATACAAAGGTCTTGGTAACGCTAGAGAGCACCGAAGAGACCGTCTATGCAACAGAGGAAAAAAAGAACAAAGAGGCAACAGAAGACAAAACAACCGATGGTCAAACGAGCAAAAAAAGGGAGAGTGACGATTGTGAGAAAAAATACATAACAATAAAAGATGCCGACGGAACAGAACGAGCGCTATCAGTAACACAAATACAGCCGACGATAAAAGGCGTAGTGGTGGTGTGCGAAGGCGGGAATCAGCCAGAAGTGCAGCAAAAAATAACAGATGCAGTAAAAACCGCATTAAATATTACATCAAAAAAAGTTTATGTGACAAAGTAAACAATCAAAATTTTAGGAGGAAAAATATGATGGGTTTTGGAAAAAAACAAATAATCTTAGCGGCATTAGTGATAGCTTTGGGCACGGCGGTATATCTTAACTGGCAGCTTTCTTCGGACCAAGGTTTGAGCGATGATAATTCGATAATCTCGACAAAGGAGTTGGGCGAAGCGCAGTTTGTGAACAACACCCCAACGCCGGAGAATAGCGAAGAAAACAAAGACAGCAACGACAAGGAAAATAAAGATAAACCCAAAAGTTCTTCGGAGTATTTTTCTAGAGCGAAAAGCGCGCGGCAGAAGGCAAGAGAAGAGGCGACTGAGGTGATAAAAGAAACGTTAGAGAACGCAAAATCTTCGGAGCAAGCAAAGGCCGAGTCGGTGAAGCGGGCGGCAGAAATAGCCAAGAACATAGAAAAAGAGTCGAACATAGAGAACTTGATAAAGGCAAAAGGCGTTGCAGACTGCCTGGCGTTCATTCAAAACGACGAATGCAGCGTTGTGGTGGGCGGCACAGAAGCTCTAAACGAGAACCTGGCCGTGGTGATAAAGGATATCGTGGCCGGCCAAGGCGGCATCGCCCCGGACAAAATAAAGATCGTGGAAGCAAAATAGGCTTGAAAAATTCTCGCACTGTGGTATAATGTAGGTGACATTAAAAACAGTAATTGAACTTTGAATGATATTATACTTGGCGAAACGCGGCCCTTTACTTGTTTTTAGTAAGGGGCTTTTGGCTTTTTGGAGGGCTTTGAAGGTTAATGAACAGACATGAACAGCGAGAGTTAGTCTTTTTGCTACTCTTTGAAAATAATTTTACCGGGTATTCTTTGGACGAGCTTAGGGAGACTAAGATTCTGGCGGAGGAGCGCTTGCCGGGCGACTTTAACGACTTTGTTGTGAGCTACTTTGAGGGAATTTTGGAGAACCTTGCAGAAATAGACGGGCTTATTGAGAAATTCTCGCTAAAATGGGGCAAAAATAGGCTCTCGAAGGTCGCGCTGGCAATATTGAGGCTTTCGGTGTACGAGATGCTGCATCGGGAGGACATTCCGACAAATGTTGCGATAAACGAAGCGGTGGAACTCTCGAAGAAATATGGAGCCGAGAAGGAACCAGCCTTTATAAATGGGATTCTGGGAGGCATAAACAAAGAGTTGGAGCAGAAAAATGGCTAGTTTTTTGGGGTTAGACACGAGCAACTATACGACGTCTGTTGCGATTTGTGCCTCGGACGGGATGCTGAAGCAGGCAAAAAAGCTGCTGCCGGTAAAGAGCGGCGAAATCGGACTGCGGCAAAACGATGCGGTGTTTCATCACGTGAACAGGTTGCCGGACGTATTTGGAGAGGTCGTTAATGGCCTGACTGAAATGCCAGCTGCAGTAGGGGTTTCGGCAAGACCGCGAGACGAGAATGGCTCCTACATGCCGTGTTTTATGGTGGGAGCTTCCTTTGGCCGAATGATAGCGCAGCTTTTGAATGTGCCGTGTTATGAATTCTCGCACCAAGCGGGGCACATTGCGGCGGGGCTTTACTCTGCGGAGCAGCTCGGATTACTTAAGCGAAGATTCTTGGCGTTTCATGTTTCTGGCGGCACGACGGAGGCTTTGCTGGTGGCGCCGGACGAGCTTAACGTGATTAAAACGGAGATTGTCGCAAAGACGCTGGACTTGACCGCGGGACAGTTTATCGACAGGGTTGGAGTGGCTTTGGGACTAAACTTTCCGGCCGGAGGCGAGCTCGAGAAGTTGGCACTTTGCTGTGATGAAGCCATCAAGGTGACGCCCACGCTAAAGGGCGCGGACTGCTGCCTGTCGGGGGTAGAGAACTTGTGTGCAAGGATGAAGCTAGAGCAGCAGAGGGACGAGAAGGTTGCGAGATTTTGCATAGAGTATGTAAGCGCGACTCTGGAGGCAATGTGCAAAGAGCTTTTGAGAAAGTTTAGCGAAATGCCGGTAGTTTTTGTGGGCGGAGTAATGTCAAATGCGATCATTAAGCGGAGGCTGAGTTTGTGCTTTGATGCAATCTTTGGCGAACCTGAGTTTTCATCGGACAATGCAGCCGGAGTGGCGGTACTCACGGCGATAAAGGCGGGAAAACTATGATGAACATGAATGTGCTGACGGTTTCGCAACTTAATTTTTACGTTAAGTCGCTTGTTGACGCGGACGAGAACCTGGAGAATGTCTTTTTGACGGGCGAAATCTCGAATTTCACGGATCATTACCAGTCGGGGCACTTTTACTTTTCGCTGAAGGACGACAAAAGTGTGGTGCGGTCGGTGATGTTTGCTGCATTTGCAAGGCGGCTTCGCTTTCGGCCGCAGAACGGGACTAGGGTGATCGCGCGCGGCAGAGTCGGAGTGTACGAAGCGTCGGGAGTTTATCAGGTTTACGTGGAGGACATGCAGCCGGACGGGGTTGGCGCGTTGAGTTTGGCCTTTGAACAGCTTAAAATCAAGCTTGCGAAAGAAGGCTTATTTGACGAAAAAAACAAAAAGGCGTTGCCGCGGTGTCCGCAGAGAGTAGGAGTGATTACATCTGAGGTGGGGGCGGTGTTTTGGGATATCCAAAACGTGATGCAGCGAAGATTCCCGCTGGCGGAGATAGTTTTTTACCCGGTTTTGGTGCAGGGAGACGGCGCCGCGGAGCAGATCGTGCGGGCTATAGAGCGGTTTAACGACGAGGACTTGTGCGACGTTCTAATTGTGGCGCGAGGTGGCGGGTCTGTTGAGGACTTGTGGGCATTTAATAATGAGGGCTTGGTGCGAAGCATTGCTGGGTCGAAAATCCCGATAATTTCTGCGGTTGGGCACGAAACGGACTTCACGCTTTGCGATTTTGCGGCCGATCTAAGGGCTCCAACACCTTCTGCGGCTGCGGAGCTGGTGGTGCCGGACGCACAAAAGCTTATTTCTGATGTGGAATATTGGGATTCTTACATGAAATCCTTGATGCAGTGCCGGGTTGGGGACTATCGCAAGAGGCTGGATGGCTTGACGAAGCAGGGTGCGCTCAGCAGTCCAAACAGGGCGCTTAATGACAGAAAGATGGCTCTGGATGCCTTGCTGATGGCGCTGAAGCTGAATTTTAAGGAAATTATTTCTAGCAGCAAAGAAGAATTTTTTTTGGCGGTTAGTAAGCTGGAGGCTCTTAGCCCGCTTAAGCTGCTTAGTTCGGGTTATTGCGTGGCGGTCGATGGCGCAGACAAGGTGATCTCTCACTTAGACCAAGTCGAAACGGGCGATAGAATCAGCGTTATTGTGTCGGACGGCAAGATGGAGTGCGATGTTACCGGGGTTTATTTTGGAGGTGAATGTGATGGCAAAGGGCAAATCGTTTGAAGCAGAGCTAAAAAAACTGCAAGAAATTGTCGCAAAGCTGGAAGGCGGCGCGGAATCATTGGGGGCTTCACTAAAATTATTTGAAGAGGGTACAAAAATAGCGAAGTTTTGCTATAATGTTCTGGACACGGCCGAACAGAAAATAACGGATTTATCCAAGTCCGGTGCGGAAGCAGAAAAGAAGTCAAGCACGAAAAAGGCATAGCGACGGGGATTAGCGGTAAAATTAAAATTTATAATGCAATGAAAAGCCTTAACAAACCCCGAAATAACGCGGCGCTTGCTTGTTGGGCCTTTTTGTGATATAATTTGAGCCAGGTTATGGTAAGGGTTTGGTGAAATGCAAGAAAATTGTCTTTTGCGCTCGGTCGCGTCGCCGCGGGACCTCAAGGGGTTATCGATTAATGAGCTCGAGGCCTTGTGCGCGCAGATTCGGGGAAAAATAATAGAGACTGTATCGAAGAATGGTGGCCATTTAGCGTCGAACTTGGGTGCGGTGGAGCTGACTGTCGCTTTGCATAAGGTTTTTGACTGCCCGCAGGATCAGATCGTGTGGGACGTCGGGCATCAGTGCTATACGCATAAAATCTTGACTGGACGGCTGGATCAGCTTGATACTATCCGGCAGGAGGGCGGACTCTCGGGCTATCCTCGCAGAGATGAGAGCGTGTATGATCCGTTTGGCTGCGGACATAGCAGTACGTCGATTTCAGCGGCGCTCGGACTCTTGAATGCTAAGGAGCTGAGGGATGAGCCGGGCAAAGTGGTTGCGGTGATTGGCGATGGAGCGCTTTCTGGCGGGCTTGCTTATGAGGGCATAAATAACGCGGGCGCTTGCAAGCGGAATTTTATTGTTGTGCTCAACGACAACAAAATGTCAATTTCCCGGAATGTTGGCTCCATGGCGCGCTACCTTTCGGGCATCCGGACGCGCGGGGTATATCTGAAAACGAAGAGCGCGGTGGACAAAATCCTCAGTAGGGTGCCGGTTTTGGGCAATTTGACGAGAAAGATTATCTTAAAGTCGACGTCTACGCTTAAAAATTTGGTGTATAACGGCACGGTGTTCGAGAATCTGGGATTTATGTACTATGGCCCTGTTGACGGCCACAATTTGCGGGAGCTTATAAAGGTTTTGCAGGTGGCAAAGCAGAAGGAGCGTCCGGTTTTGGTGCATGTGAACACGGTGAAGGGCAAGGGATACCCGTTTGCAGAGAAAAATCCGAAATGGTTTCACTGTCTATCGGGCTTTAACATAAAGACGGGCGCGAAGGGCGTGCCCGCGGGGGACTTTTCTGCCGTGTTTGGAAAGGAGCTTTTTGAAATTGCCAAGGACGACGACCGAATTTGTGCGATCACGGCCGCAATGAAGCTTGGAACGGGGCTTAAATATTTTGCAAAGCGCTTTAAGGATAGGTTTTTCGACGTTGGCATCGCAGAGGGGCATGCAGTCACGTTTGCTAGCGGGCTTGCGGCTGGCGGAATGATTCCGGTTTTCGCAGTTTATTCAACGTTTTTGCAACGTGGATATGATCAGATAATACACGACGCGGCCTTGCAGAAGCTTAAGATTGTGCTGGCCATTGACAGGGCGGGCGTTGTGGGTGTAGACGGAGAGACACACCAGGGGCTGTTTGATGTGTCTTTTTTGAACGCGATCCCCAACGTGACGGTGTTTGCGCCAAGCTTTTTTGAAGAAGTCGGCCCCATGCTGCGAAAAGCGATGTATGAGGTTGAGGGAGTAGCGGCAGTGCGGTATCCGAGAGGCGCGCAGATGTATAAGCCGGAAGATTTTGTTTGCAGCTGCGAGCCGTTTGACGTTTATGGCGATTTAATGGGCTGCGAAACCGGTATCGTCACCTATGGGCGGATGTTCTCGCAGGCTTGCCTGGCGAAAGAAAATTTGCGTCTGAAGCGGATAAAAACCTGCGTCATAAAGCTGAACCGCATTAAACCTATCGATAGCGCGGCGGTTTTGGCGGCTGCTAAATTTAAAAATGTGTTTTTCTTCGAAGAAGGAATGCTGTCTGGCGGCGTGGGAGAGCGCTTTGGCTATGAGTTGACTCAAGTGGGCTTTGGCGGAAACTTCTATTTGACGGCGGTAGACGGGGAGTTTGTTGTTCAGTCGACGGTTGAGGTGGCACTGCACAAGCTGAATCTGGACGCGGATGGCATGGAAAAAATAGTTGCACAGAGGATTGATGCTTTTGGTGGGCAAGAAAAGGCTGGATGTAGCGCTGTTTGAGCGAGGTTTGGCGCCGAGCCGGGAAAAGGCTCGCACGGAGATTATGCTTGGCAGCGTGTATGTGGAAAATCAAAAGGCCGACAAGCCTGGCACAATGGTAAAAGAGGACGCTAAGATCGAGGTTAGAAGTCAGCAAATGGCGTACGTTAGCCGTGGGGGGCTAAAGTTAGAAAAGGCGATAAAGGTGTTTGATATTGATTTGACGGGCAAAATCGCCATGGACGTAGGCGCATCTACGGGCGGATTCACCGACTGCATGCTGCAAAACGGAGCCAAAAAGGTTTATGCCGTCGATGTGGGCTATGGCCAGCTGGACTGGAAGCTTAGAAATGACGCGCGGGTGGTCAATTTGGAGCGGACCAATATACGTTATATCGATAAGGCTGCGGTTCCGGACAAGTTGGACTTTTTTAGCGTGGATGTATCGTTTATTTCTTTAAAGCTCGTGCTGCCGGTCGCCAGGAGATTTATGAACGAGGGTGCCACGGCAGTTTGCCTGATAAAGCCGCAGTTTGAAGCGGGCCGGAGCAATGTGGGAAAGAACGGTGTGGTGCGAGACGGCGCGGTGCATGAGGCGGTTGTGAGCGATATTTGCAGATTTGCGATGAGCATTGGGTTTGACGTTCTGGGCCTGAGTTTTTCACCTGTAAAGGGCCCGAAGGGAAATATCGAGTACCTTATTTATTTGCGCAGGGCTGCGGATTTTGCACAAAATTTGGTTTCGATTAGCGTTGAAAATTTGGTGAAAAATTCTCACAAAGAGCTTGATAGCTGCTCACAAAGTTTGGGGTGACATCATGAAAGTGGCGCTTTTTTTGAACATCATAAAGCCCGGAGTTTTCGAATTTGCGCGGCAGGTGATAGATAAACTCAGCCTTTGCGGGGCAGAAGTCTGGTTACCCAAGAGCTATGCTCAAGATTTAGCGGGGGCTAGAGCGATGTTTTGTGCTGAAATTGACGATATAGTGGCATCTTGCGACGTGGTTTTGGCGATAGGCGGCGACGGGACAGTGATTCGATTTGCAAAGCACGCGGCGAAATTTGAAAAGCCGATTTTAGGCATAAACTTTGGCAGAGTTGGTTTTGTGGCGGGGATTGAAAGAGACGAATTGAATAAGTTGGAACTGTTGGTCGCGGGTAAATACCGTATCCAAAAGAGGAGTTTGCTGGAGGTTAAGGTTCACACAAATGGCGGTGTGGAGGATTTTTGGGCGTTTAACGATGCCGTTGTTTATAAAGGGGAGAGCGCCAAGATTGTAGATTTTTCGGTGCATTTTAAAGGTAATGAGGTATATAGTTATTGCGCGGATGGCGTGATTTTGGCGACTTCTACGGGGTCGACGGCTTATTCTTTGTCTGCGGGTGGCCCGATAGTTGACCCGGAACTTGACTGTATTCTGCTAACTCCGGTTTGTGCGCACGCAATGTTTAGCCGTTCTGTCGTCTTCCCTGGCGATAATTTTGTCACCGTAAAGGCGAACGCGAGGGATCGCACCGGTGTTTTTTTGAGTATTGATGGCAATAATGTGCTAAGCCTGGACGAACCTGATGCGGTGGAAGTCCATAGTACGCCGAAAAAGGTTAATATGGTGACTTTTGGAAATAAAAATTTTTATAAAAGATTGCAAGAAAAATTAGTAGGCAAATATCACTAAATTTATATTTGATTTAATGGTTTATTTACAAAATTCGTGAGCAGATGTTTTATATGTGCTATTTAAAGTAAATTTAAATAAAAATTTGTGATTAACAGAGAAAATTACTTATTTTTCTAAAAAGTAAATATAAATTTGAAAAAGTATGCTAAAATGTAGCTGTGATAAATTTTTATTTTAGGAGAGATTTTAATGAAAAGGCTATTATCAGTGCTATTGTCGCTTTCTATAATGCTTATTATACCTATAAATTTTGTTTATTCAACAAATTATGTTAAAACGAGTCAGGAAGGCAAAAGTGTGAATATTTATTTAAATAATAATTTAAAATCAACCTCTGAATCCAGTGGTGGTGGGTCTAAAATAGGGCAAAAAATTTTATTAGGACTTGCTCTTTTTACTGGTTGGGAGGCTTGTAGCTTAAAAAATAGCATAGGTGGAGGATTTTCAGCTGTAATTGGTAAAGCTACAGGCTGGTTTCAAAGTTTTCGGGGAAATAACCAAAGTGGAACTGACCAGACTTCAAGACAAAACGGAAATCAAGGTGATCCAGGAAGTGGATCCGGCCAAGGTTCAGGGCAAAACGGAACTCAAGATTCACAAACTAATGCAGGTGTAGAAGGCAGTTATTGGGGAAATTTTTCATGGACTTGGTTGACTGAGCGAATGCGTAGCTTGGTTAGTGGAGGGGTTAATTGTATTAATTTGATAATTAGCAATTTTGGCCCGTGGCATACTGGACCCAAAAGTCTAGATAAATTTTTTCAAGAACCATTTTCAAATAGTAATAGTTTAGGGCTGTAAGTTTTAAGCTTACGGCTTAATTTTTCTTTAGGAGAAACATAAATGTGAACTTAGCTGCATAAGTCTTCGAGGAGGGTGTTGAGCTCGGTTTGGCTAGGGACGACGATTCCTTCTGCCAACCTTTCTTGATCTACTTTTGGCAGTGTGTTTGTGCATACTTCTGTGACTTTAAACGGCGTGTTGGAGCCATTTTCGAAGACCGCAATGTTGCCATTGAAGTCTTTAACAATATATGATAAACTAGTATCTGAAGTTTCGGGTTCGACTTTTTGAGAAGCTTTAGAATTTTGATTCATTACAGGAATGGCGACGAATGAGACTAGTACGCAGATTAAAACAAAACAATATGATCCTATTATAAATTTCTTCATGATATCACCTCGAACCTGGCGGGATTCTGGGAACTCTTTGGTGATATTATTTGAAGATTTTTTAAAATTATACTTAATTTTGGAATATTTGGTTTTTATGTGCAAAAAACAGGAGATTTTTAATGAGGAAAACGGATATAAGTAGATATAATTTAAACTCGAAGGACCGAAGAAAGCTTTGCGGAGAGAGAAGTCTGCTGGCAAAAGGCTTGATCACTGCGGGGATTATCCTGCTTATTAATGTTGCCATCTTTATGCTGATTTTTGTGGGGTATGTTATAAGCGTGGTCAACGACAGGGTGGAGTACGACGTGCGGGCCAATAAGCTGCAGCTCACGAGCATAATTTATGTGATGGATGAAAACGGCAAGATGAAGGAGTACAACAAGGCCTATAGTGCGGAAAACCGCATTTGGGTGGACTTTAACGAGATGCCGCAGCACATGAAGGACGCGATAATCGCAATAGAGGATAAGCGCTTTTATGCGCACCATGGTGTGGACTGGATCCGTACGATGGGCGCAGTGTGCAACTTGGCGCTGGGGACCGGTAGCTATGGGGGCTCTACGCTGACGCAGCAGGCCATCAAGAACCTGACGGGCGACAACGACGTGAGCATAACGAGGAAGATTAAGGAGATCTTCCGGGCGATAAATTTTGAGAAGGAATATTCGAAGGACGAGATTTTGGAGCTTTACCTGAACATCGTGAACTTTGGCAACGGTTGCAGAGGCGTTCAGGCGGCGGCGAATACTTATTTTGACAAGGACATCAAGAATTGCTCTTTGGCGGAGTGCGCCGCTATTGCTGGAATCACGCAGAATCCGACTAAGTATAATCCGCTGATTTATCCGGAAAATAATCAGGAGCGTAGAGAGACCGTGCTGTCTGAGATGCTGGACCAGGGCAGGATCAGTCAGGATGAGTTTGATCATGCGATGGAAGAATCTAGGAATTTGGTGTTTTCGCAGATCCACAAGGCCGAGAGTGTGGCGGCGAATGTACCGATTCGCAACTGGTATGTGGAGGCGCTGTTTAAGGACATCGTCGAGGACCTGATGGCGAAGTACAAGATAAGCCGGGAGTCGGCGCAGGACATCTTGTTTAAGCAAGGGCTGAAGATATACTGCGCGGTGGACGAAAAAGCGCAGTCGGCCGCGGAGTCGGTGATATCGACGGAATCGCTTATGCCAAAGGACAAGAACTTGGAGCTCGGGTACATGATGATGGCCTATGACGGCAGAGTGCTGGCGAGCATTGGTTCGAGGAGTAAAAAGACTGGTAATATGCTGTTTGATAGAGCTAATTCTGCGAAACGTCAGGCTGGATCGTGCATAAAGCCGATTTCTGTCTATGCGCCTGCGATCGATATGGGGCTCTATAACTATGGCTCCGTTGTGAAAGACGAACCGCTGCCGAATTTTTATGGTCGAGGCAAGCCGGGGCCCAACAACTGGTATAAGTCTTATAAAGGCAGAGTCCCGCTTGTTTGGGCGATACAACAATCGGCGAACGCCCCGGCAGCACAGGTCTTGCAGGAGATTACTTATCAAAAGAGCTTTGACTTCTTGACTCAAAAGCTTGGATTTACGCACTTGGACCCGGAGGATAGAACTTCTGGCGGAGCGTTGGCCTTGGGAGGCTTTCACGGCGGCGTAACTGTGCGAGAGATGACCGCAGCGTTCCAGATTTTTGGCAACGGAGGCATGTATCACCGGCCGTACACGTACTTTTATGTTTTGGACCGAAACGGCAAGGTGCTTTTGGATAATCGCGACAATATCGGCAGACGGGCGATAAGCTCGCAAACGGCAACGATTATGAATCGGTTGTTGAGGCAAGTAATCGTGGCCGGAACCGGTAGAGGCGCGGATATCGAGAATTGGGAAGTAGTGGGCAAGACCGGAACTACGAATGACGACAAGGACAGCTGGCTTGTGGGGCTCACGCCAGAAGCTGTGGCGGGAATTTGGACGGGCTATGACTCACCCAAGAGAATTCGCGAAACGGCCTATGCTAAGCGGATATGGCGGGAGATTATGGTGAGGTTCTTGATGGGCAAAGCGGCAAAAACGTATCCTTTTGACCTGAACGTGAGGGCCTGCAGATACCGGCTAAGTAGCGGAGAGTTCGCCGCAACGGATGACGGCGCATCTACAGCGATTGGCTATTTTGCGACTAACAACATGCCCAAGGGATATGTTGAAAGCTCAAATTTGACCAGCAGTGGTGGTGAATTTGGTGCGTAGAATAGCTCTAACGGGGCGGAATCGGGGGCTATACCGAATGCAGAAGTTATTATTCCGGGGCATGAGCCGATTCCAGACGACGTTTTTGAATAAAGTGTAGAGACATAAATCGAAATTTTTAATATAATGGATAGTGTAAATCGCGTTTTTGCGAGCGCGCGCAAAAGATTTTTTATGGAGATGTGGACAATTATGAGCTTAATCGTTCAAAAGTTTGGCGGAACATCTGTTGCGGATGCAAAGTTGATTTTTAACGTTGCGAATATCATCACGAGGGCGTATCAGGAGGGCAACGATGTGGTCGTGGTTGTTTCGGCGCAGGGCAACATGACCGACGAGCTTATTGAGAAGGCGAACGAGATAAACACGAGTGGCTCTAAGCGAGAAATGGACGTTTTGATGGCGTCTGGCGAACAGATTTCTATCGCGCTTTTGGCCATGGCTATTGAGAAGTTGGGCTTTCCGGTGACATCGCTGCTAGGGTGGCAGGCCGGCGTTATGACGGGCTCGAATTACGGCAGTGCGATGATAACTCGGATAGACCCAGGCAGAATAAAGAAGGAGCTTGACAAAAAGAATATCGTGATAGTGGCGGGGTTTCAGGGCTTGAGTCAGTATTATGACGTAACGACATTGGGCAGAGGCGGCTCAGACACCAGTGCGGTGGGGATTGCGGTTGCCTTGAGTGCGGACTTATGCCAGATATACACCGATGTTGAGGGCGTCTATACGGCGGATCCGCGGTTTATCAAGAATGCAAAAAAGCTTGAGTCGATTTCTTATGACGAGATGCTAGAATTAGCGACGCTTGGGGCCAAAGTCCTTAACAATCGGTCGGTGGAGATTGCCAAAAAGCACAAGGTCGAGCTGGAGGTGCTCTCGAGCTTTGTTGAAGTGCCAGGAACAATAGTCAAGGAGGATGCAAACATGGAAAAAATGTTGATAAGCGGGGTCGCAAAGGACAACAACGTGGCGAAGATAGCCATAACCAACATTCCGGACGCGCAGGGGTGGGCTTTTCGGATATTTTCGAAGCTCTCGGCAAGGGACATAAACATAGATACGATATTGCAGTCTGCCGAGCACGACGGCAAGCGGGACATCTTTTTTACAGTGAATGAAGATAAATTGTCCGACGCAATGGAAGCTCTGGAGAAATATTGCGAATCTGTAGAAGGGGTAGGGCTTAGCTACGACAAGAACGTCTCGAAGATCTCTATAGTTGGCGCCGGAATGCAAACTCATGCGGGGGTGGCGGCAAAGATGTTCGAGGCGCTGTTTACTGCGAACATAGACATACAGATGATCGCGACTAGCGAGATCAAGGTCTCGGTGATAGTTTCTCAGGACAGCGCGGATGAAGCAGTCCGAACCGTCCACGATGCATTTTTTAGCGCGATAGATTAAGCTGAGCACGCGTTTGTAGGGAAAATGGACGCTTTCTATTGCCAAAATGCGGCCGGACACGCACGAAGACACAATCTTTTTCATATAAAATATTTAGAGCATGCAAAAGAGGTGGTTTCGTGATTTTCAGCGCGTCACTGGCAGCCATAATGGACCTGGTCGTTTTCGTCTTGCACGTGACGAGCGTTGGTTCGTTTCCGCAGCCGCTTTCGGCAAAAGAAGAGAAGGACTGTTTCTCTTTAATGAAGAACGGCGATGTGACGGCAAGAAACAAACTGATAGAGCATAATTTGCGCTTGGTGGCGCATGTTGTGAAGAAGTATTATATGTCGGCAAGCGAGCAGGACGACTTGGTTTCTATCGGAACGATTGGCTTGATCAAGGCGGTGGACACATTTGATGCAGAAAAAGGGGTGAGGCTTTCGAGCTATGCGGCCAGATGTATAGAGAATGAAATTTTGATGTTTTTTCGGAATTGCAAGAAATCGGCGCAGGATGTTTCGATGAACGAGCCGATAGATACCGATAAGGACGGGAATGCGCTGGTTTTGATGGACGTGATGGCGACGGAGGACTTGATTGTGGAGGAGCTGGACACGAAAATCAAGTCAGAATGCCTGTATAAGTACATAGATGAGGTGCTGTCGGAGCGCGAGAGAATCATCGTTAGCCTGCGATATGGCCTTGGTGGAAAAATTCCTTTGACTCAGCGAGAAGTGGCCAAAAAGCTCAATATATCGAGGTCTTATGTTTCTCGGATAGAAAAAAAGTCTCTGCTGGCGCTAAAAAAAAGGTTTAACAAAGCGTAAAATAGTAGTAAAATCAAGATAAAGGACGTGACAATTTTGTTAAAAGTGAGTTTGATTTCGCATACGAATGAGCCGGAAAAGCTGATAGCCTGCGCTGCCAAGCTGTGCTATTCTCCAGTGGGCGCGGATGGCATCCGGCAGGGGTTGACCGACGAAAAGGTTACCAATTTTATGAATATGTTGGCCGAATTAGGGCACGAAAGCCCAACGGAGCACGTTACATTCACGTTTGCTATCGAAGGAGTGTCGCGGTCGTTGCTCGCGCAGCTGACGAGACATCGGATGGCTTCGTATAGCGTGCAAAGCCAACGGTACGTAAAAACAAGCGATTTTGAATTTGTACTACCGCCAGAAATCGAGGAAATAAGCGAGGCCAAGGAAGAATTTTTACGTGCGATGCAAGAGGACGCCCAGCATTACGAGAGTTTGGTGGAAATTTTGAAAAAGAAGCATAAGGAAAGCTTGATGAATAGCGGAAAAGACGAAAAAGTTGCAGAGAAATTGGCGGAGAAAAAGGCGATTGAAGATGCGAGGTATGTTTTGCCCAATGCTTGCGAGACTAAGCTTGTCTGTACTTTTAATGCGCGCAGCTTAATGAATTTTTTTGCGCATCGCTGTTGCAATCGGGCACAGTGGGAGATTCGGCAACTTGCGGCGGATATGTTGCGGTTGGTTTCGGAAGTCGCACCGAACATCTTTAAAAAGGCAGGGCCGCCTTGTATTAATGGAAAGTGCCCGGAAGGCCAGATGTCGTGCGGAGAGCAGGTTAAGGTTAAAAAATATTTTTCGCAGCTAAAGGGAGAACGGCCATGAGCACGGGAAAGTTCATCGTTATAGAGGGCTTGGACGGCAGCGGCAAGGCGACTCAGACTAAGCTGATTTGCGAAAAACTTGAGAAGAAGAACAAGACGGTTTGCAAGCTGAGCTTTCCCGATTACAACGAGCCTTCTTCTGCACTTGTTAGGATGTACCTTAACTCGGAGTTTGGTGACTCTCCGGACGATGTGAACGTTTATGCGGCTTCTTCGTTTTACGCAGTGGACCGGTATGCGAGCTACAAGCGGTTCTGGAAGGACAAGTACGAAGGCGGGCAGACTATTGTTGCGGACCGATATACGACGTCGAACGCGATATATCAGCTTTGCCGGCTCGAGAGGGCGCGGTGGGACGAATACATCGAGTGGATGGAGGATTATGAGTACGGGAAGCTAGAGTTGCCGCGGCCGGACTTGGTTGTCTATTTGGACATGCCGGTGGAAGTCTCGCAAAAGCTGATGCAGGGGCGATACAACGGGGACGACTCGAAGAAGGATTTGCATGAAAAGGACGTAGAATTTTTGAAAAAATGTCGAGAGTCGGCAATGTATTCAGCGCAAAAGCTGGGCTGGAAGGTTGTTAATTGTAGCGAAAACGGAGTACCCAAGCCGATTGAAGAGATAAATAGGGCGATTGAAATATTGATTGAGCAAGGCTTGGGCTAGCGCTGGTGAGACAAGCCAAAAAGGAGGCAGGGCAAAGATGAGTGACGACAAGGATTTTGACTTTGACGGGAGAAAAAAGAAGATAGAAAATTTTGAGGTTGAAATAAATGACGCGAGCCTGGACAAGGAGCCGATGGAAGACCTGATGAGCTATAGCGATGGGGGCAAAAAGGCGCGTGGGAGCGGCAGACGCAAGGATTCTAAAAATGCGCCGACAGTTAAAAAGTCCCCGCAAAATGCAAGGCTTTTTAAGATGGTTTGGATCGGCATGATTGCGGCGGTCTGCATTATGCTGGGGCAATTTGTTCTTTTTGGAACGCTGGACATGCTGGCCATCACAAGGCCGGACGACACTTTTAGCGTGGAGATCCCCAAAGGTGCGTCGAAGAGCCAGGTGGTGGACATTCTGCGCGAAAACGGAGTCATAAATCAGCCGACGTTCTTCAAGCTGTACCTGTTTTTTACCAAGGGCTCGCAGAAGTTTATTCCGGGCACGTTCGAGATAAAGGCGAATCTGGACTACGAGGCCATTGTTAATTATTTGCAGTCGAACGCCAACCGGATAGACACCGACATCGTGGACGTGACGATCCCCGAGGGTAAGAACGTAATGGAGATTGCGGCTATCCTTGAAAGCAACGAGATTTGCTCGGCCGAAGAGTTCATGAATGCCTGCAAATCCAGCGATTTTGACAAGGACTATAGCTTTTTGAAGGAGCGGAAGTCGGCTGCAGACACGATTTATAGGCTGGAGGGCTTTTTGTTCCCCGATACGTACAGCTTTTACAAGAATGTTGAGCCGAAGACCGTGATAAAGAAGTTTTTGAATAATTTTAACAACAAGATCTCGAAAAAGCTGATTACCGATGAGTCGAACGAAAAGGTTAGCATAAAGACTGTAGCAGAGCGCAAGTCCATGCCGATAGAGGACTTAGTAATTGTTGCGTCGCTGATTCAGGCGGAGGCCTCGAACGACGCGGACATGCTGGGCATAGCTTCGGTAATAGAGAACAGGCTTAATACTTCGAAAAATGGGGGGCTCTCGCCATTTGGAGATGCAATAAATGGTTGCCTGTCGCTGTGTTCAACGGTTTGGTACCCGTATAGAAATAAGGACAAAGCCCCAGAAGAGGTTCGGGAGAATTACGAGAGCCCTTATGATACCTATAAGAAAAAAGGCCTCACACCTGGAGCTATCTGTAACCCCGGTATGGCGGCCATTGAATCGGTATTGAACCATAAATCAACGCAGTATTACTTTTATTGTCACAATAAAGAGGGCAAAACCTTCTATGCGAAGACGTTTTCGGAGCATAATGTGGACTTGAAGAAGGCCGGCATATCTTAATTTTTGTTGAGAAGGAAGAAAGTTTTGAGGGATAAAAATATTTTTGCAAAAAGACCCGAAGTTTTGGCTCCGGCGGGCGACATGGAGCGGCTGATGGCTGCGGTGAATTTTGGCGCGGACGCAGTTTACTTGGCAGGGCAGGCGTTTGGAATGCGGACCGCACCGAACAATTTTAGCGAAGAAGAAATCGTAACGGCGGTAAAATTTGCGCACAAAAACGGCGTTAAAGTGTACGTGACATGCAATACATTGCCGCATAACGACGAGGTCCCAGAGCTGCCAGAGTTTATTCAAAGACTAGCATACGCGCAGGTGGACGCGATTATAGTCGCAGATGTAGGCGTTTTGCAGCTGGCAAAAAAATATGCGCCGGATGTGGACGTGCACATCTCGACGCAGGCCGGAGTGGTGAATTATTTGACAGCGCGGGCGTTTTATGAACTGGGTGCCAAGAGGGTTATTTTGGCCAGAGAGTTAACGCTCGAGGAGATCGCTACAATCAGGGCTAAAACAGATGCAGGGTTAGAATTAGAAGTTTTTGTGCATGGCTCGATGTGCGTGTCGTTTTCGGGCCGATGCCTGCTCTCGAGCTATTTAACGGGTCGCGATGCAAACAGGGGTGACTGCGCGCAGCCGTGCCGCTGGAAGTATAGCTTGGTTGAAGAAAACAGAGAAGGCCAGCATTTCCCCATTGTGGAGGAAAACGGCGGGGCGTACATACTGAATTCGCGTGACCTATGTATGATAAACCATATTCCAGAGGTGATAAATGCGGGTGTGACGAGCCTGAAGATTGAAGGCAGGGCGAAGTCCGCCTACTATGTGGCGACAACGACGAATGCCTATCGAAACGCAATGGATTTATGCATAAGCGGAAAGCCCATTGAGCCATGGATTATCGACGAGCTAGAGAAAATCAGCCACAGAGAGTACAGCACAGGCTTCTTTTTTGGCAACGAGCCCGGTCAGATATACTCAAACGGAGGTTACATCCGCAAATATGATGTCGTCGCGGTTTGTGATGGCTTTAGTGACGAAATGGCAGAAATAACTCAGCGGAATAAATTTTCTAAGGGAGACACCCTAGACGTGCTGGAGCCAGGCCACAAGCCATTTGAAATAAAGGTTGAAAAAATTTTGGATCAATGGGGCAACGAACTTGAATCGGCTCCCCACGCGATGCAGAAGCTATTTATTCGGATAGACGAAGGCAAAAAAGTTTCATCCGGAGCATATTTGCGAAAAAAGCGGTAAAAAATTGCATTTGCTCGAGAGTTATTGAAGAACAAAAAATAACTATTGCTCGTTTATGTCGGAACACTCAGCTAAATCTGGGTCGCATGTAATTGAAGAAGAGGTTTCATTTGTGGTTACCACGGACGAAGAGATGTTGTCTTCGTCTGTGTCATCATCGATTTTATCCTGTATTTTAGGTTCTTCAGAATTTGCACCAAAGCAGAAGTCCTTAAACCGGTGGATATTTGTGCTAACAGCGTTGGATAGGCGCTTAAATAAGCCGGACGTTGTTGTAGCGACAACACCAACAACACAGCCTGAAATTGTGAGAATTATTAAGGCCGGATGAGCTTTTAACTGGCGTGAGAAAGACATGAAAGTGGGGAAGAATACATGCTCATACAACCAAGGTGTGTGAGTTTCAAAAAAGTCGGCAAATTTAGATGCAAAATTTGCGCTTGCTCGGGTGGACAGAGATTTTTCGATGATTAGCTGGGTGTTATTGCTATATTTACTAAATATATCTTTGACAGTATAATTAGGCTCGGATTTATATAAATTTTTTGCACATTCTATACACTTCATGGCTCCACGAGAGCCATTTTTGCAAATATTTCTTGCCTCAATTGCGAAACGAGCCGTTTCCTCAGTTATAGCGGCCCCGCCAGTACATTTTTTTATAACTTCGGGGATTTTGCGAATTTCTTTATTGTACAAATCACGTGATTTAAAAGTGGTTAAAGATTGATTTTTAGAGAGAAAAAATGTAGAAAGATTAGCAAGGTATTGTTCAAAACATTTGTTTTCATATTTATATCCATCGGCACAAACAACCGGCTGAGGCGCAGCATTTGCGATAAAGCTTACCAACAAGATTATCGCGATTACTTTTCTTTTATACATTTTAAACGCTCCTTTTCTTATGTAAAAATGTGTAAACACATTATATATTATACACTATTCAAAGTAAACCATAATTCGACAAAAGAATTATAAAAAACTTCTATGTTTTGCTGCGATATATCCAACCAAACCGATTAAATATGTAGATTTTGCACACAACTATATCTGCCAAGCTGTACAAATTTTTAGCGCGAGTCTTGACCTTTACAGATTTTTTTGTTATAATAATTAAGGTTGTTCTTGGAGAGGTGTCCGAGCTGGCCGAAGGAGCACGATTGGAAATCGTGTAAACCGTTAAAGCGGTTTCTGGGGTTCGAATCCCCATCTCTCCGCCATTTGTACTATGTTATATTACTTAGAAAGAGGTTAAATAATGAAAAATTTAAAGAAGATTTTATGCGTTGTGTTGGTATGTGTTTTTGGCTTGACAACTTGTTGTGGTGTGGAGGTAAGTGCTTTTTTTTCAAACACTCACTTTTATTTGGGCGAAAAAATATTCGGGCAGATATGCAAATTACCAGAAAATGAGAAGGAAGAGCTTTTAAAATCCTTAGGTTACTCAGTAGAGGAAACTAAGGCAATTTCTCCTGTGTTGAGCACTTTAAAAGAAGAAAAACGGGCCTTTTTGTCTGGCATGTTTTTGGCAGACATAGGCAAATTTAGATTTGACAAGGAATGTAGTACTCAATCTGACTCTGAGGAATTTGCAAAGGTGATGTGGTCTTATGCCGAAACGCCTATAGAAAAGTGGTTTGCACTTGGCTGGTGGATGCATGCACTTCAAGATGAGCAAACAAACGCGTTTTTATCGGATGTTTTTGGTGAAACTTCTGATTATTCAAAATATATTTTTAATTGCAGTTTATTGGATCATTACTTTAGATCAAAATATTACTGTACAAATTATAATGAATTTTTAGATATGTTCAATTTTGAAAAAGTAAGCACTGATATTGGCATGGAATGTTTGTTCAAGGTGATAAATGTATCGAAAGATAAAATGGAGGCTTTGGCAAAGTCTCGCATTAGAAAAAATTCTTGGCCTTATTACGAACGAGATTTGGTTATATGTGGCAACTTAATAAAGAAGGTATATAGATACTATGGTTTAGATAAATTAAGCTATTACGATATTTATTACCAGGCAGGATTTGCAGTAGGGGTATCTATGGCGGCGATTCCTTTTATACGCGATTTCATATATAAAAATGGACTCCCAGAAGATGTTGCTCAAAAAGTAGAGGCTAAAAGCGATGAACTGGTAAATATGTGTGTACCCAAAATTAGAGATGTATTGTCTACCGTTGCTTGATTGGCAAAAAAATAATGTTTGCTAAATCTTAGTATTTAGTGCATTAATTATCTGTGTGTTCTGTTGTTGTGTGAAATTAAGGAGAAAGAGGATAATAGTGAGGGCTTTAAAGAAGTTTTTCTGCGTTGTGATGATATGCATTTTTGGCTGTTTTGCTTATTGTGTGGAGGGAAGCGCATTGTTTTCAAATACTCATTTTTATTTGGGCAAAAGAGCTATAGAACAGTGGCTTGCACAGACCGGAATCTCGTTATCGGAAGATGAAATGAGAGCTTTCTTGTCGGGCCTGGTTTATGCAGACATTGGCAGGTTCAGATTTGACAAAGAAAGCGGAGTTGAGTCTGATTCTGAGGAATTCGCGAAAATATTATTGCAAAATGCCGAGACATCTGTTGAGAAATGGTTTGCCATAGGAGTTTTTATACATGTGCTTCAAGATTCGCAAACAGGCGCGTTTTTATCAGCTGTTTTTGAGGAAACTTCCGGCTACCCAAGATATATTATGAATTGCAGTCTGCTTGATAATTACTTTATAAAGAAGGTCGGCAGTGGGATTTCTAATGAATTTTTGGATAGATTCAATTTTGAGCAAGTAAGCGCCGGAATGGACATGAAGAGTCTAAGCCAGATGTTGGGTGTGCCTGAGGACAAAATTAAACCGGCTGTGATCAATATTTTAAGTAAGCATACTGCTAATTTTGCTGCTACGTATAAGTTGTTTTTGCCGATTCGGTTAATCAAGATGGCATACCAATCAGTAAACCTAGAGCTTAGCGAGGACGACATTCGTGAACAAGCTGCAAATGCTGTAGGATCATGCATTATAACGGCTGCTTTTGCAGACAAAAGTGATATTCCAGAAGAGCGTGTTTTAAAAATAGAGGCTAAGAGCAGCGAGTTGGTGGGGTTGTGCAAATCTAAATTAGATACATTTTCAAGCATTATAACTAAAAACGATTATATTTAAAGTCCAGGTAAGAGCTTGTCCATTTTTTATTTTTCCAAATGTGAAAAAAGGAGTTTTGCAATGGATGTGTGAAAAAAAGACGTTAAAAGGCAAACTTTGGCTGGTTGTGATGGCCTGTGCTGCGATTTTATTTAGCGTAGCTTTTGCGTTTAGCTGGCATCAAAAGGAAGAATATACGCCAAGTGGGCACCCAATGCTGATGGCAGTCCGCAGCGGTTATAATCACCCAATGGTAATACCTGTGGCGATGGCGGCGGACGATAACTACACGTACCCGACGATAGTTGCGATAACGTCGATGATGATAAATTCTAACAGCAACACGCACTACGATATTTACATTATGACTCCTGGCAACTTTGCTCAGGAGAATAAACAGAAAATCCTGAGCCTGCAGGATAAATACGAGAACAGGTGCAAAGTAACGTTTATCGATATGCAGGACCGCTACAAAAATGCGAACGATAGGGGACACATAACCACACCGGCATATTATAGGCTGTCTTTGTCATCTTTGCTGCCAGAAATAGAAAAGATCATTTGGCTGGACGGAGACGTCTTAGTTTGTGGTGATTTGACTGATATGTACAACATAAGTATGGAAAACCTTTATTATAGGGGCTTTTTGGACGACAATGTCCATGGGGCGGATAAATTTGGAATAAATAATGACCATTATATATGCAGTGGCGTGATGCTGGTGAATTTAGCGAAGTTAAGAGCCGACAATATGGAGCCAAAGTTTGCGGAGTTTATTGAAAAAAATAACGATAAGCTAGAGCAGTGGGATCAAACGGTTATAAACGTGGTTTGCTATAAAAATACAGGTGTTTTGCCGGCAAAATATGGAGTTTTTAACCTAGGGCCAGAATGGGCTAAGTCGCATGCGGGCACCTTACTGGCGAGGGACCGTTATACTGCAGACGAGATGCAAGACGCATATGAAAACCCAGTAATATTGCACTGTATATGCAAGCCGTGGGGCCAGGGCGAGGCTAATAGAAAAAGCTTGTGGTGGGATTATGCCGCAAAGACCGATTATTTTGAGGAAATAAAAGCAAAATATAATTCGTAGGCGCAAGGGGCTTTGCCAAAATTAACTAAAAAGAGATTCCTTTTTCAACGTGGGAGTCTCTTTAGTTTTACCGTCGCGGGGTTGACAATAGCTGAGGCATTGCGTAACATAATAGTAGAGGCCGCAAAATGGGGGATGTTTATGGAATTAAAAGCGCGAAATTATGGGAACGACAGCATATCGTCGCTGAAGGGTGCCGACAGGGTGCGCAAACGGCCGGCGGTTATATTTGGTTCGGACGGAATAGAGGGATGTCAGCACTCGGTTTTTGAAATTTTGTCGAATTCAATTGACGAAGCGCGAGAGGGATTTGGCTCGGAGATAGTGGTGACGCTGTTTGAGGACCATTCAATAGAGATAGAAGATCACGGCAGAGGGATTCCGGTGGACTTTAACAAAAACGAGGGCAAGTTCAACTGGGAGCTTGTTTTTTGCGAGCTTTACGCGGGCGGCAAGTATAACAACGCTGCGGCGCAAAATTACGAGTACTCACTGGGGCTAAACGGCTTGGGACTGTGCTCCACGCAGTATTCATCGGAGTATATGGACGTTGAGATAAAGCGCGACGGCTTTGTTTATGGCTTGCACTTCGAAAAAGGCGAGAACGTCGGTGGTTTAAAAAAGGAGCCGTATGATGGCAAAGACACCGGGACGAAAATTCGCTGGAAGCCCGACTTGGCGGTGTTTACGGACATAAACATAAGCCAGGAGTACTTTTTTGACATAATGAAGCGCCAGGCCATTGTTAATGCGGGGTTGAAGTTTATTTTTCGGTGCCAGGCGGGCGAAAGCTTCGAGATATCTGAGTTTCAGTACGAAAACGGTATTGTGGACCACGTTAAAGAGCTCATTGGAGAGGACTTTTTGACTCCGGTGCAGTTTTGGACGGGCGAAAAAAAGGTCCGCGACCGCGACGACAAGCCATATTACAAAACGAAGATAAACATCGCGTTTGCTTTTTCGAACAAAGTAAGCGGGGCCGAGTACTATCACAACTCGAGCTGGCTAGAGTACGGCGGCGCGCCCGAAAAGGCCGTGAAGAACGCGTTTGTGTACCAGATCGACTCCTACTTGAAGCAGGGCGGGAAGTACAACAAAAACGAGAGCAAGATAACGTTTGCCGACGTGGAGGACTGCTTGGTCGTGGTGGTTTCGTCGTTTTCAAACGTGACGTCGTATGAGAACCAGACGAAAAAATCGATAACGAACAAGGGCATACAGGACGCCATGGTCGAGATGTTCCGGCATCAGCTGGAGGTTTATTTTATTGAGAACCCGACGGACGCCGAAAAAATCGGGGCGCAGGTACTCATAAACAAACGAAGCCGCGAGGATGCGGAAAAGACGCGGCTTAACATCAAAAAGAAACTGACGAGCAATATGGATATCACTAGTCGGGTTGCGAAATTTGTGGACTGCCGGAGTAAGGACGTGTCGGAGCGCGAGCTGTTTATCGTGGAGGGCGACTCTGCGCTGGGAGCCTGCAAACAGGCGCGCGACCCGAATTTTCAGGCGATTATCCCGATTCGCGGCAAGATTTTGAACTGCCTGAAGGTCGATTATAACAAGATTTTTAAAAGCGAGATCATAACGGACCTAATTAAGGTTCTGGGCTGCGGAGTGCAGATAAAATCTAAGGCGAGCAAGGATTTGGCGTCGTTTGACATAAATTTGCTGCGGTGGAGCAAGGTTATTCTGTGCACGGATGCCGACGTGGACGGCTTTCAGATCCGAACGCTGCTGCTGACGATGATTTATCGGTTGACGCCACGGCTGATCGATGAGGGCAAGGTTTTCATCGCGGAATCGCCGCTTTATGAGATCAACACGAAGAGCGAGACGTATTTTGCGTACACGGAAAAGGAAAAGGAGGACTTCATAAAGGGCTTGGGGGCGCAAAAGTGTACAATCCAGCGGTCGAAGGGGCTTGGCGAGAACGAGCCGGACATGATGAATCTGACGACGATGAACCCGAAAACGCGCAGACTGATAAAGATAATGCCGGAGGACGCGCAACGGACGGCGCAGATGTTCGATGTGCTGCTGGGTGACAACATAGCGGGCCGCAAGGAGTTCATTGTGGAGAACGGGCATCTTTACATTGACGTCGCGGACATCAGCTGAGCGGCCGCGCAAAGGTTACGGAGGTGAAAAGTTTTGGCATCGAAGAAAAAAGATTTTTCAAAGGATATAAATGGGCATGGAGGACGGACGCACGGGGTAATTAACGGTGCGGGCGAAATCGTGGAGCAGAAAATCGCAAGTACGCTGGAGAAAAACTATATGCCATACGCAATGAGCGTGATTTTGTCGCGGGCCATCCCGCAGATAGATGGTTTTAAGCCGTCGCACCGCAAGCTGCTCTACACTATGTACAAGATGGGGCTTTTAGGCTCGGCCAGGATTAAGTCTGCAAACATAGTGGGTCAAACGATGAAGCTCAATCCGCACGGAGACAGCGCGATTTATGATACCATGGTGCGCCTGAGTCGCGGCTATGAGGCGTTGCTGCACCCGTATGTGGACTCTAAGGGAAATTTTGGCAAATTTTATTCTAGAGACATGATGTGCGCAGCCTCGCGATACACCGAGGCGCGACTTGACGACATCTGTGAGGAGCTTTTTAAGGATATCGACAAGGACACCGTCGACTTTGTGGACAACTACGATAACACGCAAAAGGAGCCGACCCTGCTGCCGGCGAGCTTTCCGTCGATCTTGGTAAATGCGAACACAGGGATAGCCGTGGGCATGGCGAGCTCGATTTGTCCGTTCAACCTGCGGGAGGTCTGCAAAGCGACGACAATGCTGATTAAAGACCCGGAGGCGGATATAAACAAAGTGCTTCTGGCGCCCGACTTTACCGGCGGAGGCAGCATAATTTACGACGAAAAGGCCATGGTCGATATTTACAAAACGGGGCGCGGCAGCATAAAGGTGCGCGCGCGGTATACTTATGACAAAGCGCAGAACTGCATTGACATTAGCAGCATTCCGCCCACCACAACCTCAGAAGCGATCATCGAAAAGATCATTGACCTTGTGAAAAAGGGCAGCGTGAGGGAGATTTCGGACATCCGCGACGAAACTGGAATAGAAGGTCTGAAGATAACGATCGACCTAAAACGGGGAACGGACGCAGAAAAACTCATACAAAAGCTGTACAGAATGACGCCGCTTGAGGACTCATTTTCGTGCAACTTCAATGTGCTGATAAACGAAACGCCACGAGTACTGGGGGTGAGAGCGCTACTTTGCGAGTGGATTGCCTTTAGAACGGAGTGCGTGCGCCGTAGAACGCAGTTTGATCTTCATAAGCAAAAAAGCAAGATGCACCTACTGGCGGGCCTCAAGAAGATTCTTGTAGACATAGACAAGGCGATAAAAATCATACGAAACACGAAGGAAGAATCGATGGTGGTGCCCAACTTGATGCAGGGTTTCGACATCGACGAGGTGCAGGCGGACTACGTGGCGGAGATAAAGCTGCGGCACTTGAACCGAGAGTACATTCTGAAGCGGACGGACGAGATCGAGCGGCTAAAGGAGCTGATCAAAGAGTTAGAGTCGATTTTGAACGACGACGAAAAAATAAAGGAAATAATCGCGCAAGAACTCAAAAATATTGCAGAAAAGTATGGCAAACCGAGGAAAACTATGCTAATATACAAGGAGGACGTGGCCGAGGCCGACATGGAGGAGGAAGTGCCGGATTATCCGGTGCACCTGTTCTTTACGCAGCACCAGTATTTCAAGAAAATCACGCCGCAGTCCTTGCGGATGAGCAACGATCAGAAGCTAAAGGACGGGGACGAAATCCTGCAGACCATCGAAGCGAACAATAATTTTGACTTGTTGTTTTTTACGGATAAGCAGCAGGTCTATAAGGCGAAGGTTGCGGATTTTGCGGATTCTAAGGCGAGCGTGCTTGGAGAATTTGTACCGGCCAAGCTAGAGATGGAGCCGGACGAATCGGCTTTGTGCATGATTGCGACGCAGAATTATGCGGGATGCGTGCTGTTCTTTTTTGAGAATGGCAAGGTCGCCAAGGTTACGCTCGAGGCTTACAAAACCAAGACGAACAGAAAAAAGCTGGTCAAGGCTTATTCGGATAAATCGCGTGTTGTGGGGATTAAGTATTTGGGCGAGGAAAAAGACTTTGTGGTGACTTCGTCGGCAGGACGGGCGTTGGTTTTTAACACGAGCATGCTTAACGCTAAGACAACGAAGTCGACACAGGGAGTCTCGGTAATGAGCCTGAGAAAGGGGCACCGCGTTGTTGCCGCAAAAGAGCTTGACCCAAAGAGCTTAACGGACGTGGCGAGGCATTATCGGCCAAAGAATTTACCGGCTGCAGGAACGGTGCCGAATTCAAGCGCGGACGCGCCAGAGCAACTGACGCTGTGATTATAATTTTGTGAAAAACGAAGGAGAATAGAACTATGGGTATCAAAAAAGACTGGATGGAGCGGCAAATAGAGGCGATTGCTAACACGTTTGCGGCGATTCTTTTTGGAAAAGACAGGGTGAAGACGATTTTGGACGTGGACGAGGATGAAGATTCCGCAACAGAGCTGGAAGATGACATCTTAGAGAGAATGGCAAAAAAGCTTATTGCGGATAAAAACTTTAACAAGGCAGAGAGGCTGATTTTTGACGGTCTGGACAAGCAAAAAACGGCCAGACGCTTTGAATTGGCGCTAAACTTTTTTAACGAAGCGCATGAATTCAGCGATGAAGCCTTGGCAAAGTATGATTACTCTCATGATAAAATCGAAAAAGGCATAGAAAGACTAAAAGTTTTGTATAACGTGGACTAATCAAAGAAAGTTGAATAAATAGCGAAGTTTTGTTGACAAATTGATGGGGAAGATATATAATAATTGCGTTTAAGCTGATTATGAGATATTTTGACGGCCAGATGGACGTATTTATGCGCGTTTGGGGGAATTTTTTTGTTAACATTGGGGACAAAAGGGGAACTAGAATACATTGTTCAAAAAAAGGACACTTATAAATCGCAGGAGTTGGGGAATTTGGACGTTTTGTCGACTTCTTCGATGATCTATTTTATGGAGTCCACCGCGTGCAAAAGCTTGGAGGATCACTTAGAAAAAGGCCTCACCACGGTGGGAAGATCTATGAATATTCAGCATTTTTGTGCGACTCCGGTGGGAACGCAGGTGAAGTTCGAGTCGGAACTTGTGAAGATCGACGGCAAATTCTTGACGTTTGAGGTTACGGCCAAAGATCCGTTTGGCGTGATGGGAGCTGGTGTTCACGAGCGCACAATCGTGGATAGCCAATATTTAACAATGAAGGCGTTCGTAAAAAAAGTGGAATAGCTTGCGCAAAATTTATTTGTGGAGGCGAGTCTGATGGGCTTTTTAGCGATAATTTTCCTGATTTTGCTGTTCGCGCTGTTTTTGTTTTCTTTTCGGCTAAAAAATGACGTCAAGGCGCTAAATGTCCGGCATGAGCCGAAGGAACTGAAGTTTGGAGATGGCAAAAAGTCCGCTCTGGTGGTCTATCAGCCGACGAAACACGGAGCAGAGGCCGAATTAACGGTGGCCCTTGCTGATTGTTTAGTGCAAAACGGCTATACGGTCACGGTGAACTATCCCTCGTACGAGCTTAAATATATTTTGAGCGAATATGACTTGCTGGTGTTTGGCTCTGGTGTGTGTCTTGGCCGTGTTTCACCGACCTTGAGCGAATACATAATGACTCACCCGTTTAAAAACAAGAAGGTTTTGGTTTACACGGTGGGCCGAAATGCCGGGGATCTTACCGACTTAAATGAGCTAAAAATCTTAATTGACGCGCAAAATAACGAGGTCCACGCAATAAAAGTGAGCAAAGGGCAAGAGGCCGAGCTTACTGGATTTGTCCGCAATTTGATTAATAATTAAATAAATTTCTAAAAAAGAAAATACCCCAGATGTCGCATCACACAGGGCGGCAACCGGGGTATTAATTTTGAAAACCTACATGCTTTCGGGCACGCTGATTTTAAGCATGTTCAAAACGTTGCTAATGACGGTCTTCACGCAGACGCAAAGGCTAATCCGCGCGAACATCAGGGGCTCGTCGTCGCAATTAACGCGGCAAGAATTGTAAAATTTATGAAACAGAGTGGCCAAGGCGATCACATAGCGCGTGATGCGGGTCGGATCGTAACTTTTCGCAGAATCAACGATTTCGCCGGTGTACATGGCCAAATGCCGGATCAAATCGCGCTCCTCTGGGGTGTCAAGCAAAGAAAGTTCCTCCAAAGAGCAAGCCCTAGGCCGAATATTCTCCCTTTCAAGTGCCCACAAAATGCTGCAAATTCGGGCGTGCGCGTACTGCACGTAGTAAACGGGGTTTTGAGCGTCCTCTTTGACCGCCAAATCGAGGTCGAAATCCATCTGAGTGTTGGCCTCGCGCGTGTTAAAAATGAATCTGGCCGAGTCCACCGAGACTTCGTCCAAAAGGTCGGCGAGCTGAATGGCCTTGCCGGTGCGCTTGCTCATGCGGACGACCTGACCGTCTTTAACGAGCTTCACAAGCTGCATCAAAATGACTTCCAGATTGTTTCCATCCAGGCCAATAGCGTCCATAGCCCCCTTAACGCGCGCAACATGCCCGTGGTGATCGGCGCCCCAGATGTCGATGCAAAGGTTAAAGCCGCGCTTAACGAATTTGTTGCGGTGATAGGCAATATCGGCGGCGAAATAGGTGGGGTTGCCGTTCTGGCGGACCAAAACCTCGTCCTTTTCAGAGCCAAACTTAGTCGCCTTGTACCACAAAGCGCCGTCGAGCTCGTAAGTCATGCCGCTATTCTTCAAAATCTCGATAGTCTCGGTAATCTCGCCGTTGTTGTGCAGGTCGCTCTCGTGGAACCACTTGTCAAAAACGATGCGGTATTTCTCGAGGTCAACCATCATCTTAGTGATGTTCTTCGGCAGCGCAAAGTCAACCAACGCCTGCTGACGGATGGCCGGATCGACGTTCAAGTAGCTGTCGCCGTTTAAATCAATAAATTCCTGCGCCAGATCCTTAATGTCCTCGCCGTGATAGCTATCCTCGGGCAGCGGGTGATTTTCTTCGCAGTCAAGAAGCTGCAAATAGCGCACCTCTAAGGACATCCCAAACTTGTCGATCTGATTTCCCGCGTCATTTATATAAAACTCGCGCCAAACATCAAAGCCAGCCGCATCCAGAACCGCAGCCAAGCAGTCTCCCAAAGCGCCACCCCGAGCATTTCCCATGTGCATGGGGCCGGTGGGGTTCGCCGAGACAAACTCAACCATAACCTTCTTGCCCCGCCCAAAGTCAGAACGCCCGTAGTCAGCGCCAAGCGCCAAAATGTCGTTCACAACAGAAGCATAAAATTCTTTAGCAAAGAAAAAGTTGATAAACCCAGGCCCGGCAATCTCGAATCGGTCAAAAAGACTACCGCTCAAATCCAAGTTTTGACCGATAATCTCCGCAATTTTAATGGGCGCCATGCCAAATTTCTTCGCATTCACCATAGCAACGTTAGAAGAAAAATCCCCGTTTTTGCGGTCAGCAGGAGTCTCCACATTAACGCAAATAGCCTCATAAACAGGTGGCAAAGCCTCACTCTTAACAGCCGCGTCAACAGCAGCGCCAATAATCCTCTTCAAATCGTCAATAGCCCCAAACACGATCTTAGACATCCCCGTCATCCTCCTTAACATTCACAACAATTTCGTTCTCGCTAAAAGCCGCACCGCCGGAGTCCAAAGCGTAACGAATAGCAATACGGCAACGGCCATCACCAAAATCGCAAGCCAAATCATGCACCAAAACGCCCAAATTAAAGCTCCCAGCTTCGGTAAAATAAGTGCAAACATGATGAGCGTTTTTCTCAAATATAAGTTTAACCGATTGCGCGCCGTTTCGCAATACACAAACAGAGCCCGGGCCCAAAACCTTGATGGTGCAGGCAGTCCGGCAGCAGTCAATGACCTCGTCGTAAGAGATATCCGCCACCCCAAGCGTAGAGTCAACACAGCAGCGGCACGGAGCTGAAAATTCAAATTCCTCAACTTGTCCATTGCAGGCCTGGCGGCTAAAAACAGACACGACCGTATTCTTATACTGCTGCGACATCGGATTATGTAAACTTCTCATTAAAAGAGGCCGGCGAATACTTCTCAATATCGACCATTTTAACCTTAGAAGTGACGTTCTGCTGCAGAAAAAGTTCGGCATTTTTCGAAAAACTGCTCACAGTGTCGCTAACATAAAAAGTACACGAGCCAGAAGTCTTGCGCTCGGCCAAATTCTCGGAAAACCGAAGAATATTCGCGGCAAAAACGGCGGCTTCTCGGCCAGAGTCAACCAAGCGAACCTCCGGACCAATGACTCTAGAGATGATCTCGCTGATGATGGGGTAGTGGGTGCAGCCAAAAATCAAAGTGTCGATTTTATGGTTGCGAAGCCCCGCAAGGTACTTCTCGGCAATAATTAAAGTGGCCTGATTGTCGCTTTCAATAAAGCCGTTCTCGACCAAAGGCACAAACAAAGGGCAGTCCTGCTCAAAAATCTGAAAATGCGGATTAATCTTAAGCAGCTCGCGCCGATACGCACCGCTTTTAATAGTCGCCGTAGTACCAATAATCCCGATCCGGTTGTTCCGAGTAACGTTGGCGGCAGCAGTGGCGGTAGGTTTAACCACGCCGGTAAATGGAACGTCAATTTTCACCGCGCTCTCGTCAAGAGTAGAACTGACCGTGCCGCATGCCGCCAAGATCATCTTAACGTCCAAAGACTTCAAAAACTCAATATCCTGCAAAGCGTACTTCAAAATAGTCTTCTGGCTCTTGTCACCGTAGGGCACGCGCCCGGTGTCGCCAAAATAAACAATATTCTCGTGCGGCAAAACCTTCAAAAGCTCCTTAACCGCAGTCAGACCGCCAAGTCCAGAGTCAAAAACACCAATAGCTTTATTATTCATCCAAGTTAGCCCTCTTTAAAGCCAGATCAATCAGCCGGTCAATGAGCTCCGCAAACGGGATTCCAGTGCGCTCAAAGAGCTTCGGATACATGCTGATAGAAGTAAAACCGGGAAAGGTGTTTATCTCGTTCAAATAAACCTCATTGCTACCGCGCTCAACAAAAAAGTCAACACGAGCAAGCCCAGAGCAGCTCATGGTTTCGTAGGCTTTTATTGCGATTTCACGAATGCGATTAGAGGCCCCATCGCCGATGTGGGCGGGGATGTAGAGCTTAGAATTATCGTTAATATACTTGGCCTCGTAGTCGTAAATTTCGTTTGCAGAAACAATCTCGCCCACAATGGAGGCAATCGGGCTCTCATTCCCCAAAACAGCGCATTCAACCTCTTGCCCAACAATGGCTTCCTCAACCAAAACGCGGTCGTCTTCGTTAAGAGCGGTCTTTATAGCGTCAGATAAGTCCCCGCGCGAGGTAACCTTGGTAACACCAACAGAAGATCCCGCATTAGAGGGCTTAACAAAAACCGGATATCCCGGCAAAGTCTTCTCAACGTGGTCAAGACAGCGCTCGGAGTCCTCATTAAAGTCGTTCTTAGTAAAAAAAGCAAACCTAGCCTTCTTGACGCCGGCAAAGCCTAGAATAATGTTCGTGCAAATTTTATCCATGCAAGTGGCGGAGGAAAGCAAGTCGCAGCCCACAAAAGGAATCTTGGCAAGCTGAAAAAGCCCCTGAATAGTGCCGTCTTCACCGTTTTTGCCGTGAAAAACAGGGATAATAACGTCAATTTTCAAGGTGGAATATTGGCCGCCTGCAAGAACAAGAAGGCCACCCGTCGAGGCATCTGGCGAGATAAACGCAGCTTTTTTGTTTTGAATATCCTGCTCCCATTCGCCGTTTGAAATTTTGGCAACATCGCCGCTATAAAGGAACCATTCACCCTTTTTGGTGATGCCAACTAGCAAAATATCGTACTTTTCTCTAGAAATATTCTCTATAATAGCAGTGGCAGAGCGCCGCGAAACCTCGTGTTCCGAAGAGGCGCCGCCAAACAAAATAGCAACAACTTTTTTCTTCATTATAAAAAAACCTCCTACAAGTTAATATTACCATATTGGCGCAAATGGTTCAATAAAATTAAAAAATTTTTGCACCGTAGCCAACAATAGAAAAATGTGCTAAAATAGCATTAGAGTATAAATTAGGAGTGACTGTTTTGAGGGATAAGGCGCTAAAAATCATAGGTGAGAAATTAAGCGAAGTGCTGTCAAAAAGCGGATACAACAAGGTTAAAGCCGAAAATAATGATATATCTATATTATTTGCAAAAGAATCGACAGGTAGCGGGTTTGCGGTGAATTTTGAAGAGTCGAAAAATCAGTTCGAGCTTTTGAGCTGCGAAGTAGAGAACGGCAGAATATCGCAGGGTTCGGAGAGCAAGGTGCTCTCCACTTGGCTGTTTGATCCGCAGTTGGACACAGAAAGAGAAGCCAAAGACATAGCTGCGGACTTTGCAGAAACAGTGCGGGGCGCAACAGGCAAGGCTGGTAGTAAGAAGGTTGCAAAGAAAAAGAAAAAAGGCGAAGACGAAGATAGCGCGAGTTCGCTGTTTTTGATGAACAGGATAGCGAATATCTTTCCGGAGCTAAAAGAGAGCCTGCAGCAGGAGAAGGAAAGTTATGAAAACTTTAGAGGGGTAACCTTTGCGCGAGAAAAGGCATTACCGCTGGTAAAAGAGGTGCTAACGAGCGAAGAGCCCAAAGATAAGTTTAAGAAGTTGTGCACGGTATTTAGCAATTTGTATGACTCTGGCGACCTGGACACAAAAGCCATCATAACCATTGTATTTTTAAATGCGATTGATGACACAATTGCGCGCGAAAACATCGGTGCGGCGGTTAGCAAAGAGCTGCAAATTGCGATGAAAGAGGCATTTAAGCTAAAAGGGAAAAAGATAAAACCAGAAAAAATAAAGAAGCGATCGACTTTTATCTCAGATACACTAAGTGCAGCGCAGGCACAGCAGGCTCAGCAGAGAAAATAGCCACGCAAAACCCTGAAAACCCGCGCAGTATAAGCTCGCAAAAATATGACAGAAAATACTTGACGAAAACTTGTGAATTGTGGTATAGTATATTTACCTCTAAATAAAGGCTGTGGTTTTTTGTGCTTTTTAGAGGGAGGCTAAAAATTCCGATATACCGGGAGGTGCCGTCATGCGAGTAAAAATTAAATTAGCCTGCACAGAGTGCAAACAGCGCAATTACGATACAATGAAAAATAAAAAAAATGATCCTGACAGGCTTGAAATGAACAAGTACTGTAGGTTCTGCAAAAAACATACCTTGCACAAAGAAACAAAGTAAATTTAAAAAGGGGGCCTTTTTTATGGCAAAGAAAGCACATGCAGATGGCAAAGTCAATGTATTTAAACGAATTGGTAAATTTTTTGTTGATTGCAAAAGCGAGCTAAAAAAAGTAGTTTGGCCAACGATTGGATCCACCTTTAAAGATACTTGGGTTGTTTTATCATCAATTTTTGTTAGTGCGGTTTTTGTGGGTGCTTTAGATTACCTTTTGACTATGGGATTTGGCACAATTATGCACATTGCCAACTGATGAGCCTAGGGGGAAGTTATGGCAGAAGAAGCTAAATGGTATATTGTGCATACCTACTCGGGGTATGAGAATAAAGTTGCCTCGAACCTTGAGAAGACGGTTGAAAACAGGGGTCTGCGCGACTTAATTCAAGAGACCTTTGTACCTATGGAGACTGTTACTGAGATTAAAGATAACCAGAAGCGCGAGGTTGAGCGCAAAGTTTTTCCGGGGTATGTCCTTGTCAAGATGATCTTGACGGATGATACTTGGTATGTTGTGAGGAATATTCGAGGTTGCACGGGCTTTGTGGGTCCCTCGTCTAAACCGAGTCCATTGACTGCAGAAGAAATTAAACGCCTTGGGGTCGAGAAAAACACGATAGAAGTTAACTATGGCGTTGGTGACCGGGTTGTTATTATTGATGGCCCGCTGGAGGATAACGTGGGCACGGTTGAGGAGCTTGACACGGCTAACGATTATGTGCGAGTAAACGTTATGATGTTTGGGCGCAACACACCGGTTGAACTGGATTTATCGCAAGTTCAGCTTGCGGATTGATTTATTTTTGTGATGAACGGTATTTTTGAACAGTGCAAGGGCGCTAATGAGGGGTCAAGGAGCAAAGGGGATCCAAAAAGGCAAGAGGGCCAGATGAGCAAGGTAATCAAGAAGGTCAAGATGAGCCCATAGAGGTGCAATAGTCAAGGTGCGCGAAAGTGCGCAAGGGGACAAGGGCTCAAAAGGATCCAAAAACTCGAAAGGGCCAAGAGGTTAAGATTTCGATAGCGCGCGGTTGATATCTGTTCGTCACAATGTAGGCTTTATGCCTACGGGTGGGAGGAGCCAGAAAACTTTGAACTGGTTCCGCATTTTACCACAAATTTTGGAGGTGCAAAAAATGGCTCAAAAAGTCACTGGCTTTATTAAGCTGCAAATTCCTGCTGGCAAGGCAACTCCGGCGCCACCTGTTGGTCCGGCGCTTGGTCAGCACGGTGTTAATATCATGGCGTTCACTAAGGAGTTTAATGAACGCACAAAGAACGACGCAGGGCTGATTATCCCTGTTGTCATTACGGTTTACGCCGATCGCTCGTTCACTTTTGTGACGAAAACTCCGCCGGCCGCTGTGCTTATTAAAAAGGCTTGCGGAATTGAAAGCGGTTCAGGCGTTCCGAATAAAAATAAGGTTGCAAAAATTACCCGCGAACAAGTCAAAAAGATTGCTGAACAGAAGATGCAAGACCTGAATGCTGCAAATGTCGACACTGCGATGAGTATGATTGCCGGTACGGCGCGTAGCATGGGCATAGAAGTAATCGATTGATTTACCCGGGTGGGAGGACAGAAATCCGATTTTACCACTTAATAGGGAGGAAAACCAATGAAACACGGTAAAAAATATGTTGATAGCACGAAGCTTATCGACAAAACTAAATTATATGATACTGACGAGGCCTTGGATCTTTGCGTTAAGACGGCCACGGCTAAGTTTGACGAAACTGTTGAGGTTCACGTTAAGCTGGGGGTTGACTCTCGGCATGCGGACCAGCAGGTGCGCGGAGCCATTGTTTTGCCTAATGGAACCGGCAAGAATATTAGAGTGTTGGCCATTTGTAAGGGTGAAAATACTAAATTAGCGCAAGAAGCCGGTGCGGACTTTGTGGGCGCAGAGGAAATGGTCACGAAGATCCAAAACGAAGGCTGGATGGACTTTGATGTGCTTATCACTACGCCAGATATGATGGCGCTTGTTGGCCGGCTGGGTAAAGTTTTGGGCCCGAGGGGCTTGATGCCAAACCCGAAGGCTGGTACGGTTGCGCCGGATATTGCTAAGGCCATTAGAGAAGCTAAATCTGGTAAGATTGAGTACCGGCTGGATAAAACGAATATTATCCACTGCATGATCGGTAAGGCTTCTTTTGGCAAAGATAAGCTTGTTGAGAACTTTGATGCCTTGCTTGGTGCGATTGTAAAGGCAAAACCGGCGGCAGCAAAAGGGCAATATATTAAGTCTTGTGTGATTTCATCTACCATGGGGCCGGGCATTGCGCTTAATCCTAACAAAGTTGGGGTATAAAATATAGCATATAGAAAAGGTGACCAATTATCACATATTTGGTCACTTTTTTGAATAAAAGTAGCCCTCATTGCGATTAATGAGGGCTTTTTGATATGTTCAGTTAACTTACTTCATGTTATTTTCGTATTGCTCTATCATTTTTTTAACCATCTGGCCACCGACAGAACCGGCTTCTCTAGAAGTTAATTCGCCATTGTAGCCTTCTTTAAGATTCACGCCGACTTCGTTAGCAGCTTCCATCTTAAACTTATCAAGAGCCTTACGAGCCTCTGGGACAACGACTGAATTCTTAGCCATAATCATTCACTCCTTTTCAAAAATACAGATATTATTTGCGTTTGCACTAATATTATTTGCAAAAAAAGAGCGGATTATTATCGGAAATTTGCGGATAAAATTTTGGGTTTATCTAGGATTTTTGTAATTTTGATGGGTAATTATACAAATAGTAAAGCAAAAAATTATGATATAAATATTTTGCAAAATTAAAAAGATAATATTCATATTTAGAGCGATTTTTTGAGCTTGATTGGTTTACAATTTTCAAATTATAATATAAAATTTGTATTAGAAACGTAAAATACTTGGGGGAGTCGTGCAATGGACGTAAAGGAAAATCACGAAAAAATATTGATTATTGTGGCGCTTGTGCTGTGCGCCGGGATTTTATTTTATAACGCGTTTTTTATTCCGACGATATCGATTCCGTCGGTGATTTACGTGGACTCCGACACGCAAGGCAGCGCAGCCGGTGGTGCAAGTGAGGCTTCTGAAACTGGTATGAGTTCGAGCACTAGCGGCAATGATGCGCAGAGCTCAAGTGGAGATTCTTCAAAGGTGAACATTAACGCAGCTACGGCGGACGAACTGGACGAGAGGCTAAACGGAATCGGCCCGACGACGGCGAAAAAGATTATAGAATATAGGACGAAGATTGGCAGATTTTCGGACATTGAGGAGATAAAGAATGTCTCGGGCATCGGCGAGAAGACTTTCGAAAAGTTTAAAGATATGATCTGCGTTTGATTGCGTTGAGGCTGCGTAAAAAACAATGTACTTGCGACCTAAGTTTATCTAGCAAAAATTTTATTTTATGGTGCATACAGCGGCATTTTTCCGGTAAAGATATACTCGGAGGTGCTGTTGAAAATGAACGAGATAAAAATAAATGACGCGAAAGAAAAAAATAAAAAGAAAGGCATCAATTTTTACGTAGCGCTGGGGATCTGCATTTTGGCGGTGGGGGTTGCCGGCTGGACTACTTATGATAGCATAAAGCGCTTTACTGGGCCGGACGATGACGTAAATGTGTCGAACGTCTCGCCAAAATATAAGGTTAAAACAGAGAATTCGGCCAAAAACACAGCAAGAAAGCCAACAAGCAACGCCAACAGTGAATCAAAACAAATGAGCCGCTCAAGACCAGCGCAGGAATCGGACGAGCAGCAGAGTGTCTCGGTAAATGCGCAGGCGAGCGGTATCATCGTTTACCCGACCTCGAAGGACATAATCAAAGACTTTAGCGGAGAGAACCCGGTATTTTCGAAGACGTTGAAGGACTGGCGCACACACGAGGGAATCGACCTAGCGGCCGAGCAAGGAAGCAAGATAAAATCGATTACAAATGGTAAAGTCAAGGAAATATATAACGATCCGTTATATGGCACTACCATGGTGGTGGAGCACGAGGGCGGCTTTGTTGCGTATTATTCGGGTCTGGGCGAGACAACCTTGGTCAACGCGAACGACACAGTAGAAGCAGGGCAAGAAATAGCCTCAATCAACGACAGCCCCTGCGAGGCAGCCGACGGATATCACCTGCACTTGGCCATAAAAAAAGACGGCAAATTTATCAACCCGAAAGAGATTTTAGGATAAAAGCAAGAACAAAAAATTAAGGATCACCAAAATTACCGGCGATCCTTTTATCAATTAAACCGCCCTAAATGCGGCTAGCAATGTCTTTTAAATAAGTTTTGAAGTCAGCCCCAATTTCTGGATGCCTTAACCCGACCTCGATACAAGCCTTCAAAATGCCCAACTTATTGCCCATATCGTAGCGCACGCCGGTGAACTCCACAGCCGTAACGCCCACAGTATTCGCAAGAACCTTAATAGCGTCTGTCAGCTGAATTTCTCCACCAACACCGGGCTTTATGGTGTCCAAAATATCAAAAATATCCGGTGTCAAAATGCACCTTCCCAAAATCGAGTACAGCGACATGACCTGATCCTTCGCGGGTTTTTCGATCATATCGGTGCAAGAAAAAATATTTTCCTTAATGTGATCAACCCTCAAGGAGCTGTACTTAGAGATATCCGCCGCGGGGACCTTGTTAATGCCCAAAACAGCGCGCCCGAACTCCTGATAAACGCGAATAAGCTGCGCGCAAGCTGGATCGTCGCCAATAATAACATCGTCGCCATAAAGAACGGCAAAAGCGTCGCTGCCAACAAAGGAGCGTGCACAGTTCACGGCGTGACCCAAGCCCAAAGTCTCCTTCTGGCGCAAAAAATAAATATTAGCAAGTTTAGAAATCCTGGCAAGATCGTCAGCCAGCTCGACTTTTCCGCAGTTTAAGATGCGTTGCTCAAGTTCTGGTGAGCGGTCAAAATGATCCTCAATGAGCTCCTTGCCGCGGTTTGTAATTATTAAAATATCTATAATCCCCGAAGCAACGGCTTCTTCAACAATATATTGAATAGCGGGTTTATCCACAATAGGCAACATCTCTTTTGGCAGAGCCTTTGTAGCAGGCAAAACCCTAGTGCCCAGGCCGGCCGCCGGAATCACAGCCTTCGTAATCTTCATGCAATCCTCAGTCCTCAAATTTTAAACAAATCAAAAAAGATTATAAAACACTTTAAAAATAAAGTCAACGTGCAAAATAAAAATGGCGAGACTCTAGCAATTATGCCGATTTATATCCAGCTCGTGTGATTTATTTTCACGACTTTTGCTGCGCTTAGTAAAAGTAAAGCGATTAACCAGCATCGCAACGATAATGCCCATGCTGGTGTCGAGCATGCGGTTCACAACGTACATGAAGGCAGTGGAGATATTCCCGTCCGGCCACATGACGACGCTCAGAACAACGATGCAAGAAATGCTAACAGAGGCCGGCTGATTAATCACGTTGCAGATGTAAATCACCATCAGAATCGAAAAAGGCGCAATAAACAAAGTGGTAACCTCTCTAAACGGCAGCTTATAAATCGTCAAAATAATCAAATACCCCACAATGCCGCCAACCAAAGTTCCAACCAAGCGCTGCAAGCCCGAACTAAAGGTTTTATTATAAGTCGGCTGCAGGCAGATGATAGCAGCGATGCTTGCAAACAAAGTGTCGGTCCGATTAAAAATAAGCGCGATCAAAAGGCAAAAAAACACCGAAATGGCAGTTTTAATGGCCCGCAAACCCAATTTATACCCAGGATTCATAAAAAATCTCCTCTTGCAAAGTTAAAATGAATGTTCTCAATACCCCGTTTTTCCGGCCAAAGATTCATCGTCCGCGACCCAGTCGTCCACGTCAAAGGTCCTAAAATTAGTTTCATCGATGCGAACAACAACGAAACGGATGCCAGCGTTGATAATAAGCCGTTTGCACATAGAGCAAGAGCAAGTGTCCTTGACGTGTTCGCCAGAAGAAGCCTCCCTACCCACCAAATACAAGGTGGCGCCTATCATGTCGTTCCTAGCAGCATGAATAATGGCGTTGGCTTCGGCATGGACAGACCTGCAAAGCTCATAACGCTCACCACGAGGGATATTTAAAATTTCGCGAGTACAATGTCCCACGTCGGAGCAGTTTTTGCGGCCTCTAGGCGCGCCAGTATAGCCCGAAGAGACGATCTGATCGTTCTTAACGATGATAGCGCCAAAATTCCGACGCATGCAAGTTCCGCGTTCCAGCACGGTTTGAGCGATGTCCAGATAATAATTTTCTTTATTAATTCTCTCCATAAAAAGACGAGCCCCCCAGATAAAATCATTATAAAATATTTTTCTACAAGAAGCAATCTTTTGGCACAGTTTAAATTATGCTATAATAGAAAAAAGAGTTTATCGAAAAGAGCTAATAGAGGCGGCGGGAGAAGACGAAATGGGCAAGTTATCGGACATTGGCACAATAAAGCAGATTTTGGCAAGGCATGGGTTTAGCTTTTCGAAGGCGCTGGGGCAAAATTTTTTGATAAACCCAACCATCAGCCCCAAAATGGCGGAATTATGCGGCGCCGAGCAGGAAAACACAGGAGTGCTAGAAATAGGCCCCGGAATAGGCGTGCTCACCTGCGAGCTAGCCAAGAGGGCGCCAAAAGTGGTTGCGGTAGAGCTCGATAAGCGGCTGATCCCCATTTTAAGCGAGACTCTTGCAGACTTTAATAATGCAAAAATCATCAACGACGACATAATGAAAGTGGATTTAAAAAAGCTGCTAAAGGCCGAATTTTCGGGCATGAACGTGGTTGTGTGCGCAAACTTGCCGTATTACATTACGTCGCCAGTTTTAATGCGGTTGCTCGAAGAAAAACTAGGACTAGCCGCAATAACCGTGATGGTCCAAAAAGAAGTCGCACAAAGGCTCTGTGCCGGGGCAGAGAGCAGAAAAACCGGCAGCATAAGCCTCGCGGTGAACTATTACGCAGAGCCAGAGCTCTTGTTTGGCGTAAAAAAAGGAAGCTTCATGCCACAGCCAAAGGTAGACTCAGCGGTGGTCAAATTGAATGTCCGAAAAAGCCCGCCGTGCAAGGTCTTAAGCGAAGAGCTATTTTTTAAAGTGATAAAAATGGCGTTCTTGCAGAGGCGAAAAACGGTAATAAACGCACTGAGCGGCGGGAACGCTATAGCCATGCCCAAAACCGAGCTTATGGAAATTTTTGAGCGGCTAGGGATTTTGCAAACCAAACGGGCCGAAAATTTGTCCATAAAACAGTTCGCGTATCTCTCAAACGAGCTGCATCTTCGCGGTTTAGAGTGAGTCTTATATTGACAAGGGCTGGCGCCGGGCTTTAAAATGTTCAGGGTTTGTGGTATACTTAAATATGCAGAAATCAATTTTGGAGATTTTGATTTTACTTGAAATGCTAAGGATGTCGATGTGGAGGGAGTCATTGTGAACAAACTGGAAACTAGGATGCTGGAGCTTTTAAAAAGCCTGAAGGCCGAGAACAACGTTTTGGCGGTAAAGGCAGAGTTTGAGGCAGAGGGATCGCGCAAAGACGAGCTGATTCGGTTGTGCGAGCTTGTTTTTCGCGCGGATATGAAGCTGTTTATAAAGATTGGAGGCTGCGAGGCTGTACGAGATCTGGATCAGTGCAGGCTTTTAGGTGCAAGCGGAATTATGGCGCCAATGATTGAGAGCCCTTTTGCGATGAAAAAATTTGTGGGGGCAGCCAAAAAGGTCTATGGTGAGGAAATTTCGGACGTTGAGTGGATTATAAACGCCGAGACGAAGACTTGCAAGCAGAATTTTGACGAGATACTTGAGCAGGGGTCAGGCTTTTTGAACACTATCTCGATTGGAAGGGTGGATCTGTCGGCCTCCATGGGCCTCACACGGGACGCTATAAATGGAGAGGAAGTTTTTGAGACCTCGAAATATTTTGCAAAGAAAGCTAAGGCTGCCGGCATCGTAGTGGGCTTTGGCGGAGGCATATCGTTTGACGCGATTGACTTCATCAAGGGCATGAAGGGGCTTGCGGATAAATTTGAGACCAGAAAAATCGTGTTCAAGTACGATGATGACGCAGACCTGCTGAAAGCTGGCATTTTGAAAGCGATGGAGTTTGAGGTCTTGTATCTGCAAAATAAATGCGAGTTCTACGACAGGATGGCGAACGAAGACCGCGCCAGAATGCAGCTTTTGGTGCAGCGATTTGAAACCGCGAAGGCAAAGTTGGGGAAATGATTATGAAGAAGCTTGTTATTTTTGATTTGGACGGCACTTTGATCGACACCATAGTCGATGCGGGCCGGTGTTTCAACAAAGTCTTGGAGCATTTTGGCCTTAAAACCCACTCGCTCGAGGAATATAAGCACATGGTGGGCGGCAATTTGGAGGTTATGTTTTCTAATTTGGTTGGGGATGAGGACCGAACCGCTGAGATGATCTCGAAGTTGAAGGAGAAATATCGTGAGGTGTACTTGGCGGATCCTAAGCCGAATACCAAGCCATTTGACGGGATTTTGGACGTCTTAAAAAAGTTGAATGAAGATGGCAATATTTCGATTGCGATAAATACGAATAAATCGCAGCTTTTGGCGGAGGAGCTTTGCGCAGAGATGTTTGCGGGGATTAATTTTTCCGGCATTTTGGGGTATATAGAGAGCCGGCCCTCCAAGCCGGACCCTTATGCCGCGAACGAACTGATGCGGATTAACGGAGCTTTGCCGGAGGAAACGGTTTACATCGGCGACAGTATAACGGACATAACCACGGCCAAAAACGCGGGCATAGATTGCATCTTGGTGAATTGGCGAAATGCCGACGTTAGCAGGCTTGTGGAGGAGAACAACGCCAAGTTTGTCGCCAATAAGCCGGCGGATATATTTAAATTTTTGTAATTATAGATAGAACCAAGTTTTAGAGCGTGTCATACAGCAAAATTCAAACTGTGTGATGCGCTCTTTTTATTTTATGCATTTTAAATTTTACATATTATTACATGATTATAAATTTAATTTTTGTTAAAAATATAATTAAATTCCGATTTAATAAAACGAATTTTAATATATTAAGAATAATTTAGGGGGTGAATACAGAAAATAATTCTTGAGAATGCACAAACAATAAAAATATAAGCTTTAAAATGATAAAAATTAGTTTATAAAGGAGAATGAGTGATGAGTTTAATTAAATTGAAAACAATAAAAAGGATATTTATAGGGCTTTTGCCAATAGCGATTTTGTTTGGGATGGTATGCCCAGGGCACGTGGCGCAGTCTGTGGTTCCAACAACGGTGAGCATCTTGCCCGCGGCGGGAGATGGTGCACTAACGCAGATCACAGACGGCCAAACCAGGGACTATGCGACATCTAAGGGCTATAAGGACAGCACGGGCGCTGCTAGTGCTGGCAGGGGAAAGATCTCTTATTCCACAACGGGCGGCACCGGGGTTTTGACGCTGGACGGCGTGGACCTAAGCACTGACAATGGCTTAGTGACGGCGACGGGTGGCAATGGAGACTTAGAAATCGTCTTAATTGGGACAAACTCAATAACTTCGAACAAGAGTACAATCGCTGCAACGAGCAATAATGTGAGGTTTAGCGGCACGGGCACGCTGACGATCAGCCAGAATACGGCCGGCAACGCGATTTCTACAACAACGGCAGGCAATATAGACTTTGCCACGACCGCCGACATAGCGCTGAAGCAAGCAGCAGGAGCCGCCGCAGTGAGCTCCGCAGAGAACATAACCTTAACGAGCAGCAACGTGACGGTGGGTCAGACAGGCGCAGCCGACGCGGTAACGGCCGCGGGTAATGTTGCGATTAACGGCGGAAACCTGGACATAAACCAGGGCACAGCGAACGCAGCGATGAAGGTCACGGGAACTTTTAACATGACGAACGGCGCAGTGATGACCAAGAACGCAGGTGCAACAGGCAACGGCATAGATGCGACGGGGGCTATGACGATATCTGGCGGAATGATAGATTCGTCCATCACAAATGCGAATTCGACTGGAATCCCGATTTATAGCGCAGAGGACATCACAATAAGCGGAGCAAACGTGAAGGCGATGGGCTCGGCTGGGCATTCACCTTATGGAATCTCAGCTGCGACGGGCAAAAACATCGTTATAAACAAGGGCAGCGCGATAGAGGCGTTGGGCAACACAAACGCGATAAATCCGACCCATCTGACGCTAGACGACACAGCAGCATGGACGGCGATGGCCGGGCAGACGGCTTCCACGGCGACAAAGCTGACAGAAACAAAGGGCAGCGACTTAGTCAAAGCGATGGTGGCCAACGGACACGACTATGTACGGCTGTACAACGAGGTCACGCTCGAGCCGAAGTCTTCTACGTTCGACAAATACACAGCCTCAAAGGATCACACGGAAATTACGGTGGCGGTAAATCCTAATGGCACCGCGCTTTCAGAGATTCGATTGGGCAACAGACCGCTGCAAGTGGGCCGAGACTACGTCTTGAATTACAACGGCACCGATCCGGTCTCGGTAACGTTCCAGGTGAGAGAATATCTCGAGACTTTGGCGGTGGGCAGGCACATCCTAACGTTCAACTTCAACAATGGCGCAACGGCGGACTTCGTGCTAAACGTGGTGGACACAAAACCAGTTGAGCAGCCGGTAAATAACAAAGACAATCTCCCCAAAACGGGCGACGAAACGTCGATTTTGCCACAGATTTTGCTGCTAACAGCGGGCGTGTTCACGATAATCATCGCAACAAAAAAGAGAGTCTTGAGCAAATAGCAAAGCCGAAAAAGTAGGGTTAAAGTAGGCGTCATACGGTAACGAGTGAGTACAGGAGAGCCGCGAAAAGCCCCTGTACTCGTTGTTATGCGGCGTTGGCTCATCAAAGTTTAAGGATCTGATGCCCCGTGAAGAAAATGAAAGAGCTGGATGAAAAAATTTTTTTAAAGATGGCGCTGATAATGGCGGGAGTCGTCATGATTTTTTGTGCAGTGAATGCGATATTTTCGTCTTACGGCAACGCGCCGAAGGTTCCGCACAGAGAAGAGGCCGTTTTGGACGCATCTAAATCGGACAAAAGCACAAGCAAAGAAGCGGAGAATTCGAATAGTCAGCCAATTTCGGCAGCAGAGTCCATTGTGAGCGAGCAAAGATACCCACTGATGCTGCCAAATATGAGGCCGGTGTACGAGAAAAACAGCGACGTAGTGGGCTGGATAAAGATAGAGGGCACGTGCATAGACTATCCGGTGATGTACACCGCGGACGACGGGGAGTTTTATCTGTACAGAAATTTCTACAAAAACAAAGACATAAACGGCAGCATCTTCATCGACGCGCACTGCAGCTTGAATCCGCGGGACACGAACTTGATTTTTCACGGCCACAACATGAACAACGGCTCGATGTTTGGCGCGCTCATAAAGTATAAATCGCGTGAATTCTACGATTCGCACCGGTACGTCTTGTTTGACACCTTGTACGAAAGCCAGGTTTATGAGGTGCTCGCGGTGTTCATCTCGAAGGTGTACAACATGAGCGACAACGTGTTCAAGTATTACCGGTTTTACGACGCCCAGAACGAAGAGGGTTTCGACTATTTTTATGATAACATAAAGCGCCTCTCGCTGTACGAAATAGATCTTGAAGCCGAGTTTGGCGACGAATTTATTACGCTGTCCACATGCGAGAATTCCGTAAAAAACGGCCGATTCGTGGTGGTTGCAAAAAGAATATAAAATCTTTCAGCTGCGATAGAAAGTTTACAAGAATGGGGATTTTTGATATAATAAAAGCAGTTTTTGCAGATTATGCGCGAAAGTTTTGAGTTGATTAAGTTATAAGAATCATGCGAACTTGGCAGAACACGGAAGGAATATTGCGGTATGTATAAATCTTTTGAAGAGCTCGAGCGGGACTGCAGCCATTGCGAGCGGTGTGACCTTTGCAAAACGCGGCATAACGTGGTTTTTGGAGTAGGCAATAAAAACGCAGAAGTCCTCTTTATTGGGGAGGGCCCCGGCGAAAATGAGGACTTGCAGGGAGAACCGTTTGTGGGGAGAGGCGGTAAGTTGCTAGATAAAATGTTGAACGCGGTGGATTTGGACCGGCACAAAAACATATATATTGCGAATATTGTAAAGTGCAGACCGCCGCAGAATCGGGACCCGCAAGAAGCCGAGCAAGAGGCCTGCATAGAATGGCTGAGGAATCAGGTGGCGCTCATAAAGCCCAAGATAATCGTGTGCCTGGGCAGGATATCCGCGATGAAGCTGATTAAACCGGACATAAAAATAACCAAAGAGCACGGAATCTTCTTTGAAAAAAACGGGATAACAATAATGGCCACGTTGCATCCGGCGGCACTGTTGCGAAATCCGGCCAACAAACCCGGCGCGTTTAAGGATTTTTTAAATTTGCGAGAGAAGATTAAAGAAATCTGCGACCATACATATTAAAACTTAAAACAGAAAAAATTAATGCAAAGAAACTTACAAAAATAGTTGCGACCAAGGTATAATCCCCTTTGGCCGCAATTATTGTTTTTTGCCTATTTTAAATGGAAGCTTGAGAACAGATGGCTTTTTGTGCGTGACTTTAACTTTCGGCTTTTTTTATTTTGAAAATTTTGCGCAATAAAAAACCGAGCACTTTCGGACTTTTAACAACAACAACCTTCATAAAAATGGACCCTCCAATCGTTCAAGGTTAGCACCGAATTAGGGAAACAGCGAGGATGATGGAGATAACGACAAGAATCTTGACGATAAACTGAATGGGAACTAAGTATGATATAGTAAGACCCAGCACAAAAATCAGAGCTAATTTACCTTGTTTGCAATAGCAATTCATCGCGACTCACCGCCAGTTTTAGAGTGGCTATAAGATTTTTTACGTCATTAATTTATTATATACAAGTGTCCGAAAAAACGTGAAAATTGCAAAAAGGAACGTCAAAGCGCAAACAAGAGGCATAAACGGGACAGGTGAAGAATAGATTTAGCTATAGAAAAATAATAAGAGAGGTTAAATCTATGGATTATAGTGTCAAAAAAGAAGCGCTGAACGTGTGTGAACCGATTTTTGATGGTGTTGTGGAGCAGCCTGTAGACCTGGACTTTAGCTTGCCGGACTATTGCCCAGACATTAAGAAGATTTTGAAATGCCAGATTTGCCCGCAAATAAGTTCCAGAAATATCTCCGGCGACAAGCTTTACATAGAGGGCAACGCGGGAATCTCCTTGATATACTTGGACGAAGAGAAATTATCGATTAGATGCTGCGAGCATACAAGCCCGTTTTCTGTCTCGATAAACCTAAAAAATTCGCCACAGGACGCCATAATTTTAACAAAAGCCAAAATAGAATATGTTAATTGTAGAGCCGTGACGCCACGAAGACTCGATATTCATGGGGCTTTTTCGATTTTTACAAAAGTAAAATGCAAAAAAGAGAAGTCGGTTGTCTGCGATATAGACGGCGAAGGGATCGAAAAGAAAACGACGTACACAACCTGCAACAATATAATCGGCCTGGGCCAGCAGTATTTTAACATAGAGGAGGTCATCGACAAAGGCGCAAAGCAGCCGGACATAGAGTATATCTTGAAGACGGCCGTAAACATTGAGCTTTTGGATTATAAAACGCTGCAAAACAGAGTCATGATAAACGCCACGGCGAATATAAAGGTGGTCTACATCAGCGACATTGAGTACAGCAACATAGAGACGCTTGAGCATAGCGTTCCAATTAGCCAGATTATCGATATAGAGGGTGTGCAGGACAATTGCCCTTGCGATGTGAACTTGGAAGTGCTGAATCATAGCATAAACATCCGGCCCAGCGATAGCGACGAAAACAATTTGCTATCTTTTGAATGCAAAATAGGTGCGTCTGCTGTGGCATACGAGGAAAAAGAAGTCGGCATTTTGAGCGACGTTTACTCAATAGATTACGAGTCGGAGCCAAAGTACGAGAGAGTGACCCTCTCAAGCCTGCTAGATAAAATAGAGGAAACCTACACTCTAAGGAGCAGCATAGAGGTGGAAGACCCCGGAATAACAGAATTAATCGATGTTGGAGGAGATATAACAAATGTAAAAAGCTTTATTAAAGAGGGCCAAATTAACTTTGAGGGCAAAATTAACGTGTGCATTTTGGGCAAGGATGGCGAAGACGTCCCGTTTTATGCAGAGAGGCTAGTTGAGTTTGCGTATGAATATCGGCTAAAAGACGAGGCAGATTCGGCCTTTTGCGAGGATAACGTAACGTTGAAATCGTGCGAATGTAGGCTAATTGGCAGAAACACAATAGAGATGATCGCCGAGCTGCAGGTCAACGCGAATGTGTATGCCGAGAACAAGTACATGTCGATAACGGACATCTTTGTGGACGAAGAAAAGCCCAAAGAAAAGGACAAAAAAACCGCAATAACGCTCTATTATGCAGAGCCCGGCGAAGAGCTGTGGGACATTGCGCGCCGGTATTGCACATCTGTAGAGAAAATAAAATCAGAGAATGACATAGAAGAGGACAAATTGCAAGACAGAAATATGCTTTTTATACCAATGTGATGCGAATTTTAGGTAACGACAAAACGGAAAACTAGGGAGGAAGTACTTTTGGAAGAAAGAAATATTTATCAAGATATAGCGCAGCGCACAAACGGAGACATCTATATAGGCGTTGTGGGGCCAGTCCGAAGCGGCAAATCGACCTTTATAAAGCGGTTCATGGATAACCTGGTCATCCCGAACATGGATAGCAGCTACAAAAAAGAGCGCGCAGTGGATGAATTGCCACAGTCGGCGGCGGGCAGAACTATCATGACAACGGAGCCAAAGTTTATTCCCGAAACCGCAGTAGAGGTGCACATCGGCGACAACGCAAGCTTTAAAGTAAGGCTAATAGACTGCGTGGGGTATATAGTCCCGAGCTCTTTGGGGTACATAGAAAACGAGCAACCCAGAATGGTGATGACGCCGTGGTTTAAGGAGCCTGTGCCGTTCAACATGGCAGCAGAACTGGGCACAAAAAAGGTGATAACCGATCACTCAACAATAGGCCTAGTGATAACAACCGACGCCAGCATAAGCGACATCCCGCGCGAGGAGTACGAAGAAGCCGAAGAGCGCGTCATAAACGAGCTAAAAGAAATAAAAAAGCCATTCATAGTGCTGCTAAACAGCATGTATCCGGCCGCCAACGAGACACGCGAGCTAGCAAAATCGTTAACAGAAAAATACAAAGTGCCCGTGCTGCCGGTAAATTGCTTGGAGCTAAACGAAAACGAGATAAAGCGCATCCTGGCGCAGATTTTGTTTGAGTTCCCAGTAAAAGAAATAAAAATAAACATGCCAAAATGGCTGACAAATCTAGAAAAAAAGCACTGGCTAAGAGAGTCGGTCTACTCGACAATAGAGCAGTTCTCTAAGGACATCAGAAAGATCCGCGAAATAAATTATATAACTGACAACATAACCTTGTGCGATTATATCGACGCCGCCAAGCCAACAGCAATAGACCTCGGGGTGGGCAACGCAAAAATCGCAGTAGAAATAAGCCCGAATCTGTTTTATAAGGTGCTGGGAGAAAAAACCGGGCTAGAGCTAGCGGACGAGGGGGATCTCTTAGACTGCATGCTGTCGCTTTCTGCGATAAAAGAAAAATACAATAAAATCAGTCAGGCCTATAACGACGTGCAAGAGACCGGCTACGGCATAGTCATGCCATCCACAGAGGAGCTCTCACTCGACGAGCCAGAAATAATAAAGCAGGGCGGCAAATACGGCATAAAACTAAAAGCCTCCGCGCAATCCATACACATTGAATATATCAAACAGAAATTATGTATTCAATATTGGTCCAATAGAATATGGGCGACAGCGACAAAAGTATTACAAGGTACAATTTTATATGGATTTATCCGCTTAAAAGATGCACATATGTTTT
>CAREUR010000004.1:0-416 GCA_948968885.1 uncultured Eubacteriales bacterium | reverse complement strand
TTGTTATGCAAAAAACTTGGAGGGAGGCATCAATATGGAGGGCATCTTAATAACGGGGCTTATGATTTTTGCGTTTATCGCGATATATCAACAGTTTCGCATAGTGAGCATGGAAGACCAGACGTTCAGAGCGCTGCAGAATACCTGTGAGCGTTTGGACTTAATCAAAAAAGGCTTATCAGTCGACGATATCTTAGAGCTTGCAGAAAAATACAAACAAGAAAACCAAAAATGAAGGAGGAAGAACCAATGCTAACACTATTTGCGACAGCGACCGCAGTACTCGCCTTATTAGCGATCTACCAAGAGAGAAAATACCGGTTTTTTCACGAATTTACGCTGACAATATTCCGCGAGGTCTGCCGTAAATGGGACCCGACCGAGCCCGTTTTTACGAAGCGCCGTGAAAAGGCAAA
>CAREUR010000003.1:7086-59797 GCA_948968885.1 uncultured Eubacteriales bacterium | reverse complement strand
CGCCCCTTCAAGGCCCAAATTTTTAAAAGTAGTTATAATAAAATTCCAAGTCCCTTATAACTACTCAGCATGGTGTGAGTGACGGGGCTTGAACCCGTACGTTGTAAAACACACGTCCCTCAAACGTGCCTGTCTGCCAGTTCCAGCACACTCACAAATACCATATGGGTTATTGTAAGGCATTTTCTCTGCTTTGTCAACAAGAATTAAGATAGATTAATATGCATATCTGCTTTAAGTAAAAGGTCGGTACATATCCTATAATAATATACCTAGTATCTACATCTTAATTTCCAAATATTTCAATTATTTTTTCGAGTGTACCATACACCATTTAGCATTTTAAACTTGGTTGTTTTGTATTTGTACTACAATTTTTTATATTGTGGCCAATTATACAGCGCTTGTTTGTCATAATTGCTTAATAATTTTTGTTTGAATAATTTATAGTCCTGCATTTAAGTTAATTCGCGATTAAAAATTTACACTAAGAACATAATCGTAAAACCTCTCACATATAAATGATTAACAACAAATGTGGGAGGAATACTATGTGAAAGGAGCCGTAGAGGAGCGCGCCGTGAAACTCGGTGAACACATTTTGAACAATAAAGCTACAGTACGGAGCGCGGCGCAAAAGTTTGGAGTTAGCAAGTCTACTGTACATAAAGACGTGTCGGAGCGATTAAAACACATAAATCCGAGTTTATATAAAGAAGTAAAAATCGTACTGGAGTTAAATAAGTCTCAAAGGCACATTAGAGGGGGGCTTGCGACCAAAAATAAATATCTAAACAAGAAGCTAAAAAAAGTTTTATCGAAAAAAATATAAAAATTATGGAGCTGCTAATTTTTTAACAGCTCCGTTTTTTTGAAATTATTTATATCGTTTGCCGATTTTCATTCTTTTTCTGCGCGGGCGTTTGTTATATGATTTGACCAGAAATATATAGGCAATAACCAAAATGATTAGCGCCACAACGGCAATCTTGAACCAGACCGAGCCAACAATATTGACTATGCAATGAATCAGATATAGAACAATATTTCTGTCGATATCCTCAGCGGCGACCAAATCCACGCGAGCTAATTCTCTGTTTGCGTAGGAAAGCACCGCTGTACCAAGCTTTTGACCAACCTTAATGGGTGCGTCAATCGACTCGGACTTTTCTATTTTCATATCGATACTACTTGTGCTCACGTTTTTGGGCAGCAACACAGAGTAATCATCGGCGGGATGGAGCAAAGTTGAATCTTTATTTGTAGCGAGTTTAACCTTTATTTCGGACAATGGGTCCTTCTTTTTTAAAATCGGCTTTAACTCCAAGTTTGTAAATGCCCATCTATAAATAGATTTCGAATCTAGCATTGCATAATTATCGGTAATTTTGTTGCCGGCGGCATCTTTAATTGGGGCGCCCATTGCAACGCACAGATAAGAATATCCATTGTAGGCGGCAGAAGAAACCAAGCAATATCCGCCTTCGTCGGTGTGGCCGGTTTTTATTCCTCTTGCATAGCGATAATAATATTTTCCGCCGCGGGCTTGATCAATCATACTGTTAGTCGTGACGAGCGGATATTTATCTTGTCCCAAAACATATGAGGTAGAGAGACAGCAAATCTCCATAAACCCCGGCAAATTCATAGCGTACCTCGTCATAGTGGCAATATCTATCGCGGTAGAGTAATGATTTTCATCGTGAAAGCCATGCGGATTAACAAAATGTGTCCCACTGCAGCCCAATTCTGCAGCCTTACTATTCATCATGTCTACAAATGTGCGCACATCGCCGCCAACGTAATCTGCCAGAATCAATGCCGCATCATTACCGGACTTTATCATTAAGCAATGCAGCAGCTGGGTTACCGACAAAACATCGTCTGCTTTAATGCCCGAAACCGAGCTCCCCGTGCCCAACAAACTATTCAAAAGTTCCTTTTTTGCCGTTATTTTGGTGTTGTCAAAATCCTTAACATTCTCGGCAACTATGATATACGTCATTATTTTGGTAAGAGATGCTGGGTACATTTTTTTGTCGCCGCTCTTGCTGTAAACCTCAACCCCGTTATCCAAATTATAAAGATACAAGGCCTCGCAGGATAGGGTAAAATCGATGTTAAAATTTGCGGCAGCTTCAAAATTATTATGCCAAAAACAAACTAGATGCGTTGCTAAGATGAAGAAACAGACGATTTTTTTAAGCATGGAAATTCTCCTTGTAATGTGTTATCATATAGTCCAGCGATGAATATATTTTACATTATCTTTTTTGAATTTTCAAACAGCGCATTTTACGCCCTCTTTGCATATATTGAGAGTATTATATTAACTAAAATTGGCAAAAAATGTAGCTAAACTAGAACGAGAACATTGTGTTTACACGGATTTGGAGTGAAGGGTTTGGATAAGGCGGAGGCTAGAAAAGTTATTTACAAAGTTAGCATCAATACTATGATTATAAACTTTTTGCTAACGGCGGCTAAGTTGGCCGCGGGGATATTTGGAAATTCGATTGCTTTGGTTTCGGATGCTATACATTCGGCTTCGGACGTTTTGAGTACTATAGTTGTGATGCTTGGGGCGGGGTTCTCTAACAAAAAGCCAGATGAAAAACATCCGTACGGTCATGAAAAGTTTGAATGCATTGCTGCGATTGTGCTTGCGTTGATGCTTTTTGGCACGGCGGCGACTATTGGATTTTATGGCGTTAAAAGTATTTTTTGCGGGGATATTGTTATTCCGGACAAGATAACAGTATTTGCGGCGGTTTTGTCGATAGCTGTGAAAGAGTGGATGTATCGGTACACTAAAAATGCTGCCGATAAAATAAATTCTACCTCGCTATATGCCGACGCGTGGCACCATCGGTCGGATGCGTTGTCTTCAATTGGCTCGCTGATCGGCGTTGTTGGCGCTATGTGCGGGCTGCCGGTTTTGGACCCCATCGCTTCGTTTGTGATTTGCGCCATAATTATAAAGGTTGCTTACAATATTTTGCGCACGTCTATTGCTCAGATTATAGATTCTGCCGCGCCGGAGGAAGTTGAACAAAAAATCCGGGAAATAATTTTAAATTGCGAAGATGTGCGAGGGATAGACATGCTAAAAACCCGGCTTTTTGGGAGCCGAATATATGTTGACATAGAGGTAAAAATAGATAAAGACATGAGCTTTAAGGCTGTCCACGAGCTGACTCACGTGCTGCATGATGACATTGAGCGCGCAAATACTTCGATAAAACACGTTATGATTCACGCTAATCCGACAGGCTGACTTTCACCAAATCTCTTGCGTCCAAATATACTGAATTATCCGGTATATATTGGGGGGAGGGTTGTGAAAAAGCCAAAGTACAAGCAAAAAAAATTATCTATTAAACTAAAACTTGCAATAATTGTTGTAATTATATCTATTTTAGCTGTTTTGTTCGACAGACAGATGCGGCCACTTGTGAAGTCAGTTGTTTTTAATCAGGCACAGACAGTTTCTACAAAGGTGATTAACCAGGTGGTGGCGGATGAGCTTTCGCGGTTAGATATAGATTATTCCGATATAGTTGACATACAAAAAGACGATGATGGTAAAATTTTAGCTATAAGTACTGATATGAAAAAGGTTAATTCGTTAAAATCTTTTATGACTATGTCGATACAGGAAAAGCTAAACAGCATGGATATTCCTAAAGTTAAAATTCCTGTTGGCACGTTTACTGGCACAGAAATTTTAAATGGTAGAGGCCCAAAAATCTCGATCGATGTTTCTACTTCTGGCTGTGTGGACGTTGACTTTAAGAGCGAGTTTGTCTCTGCTGGAATAAACCAAACCAAGCACCGGCTGTATCTGGATGTTAGCACCGAAGTCTTTGCGCTCATCCCTGGGTACCCGGTGGCTACCGTTGTTAGCACCAGCATTTTAATCGCAGAGACCATAATTGTGGGCGAAGTGCCCGCGTTGTTTGCTGGGAATATTAATAATTGAGGCTATACAAAAAGTTTGTGCAAATGCAAATATGAAGAAAGCAGGATGTTTAGTATACCATGAATTTGATTGACGCAGAAAAGCTAGTAGACGACCTAAAAAAGCAGATAAATTATCACAACAAAAAGTATTACGATGAGGACGCGCCAGAAATAGATGATTACGAATATGACATGCTACTGCGGCGGCTCGAAAGTTTGGAGGCACAGTTTCCGCAGCTTTTAACAGAGGATTCGCCTACCCAAAGAGTTGGAGGTTCGGCGTCGGCCAAGTTTACGCCCGTTGAGCACATTGTTAGGATGGAGAGCTTGCATGATTCTTTTTCTTATGATGAGTTGAGGGATTTTGACAAGCGGGTTAAGGCTCAAGTGGGGACGGCTGAATATGTGGTTGAGCCGAAGGTTGACGGGCTGTCTGTCTCGGTTGAGTATATTGACGGCGTTTTTGTTCGGGGCTCCACGCGTGGCGACGGGGCCATGGGGGAGGATATCACGGAAAATTTAAGGACGATAAAATCTTTGCCAATGCATTTAACCGAGAATATGCCTTTTATCGAGGTCCGTGGCGAGGTTTATATGTCGAAAGCAAATTTTTTGCATCTTGTAAAAGAGCAGGAATTGACCGGAGAAAAGCCGTTTAAAAATCCAAGAAACGCAGCTGCGGGCTCATTGCGGCAAAAAAATGCTAGCGTGACAAAAAAAAGAAACCTGGACATTGTGATGTTTAACATCCAGCAGATGAAGGGCAAAGCTTTGGCTGCGCATAAGGATTCTCTTGACTATCTGCGAAAATTAGGGTTCAACACGCCCGCCATAAGCCAAATTTTTGGTGACATTGAAGATGTTATTACAGAGGTTGAGCGGCTAAGATATGCGGCAAAGGAATTTCCATTTGGCACGGATGGCGCTGTTGTTAAGGTTAACGCGTTTTCTCAGCGAGAAGAACTTGGCAGCACGGCGAAATTTCCCCGTTGGGCCGAGGCTTTTAAATATCCGCCCGAAGAAAAAGAAACCAAGCTTTTGAGCATAGAGGTGAAAGTTGGCAGAACCGGCGCCCTGACGCCCACCGCAGTTTTTGAGCCTATATTGCTAGCTGGGACGACGGTTAGCAGGGCCGTTTTGCACAACGAGGGGCTTATTCGCGAGAAAGACATAAAAATCGGCGACACGATCATCGTTCGCAAGGCCGGAGAGATCATTCCGGAGGTTGTTGCGATAAAACAGCATAACGCAGATTCAACGGACTTTTATATGCCCAAAATATGCCCTTCTTGCGGAGCGAAAGTCGTTAAAGAAGAGGGCGAGGCCGTTTTGAGGTGCACCAACGCTCAGTGTCCGGCGCAGTTGCTGAGGCACATGATTCACTTTGCCTCAAGAGACGCGATGGACATCGCAGGCCTGGGGCCCGCCGTTTTAGAGCTTTTAGTTGAAAACAGACTAGTGTCGTCAATCGAAGATATTTACAAATTGCAGAAGGAAGAGCTGGCTTCGCTCAAGCGAATGGGGGAGAAGTCTGCAGAAAATTTGTTGGCGGCGATAGAAAACTCTAAAAACAATGCGTTTTATCGTTTGATTTATGCACTTGGAATCCGCCACATAGGCAAAGGCGCGGCGAAACTTTTGGCAAAAACTTTTAGCAATATGAAGGAGTTGTTCTCAGCAACGATGGAGGAACTCGCAGCTATAGAGGGATTTGGCGAAATTATGGCGCAAAGCGTAATTGATTATTTTTCGATTGCAGAAAATAGGGAATTGATTAGCAATCTTTCAAAATTGGGTTTAAAAATGAGCGAAGGCAAAAAATCCGAAGGGACCACGTTTGACGGCAAAACATTTGTTTTAACAGGAACTTTACCTAGTTTATCTAGAAATCAGGCGACCGATATGATCGAAAAGCAAGGGGGGAAGGTTTCGGGCAGTGTATCGCAAAAAACAGATTTTGTGCTAGCTGGAGAAAATGCCGGAAGCAAGCTAGAAAAGGCGCAAAACCTAGGAGTCAAGATAATTTCTGAAGATGACTTTTTAAAAATGATAGAATAAAAATTAGCAGCAAAAAGCGCCGCGCGGTATAGTGCGGCGCTAAATTTTGTGTCGATTCAAAATTATTTAACAAAATTAAACAAAGAGCCGATAACCGGAAGCGGCTTATTATCTTGCTTTGCAGCATTTTTGATGCCCCAAAAAGTGAATATTACATAAAATATAAGCCATAGAATCTCCAACAAGGCCGATACGCTGGCAAGAATGGGCGCGATTGAGTACAAAAAGTTTGACAGAACATTGATTATAACAAGCGAAAAAAATGAGACCGCAGACAAAATAATTCCCTGATTAACGTGGAACTTGACCGTCTCGTTATCCCGCTCGGCCAGTAAACCAACGATCCAAAGAATATAAATATACGCCAGCACGCAGTATATCGTCTGTTTTTGAAACTGAGGAAAATTAAAATTCTGCTCATTAAACGAGTTAAAAGGCTTGCCCTCGCGGTTGTTATGATCCATAAAAATTACCCTTCTTTATTTGTTGTTTATTTTATCAAGCACAGAGCCAATAATCGGCAGCCGAACTTTTTTGCCAGAAAGAGCCGAAGCAGCGCCCATAATGGCCAAGATCACCCAACTGACGCCAACGCCGATGTTAAACAAAAAGCAGATGATGCTAAGAGAGTCGAGCACAAAATAAAAAGTAAAATCGAGAAAAATAGAAACCAAAACCAGCGTAGCCATCATGAAAAACAAAGCTTCGCCCTGTTTGCAGTGAAACTTAACTTGATCGCACTCTTTCTCATAAGAAAATTTGCCAACGACAAAAAGTGGACCAAGATAAGCTATCACCGACAAAAATTTAATATTCGCGTGATTGTAAGAATTCATAATTTACCCTTCAAATTTTGTTATTTCAACACTCTCAATAACCACGTCGGTCAAAGGCTTATCGGAAGAATTCGTCCTAACTCCGGCGATTTTATTTACAACATCTATACCCTCAAAAACCTGACCAAAAACGGTATGACCTTTATTTTGCGTGTTAAAATAGCCATCAAGATGCGGATTTCCGCCGTTATTATTGTATAATTCCCTTATTTCGTCTGTGATTTTAGACATATCGGATAATGGCGGCATTTTTGTTGTCTTTGTATTTCTCATAAATTTGCTGAGCATAATCCCAGCCGCTAAAGGATTCCTTGCTGCCCTGGTTTATAAAAAACTGACTTCCGTTAGTATTTTTGCCGCAGTTTGCCATAGAGAGCGCGCCAGATATGTTAAACAACTTATCGCTAAATTCGTCCTCAAACGGGTGCCCCCAGATGCTCTCGCCGCCGGTTCCGTTGCCGGCAGGGTCGCCACCTTGAATCATAAAGCCCTTTATAACTCTATGAAAAATCAACCCGTTATAATATCCATTTTTGGCATGAGTTTTAAAATTTTCCACCGCTTTTGGTGCAGCTTCTGGGAAAAATCGAATCTAAAAAGAGCCCATAGATGTATTAACAACAGCGATTTCTTCGCCTTTCTGCGGCATTTCTAATTGATATCCAACCTTTTTGTCCGCGCAATTATTGCTCGACTGAGCACCAGAACTATTATTTGAGCAGCCGCTAAACAAAGTCAAAATCGGGACTATAAATGCCAAAGAAAGCAATTTAAAAGCAGATTCTTTTATCATAAACATAGCAAACACACAGGCTCCTTCCAGTTTTATTTATAATCTCACAGCTATATTTTAGTACATTTATTTTAATATTTCAAGTATAGCTCAAAGCAAGTTATATTCTAGTTTTGCGCGTGCATATAGATAATTATATAAAAAACTAGGAGGAACTAAAATGATAGATTTTTATCCAGAAGGATGGCTTATTGATACAATCGGGAACAAACTATCGATGCAAAACCCGGCAACGTTGGCTCAGGCAAGTCATGATGAAAAAATTCTGGAAGCAAGGGCGTTAGTCTGCGATGGAAGCCACAATCTGATAGTGGATTTGGGCTGCATGAAGGGAATAATTAGCAGAGAAGACGGCGCAATAGGAATAAAAGAAGGTGTAGTGCGTGATATAGCAGTCATTTCTCGCGTGAATAGACCGGTTTGCTTTGTTATAACTGGGTTTAAAAAGGATCAACATGGCCATACTTTTGCGACTTTATCTAGAAAAAACGCGCAGATAAAGTGCATGAATCAATATATAAAAAATCTAAAAGTTGGAGACGTAATAAACGCAAAAGTTACGCATTTGGAGCCGTTTGGAGCTTTTGTAGACATCGGCTGCGGAATAGTCTCGCTTTTGCCCATAGACACAATCTCCATATCCAGAATAGAGCACCCGCGCGAGAGATTCTCTGTAGGCATGGACATAAAAGCAGTGGTGAAGTCGATTGAAAACGACAGAATAAGCCTGACGCACAAAGAGCTCCTAGGTACGTGGGCCGAAAACATAGAGTATTTCTCGGTAGGCGAAACAGTTGCCGGAATCGTCCGTTCCATCGAAGAATACGGTGCATTCATAGAACTAGCGCCAAATCTGGCCGGCCTAGCAGAGCCTAAAGAAGAAATCAAGCCCGGTCAGCAAGCCAGCGTCTATATAAAGAATATAATCCCCGCAAGAATGAAGATAAAGCTGATAATAATAGACACCTTCGACTACGACTATAAGCCCGCTCCACCAAACTACTTTTTTACCGGAGATCATATGGATAAATTTGTCTACTCGCCAAAAGACTCCGACAGAGCAATAGAAACGCTATTTAACAGTGAGCCAGAGGCAAATAACAGTAATGAAAGTCTTGAAAAGCCAGACAAAGAGCTGAGCTATACATAAAAAAGCATAAAAAACCGCTCCAGTTAAAAACAAAAATTGCGAGCGGATTATTTGTTTTATCAAGTTAATTAAACTAATCTTCACCCAAAGCCTTGCACAGCCAAACGTCGGCAATGTCCAAAGCTTCATACAAGCCTTCTTTTTCACATTTTTTAATGATCTTTTTGCGAGGACTAAGATCCGGGTCAGTGCTCAAAAGTTGCACAGAAACTTTGCTAGCTGCGTCGCCATTAAACAACGTTTTACTATCTAAAACATCCAGCTTAATAACGTATTCATCAGAAATATTGCCGTAATAAAGAACATTGCCGCAACGGACCAAGGGCTTATTTTTATATACAGCGGTTTTAAGATCTACAGCACCTTTTTTGGGCAAATTAATTCCTCCAAACCACAAGTAATTTACAATTAAGACATCTAAACTCTAATTAATATTCAAATAATTTTTAACCAAGGCCTTCAAAAGGTCATCCCGGTCTACTTTGCAAATGAGGCTGCGCGCATTATTATACGTAGTAATGTAGGTCGGGTCCTGCGACAAAATATAGCCGACAATTTGATTGACGGGGTTGTATCCCTTTTGCTTCAACGCCTCATAAACGACATTCAGCGTGTGTTTAATAAACTCATCTTTACTTTCGTCAACAGAAAACGTCATCGTCTTATCCAGCATAAAAGCGCCCCCTCACCTGCACGATACAATAATTATACACCAAATCCTCAAAAATTTCAAGCAGCATTTACAAAAAGGTCAAGAACGAAGCGTGATATTCTGGGCTTCAAAGGCCTTAATAATTTTTTTAATCGCAGAATTTATTTGCTCCTCGGTCAAAGTAGCGCTCTCGGACTGCAAAGAAACGTTAATCGCGACGCTTTTTTTGTCTTTAGGAATTTGCTTGCCTTCGTAAACATCAAAAATCGTGACCTTTTCTAAGAGCCTACCCGCCGAGCTTTCTATAATCTTTTTAACATCGCCAACAGGAGTGCATTTGTCGCAAATCAGGGCCAGATCTCGATTAACCGCAGCAAATTTCGGAATCGGCTTATAGACAATGTCAAAGTCCGCAGCGCCAAACAGAGCGTCAATATCCAGCTCGATGATGTAGGCCCTGGTGCCTATTTCATAATTCTCGAGCACGGCCGGATGCACCTCTGCAGCATGTCCCAGAAGAGTGTCATTGCAACAAACCCGAGCACAGCGCCCAGGGTGAAAGTAGGCAACGTCGGAACAGGCGGCAAAATCGTAGCCCGTTATAAATAAGCTATCGAGCAAGTTTTCGCAAATCCCTTTAACATGCAAAAAATCGATGCCATAGCCATAAAACCCCGCAATAAGCTTGTGATTCTCCGTTGGTAAATCAGCAGCATTATCGTTTGGAATGTATTCCCTGGCAATTTCGAAAAGCTGAGCCGTTTCGTTTTTGTGATTATAATTAGAAGAGAGCACACCCAGCATAGAAACAACCGCAGTGGTTCGCATCAAGCTGGTATCCTCACCAAGCGGATTTGAGATCACGACTGACTTCCTAAGCGGATGATCATCCGGGAGCAAGATTTTATCATATTCCCGCGGGCTAACAAAAGAGTAAGTTGTGATTTCGCTAGCACCCAGAGCCCTCATAGTAGCACTAATTTTCTGATCAAACCGCTGTCTATCGGTATATTTGCCATAGTGACTTCCGCGAAGCGGCGTAGAGACTATCTTATTGTAACCATAAAACCTCGCAATCTCCTCTGCAATGTCGTTCTTTATCTTTAAGTCCGGCCGAAAGCTAGGCACAACAACCTCGCCATCAACAACTTCGCACTCAAGCTTAGAAAGAATACTGATCATCTCGTCGCGAGACAAATTTATATTCAAAAAACTATTGATAAAATCAGGGTCAAATGAGATTTTAGTAACGTGGCTGTCAGTGCTATCAACAGCAAAAAATTGTGAGCAAACTTCACCCGCGCCCAAAAGTTCAATCAGCTCGCAGGCCCGATTTAAAGCCGGAATGCAATTATTTTTATCAAGCCCTTTTTCAAACCGAAAGCTCGAATCCGTGTGCAAATTTTGCTCTTTAGAAGCCTTCCGAACAGCGATAGGATCAAAGATGGCAGACTCCAGCACGATATCGGTTGTGTCGCCAGCAACAGAGCTAAACTCGCCACCCATGACGCCGGCCAGAGCAATCGGCTTTTTGGCGTCCGCAATAACAAGATTATTTTCGCTCAACTTGCGATCAATGCCGTCAAGAGTGACAATTTTCTCCCCGTTGTTCGCCTTCCGGGCGATAATCTGGCTGCCATCAATACGATGCAAGTCAAAAGCATGCATCGGCTGGCCATATTCAAGCATCACGTAATTTGTGATGTCAACGATATTGTTAATGGAGCGCAGCCCCGCGGCGCGCAGGCGCTCGCGAATAAAGCGGGGAGACGGCGCAATCTTCACGTTACGCACAACCCTGGCGCTATAAAACGGACACAGACTTTTTTCCGCCACGGTCACGGAAAAATCGGCGTGGGCACTGCCATTATCGCGGGCCTTCACTTCCGGCGTGTGAAGAGTCAACTTTTTATCGAAGGTAGCGGCGACTTCACGGGCAAGTCCGATAACAGAGAGGCAGTCGGCACGATTAGGCGTAATCTCGAACTCAACCGTGACATCGTCAAGCCCGATAACCTCGCGGATATCCTGACCCAAGCTATAATTTTGCTCATCCAAAACAAAAATGCCATCTTCCACTGCGTGCGGAAAGTCGCTAGCGCTAAGGCCAAGCTCGCCCAAAGAGCACATCATTCCGCAGCTTTCGACGCCGCGCAGCTTGCTCTTTTTAATTTTGGTGCCGTCCGTTAAAGTTGAGCCATCCAAAGCGACCGGCACAATGTCGTTCACAGTTAGATTTTTAGCCCCAGTGACAATCTGCACAGGCTCTCCAGCACCCACGTTCACCTTGCAGACAACAAGCTTATCCGCGTTGGGATGCGGGTCAATCGCCAAAACCTGACCAACAACGACACGGTTCAGCTTTTCGCCCTCAACAGTGTATTTCTCGACCTTCGAGCCGCTCATGGTCATTTTTTCGGCGAATTCCCTGGAAGAAACGTCTATATCAACAAAATCTTTTAGCCACTTCATAGAAAGATTCATAAAAACCACCTTAAAGTTAAAGTTAAAGTCATCAAAAACTGACAAAAATCAGAATTGATTCAAAAATCGCACATCATTCTCGTAAAATAGGCGCATATCGTTGATGTTATAGCGACGCATCGCGATTCTTTCGAGGCCAACACCAAAAGCAAACCCGCTGTAAATTTCAGGGTCAATGCCGCAATTCTTAAGCACCACGGGATGCACCATGCCGCATCCCAAAATTTCGATCCAGCCTTCGTTCTTGCACAGACGACATCCACGCCCACCACAGCTAAAGCATTGCACATCCACCTCGGCAGAAGGCTCGGTGTAGGGAAAATGATGCGGCCGAAAGCGAACAACGCAGCCTTGGCCATAAAGCGCCTGAAAAAAAGTCTCGAGCGTGCCCTTTAAATCGGAAAAGGTAATGCCACGGTCAACGACCAAGCCCTCAATTTGGTGGAAGAGCGGTGAATGAGTCGCATCAACGGCGTCAGAGCGGTAAACACGGCCAGGAGAAATTATTCGAATAGGCGGCTCCGAGTTTTCCATTGTGCGAATCTGCACGCAAGAAGTCTGAGTGCGCATCAGCGTATTCTCGTCAATGTAAAAAGTGTCCTGAGTGTCGCGCGCCGGGTGATGTTTTGGCATATTGAGAGCCTCAAAATTATAGTAGTCCGTCTCGATCTCCGGCCCGTCAACAATGTCAAAGCCCATCCCCACAAAGATTTCCTTAACCTCGTCCAAAACAATACTCAGAGGGTGCTTGTGCCCCAAAGGTTTTCGCACGCCCGGCAAGGTAACGTCAATTTTTTCTGCGGAGAGTTGCTCATCCAGCCGAGCTTTTTTTATCTTTTTCATGCTAGCATTGATTCTTTCGCCGATAAAATCGCGGACTTCATTAGCCAGCTGACCAATAATAGGCCGCTCGTCGCTAGAAAGGCCACCCATCTGCTTTAAGATGGCAGTAAGAGCGCCCTTTTTGCCCAAATATTTTACTCGAACGTCTTCAATATCCTTTGGCGTTTTGGCCGATGCAATCTCCTTTTCAGCCTCGACCTTAATATTTTTAAGTTGCGTTTGCAAAAAATCACCTCATAAAAATAAAATTTCAAATCGCAATAAAAACCGCATAAACTCAAGCTTTGGTGAGAAATTTTTAACCTTAAGCTCAATAAAATCGCGCGTACACTCGTTAACATCAAATATAACACATTTATCAAGCTTTTTCAAGCGCAGGTGTGTCGGGGCGCTGGCTTGATGATTCGCTCTAAATGTACTATAATAAATCGAATCGAAAAAAGAAACCCCTCTAAACTGCAGCTTAGAAAGGGCTTCTTTTAAAATTAGTTGATTTATTATTTTGTTGATATTTTTGATTATTTATAATATCTTAAAGAAAAACTACACGGCTTGAGCGGCTACAGAAAACTCCTTTAATCTTTCTTTAAACTCTGTTGGACAATTATCTTCCACTTCAATTTGCAACGGTCGCGATAAGTCCAGCCCAAAGATTCCCATGATAGATTTTCCGTTTATTATGTATTTGTCAGACAGCAGTGTAACTGGGAACTCGTACTGATTTGCCAAAGAAACGAACTTTTTAACGGCCTCAATGTCAGATAATAAAATATCCTTTTTATACATCTTATCCCTCCCAAAAATCGAACAACGAATTGTTACAGTCATATGGTACCAGCATAAGCCGAATAGGTCAAGGGAAATCACAAAAAAATTCAAATTTCTTAAAAAGCGATAAAAAAAGGAGAAAAGCATGAAAATTTTTATAGTAACTTTTGGGTGCAAGGTGAATCAATATGAGTCTCAGGCGATTTGGGAGAAGTTTGCGCGGGTGGGATGGACTAAGGCTGTGTCGGTAAGAGATGCCGACGTTGTGGTCGTGAACTCTTGCACGGTGACGGAGGAGAGTGACAGAAAGGTGAAGAAAGCCTTACATAAAATAAGAAAAGAAAACTCGGGCGCAGTAATAGTCCTCACAGGGTGCATGCCGCAAGCATTTTCGGCACGGTCAGACTTTATAGAAACTGTTAAAGACGCAGACATAGTCTTGGGCAACGCGTGCAAGTACGATATTTTGACGCACGTGCTAGAATTTCTAAAAACGAAAAATAAAATAGTGGCGGTAAAGGCTTTTGACGCGAAAAATCCGAAGTTTGAAAACGCCATAATAAGCGATTTTAGCGAGAGGACAAGGGCTTTTTTAAAAATCGAGGACGGCTGCGACAATTTTTGCTCATACTGCATAATTCCTTACGCCAGGGGGCGGGTGAGGTCTAAGCCGATAGATGAGATCTCTGCTGAGGTGAAAAATCTCGCCCAAAAGGGCTACAAAGAGGTCGTGCTGGTGGGGATAAATCTCTCTGCGTATGGCAAAGATGTCGGTCTAACGCTGTGCGACGCGGTTGAGACGGCTTGCAGCGTTGATGGGATAGAAAGAGTCCGTCTAGGGTCGCTGGAGCCAGATCAAATGGACGAAGCCGTAATTTTGAGATTATCTGCGCAAAAAAAGCTGTGCCCACAGTTTCATTTGTCACTTCAAAGCGGGTGTGATGCGACTTTAAAGCGGATGAATCGAACCTATACCGCAGCGGATTACTATTTGGTGGTAAAAAGGCTGAGAGAAAGCTTCGAAAACGCAGCAATAACCACAGATGTAATGGTCGGATTTGCCGGAGAAACCGATGAGGAGTTTGAGGAATCGTTAAGCTTTGTGCAGAAGGTCGGCTTCGCCAAAGTCCACGTTTTTGCATACTCCAAAAGGGCGGGCACCAGAGCGACTGGGTTTGCAAATCAAGTTGACCCGGACGTCAAGAAAAGTAGGAGCAAAGCCATGATAGCGGCAACAGAGTGCGCGCGCCGCGAATTTTTTAATTCTCAAATAGAAAAAACAGAGCCCGTGCTATACGAAACACGCGATATCAAGGGCTTTTGGCACGGACACACAAGAAATTATACGCCAGTGATGGCTGGGGCGGCCTCCGCCACGCCAGGCTTAGATTTTCACTCGAAAATAGTTTTGACAAAGCTAATAAAGGCCGAAGCGGACTATTGTGTTGGAGAGTTTATTGAGAGCTAGTCTAGCCTTTTAAAGCAGGGAGTTAGGTTGGCTATCTCTCTTGCGGCGTTTTCGTCATTGAAGGATTCAACAGAATACAGCATAACGCCGTCGCAGCCAAGGTTTTTGCAAAGATTATATTCCCGCTGCAAGATATCATCGTGACTTTGCCAGGTGCCCGAGTCTGCGGTCTCGCTACCGGCCTTGTATAGCGCTAGACCAAAATAAGTCTTCAGCTTATCGTGCTTTTGCAGGTCCTTGAAGTGCTTCGTGGCCGTTTCAAAGGGAAGCGTGGGATGGTCGAGGCTAAAATATATTTGCGGGCAGATGTAGTCGATGTAGCCGGGCGTTTTGCACCAGGTTGCGATGTCCGCACCGATTTTTGCGTTGTAAGCCAGGTTGCCAGAAGGGGAGATGCCGAAAACAACACCTGGATTGATGCTTTTAATCGCACTATACACGCCGGCAATAAGCGAGTTGACGTTTGCAAAGCGCCATTCTTGCTGAGAAAACGGCTGAGTATTACCCGGAATGCTGCAGTAATTCTGGTAACAAACCTTATCGCATTCAAAGTCGTTTTCTGGGTAAAAATAATCGTCAAACTGGATGCCGTCGACCTCGGGGTAATTTGTTAAAATCTCTTTTACGCCATCTATAATGAGCTTGCGGACCTTTTCGTAACCAGGATTTAAAAATTTGTCATTGCCGCTCTCCATGACTATATCTGCGGGATTGCTCTCGTCGTTTTTTAAGGTATAATAAGGATTTGTTCCACATAACGAAGGTGGATTGCCGTTAACTTGGATCCGAAAGGGGTTTATCCAGGCGTGAAACTGCATCCCGGCTTGGTGGGCAGCTTCTATCATGTACTTAAGCGCGTCAAAGCCTGGGTTTTTGCCTTGCTCTTCGGTTAACAAGTGCGAATGCGGATAAATTTTTGAAGGGTAAAGCGCATCGGCAAACGGACGCACATGGACAATCAGCGTGTTTATTCCGTGATTTAAAGCTGTGTTGATTATTTCGTCAAATTTAGCCTTAAATGCGGCCTTGCTATAATCCGTTCCCTTCATGTTTAGCGACATAAACGGCACCCAGACTGCGACCATCTTTGTCTCGCTCTTGTTGTGATTTAAGTTGGCAGAGACAGTTTGAGCAGAAAGCTCCGTGTTAATCGCAGCGTCTGCGTTGTTCTCGCGGGATTTTGATTTTACATATGTAGACAAAATCAGCGCCGCAACTAAAAAGAGAATCGAAATAAGCATGGGTTTGTTCTTTATTTTTATCATTGTTTTTACCATCCTTAAAGGTTTTATCGTGGTTTATGTTAATTCTTTCTTAGAAAAATATAAAGAACTTTATCTTCGATTTTTGGTCTTTTAAGTTTATGAAAGTTGTGATATAATTATTACAAAATCTAGAATTAGTGGTGAGGAGAGGCTCTTTTGCTAGCACATATAGAAACCTTTAAAAAATATAAATATCTGCTCAAAAATTTGATCATGAAAGACATCAAGTTAAAGTACCGACGGTCGATTTTGGGAATATTGTGGAGCGTTTTGAACCCTTTGCTGATGATGATTGTTATTTCAGCTGTTTTTTCAAATATATTCAAGTTTAGCGTTGCAAATTTTCCGATTTATTATTTGACGGGTTCGACTTTGTTTAACATGCTTTCGGAGACTACCAACAGCGCCATGATGTCTATTTTGGGGGCTAGCAGCCTTATTAAAAAAGTTTACATACCTAAGTATATTTTTCCGCTCGAAAAATGTCTGTTTGGCTTTATAAATTTTCTTTTTTCGATGATCGCGGTTGCCATTATGTACGTGATTTTGGGGTATCCGGTTTATTGGACTGCTTTGCTGTTTCCGGTTCCGGTGTTTTACACTTTGGTCTTTGCCATCGGCATTAGCATGATTTTATCGGCGCTTAGCGTGTTTTTTAGGGACATAATTCACCTATATTCGGTGCTTTTAACGGCGTGGACATATTTTACGCCAATAGTTTACCCGCAAGAGATTTTAAGCGACAAAATAAAGTCCATAATGAGCCTGAACCCGATGTTTCATTATGTGCAGTACTTTAGAGACGTGCTGATGTATAACACGGTGCCGGGATTTGAAGAAAATTTAATCTGTGCGGCAATCGCCCTCGGGACGCTGATTTTGGGATTGCTGTTTTTTAAAATTAAACAGGACAAATTTATTCTTTACATATAATTTTGATTTTTAATTTTTGCAATTTAAGGCTATGAATGTGAGGATTTGGTGAGATTTTGGAAGATAAAAACGTGAATATAATCGAAGTTAAAGACGTCGAAATGCATTTTAACATGAATAAAGAAAAAATCGATAGTTTGAAAGAGTACGTCATAAAATTGGCCAAACGGCAGCTGATGTATGAGGATTTTGTGGCGCTCGATAAAGTCAGTGTAGACGTTAAAAAGGGCGAAGTTTTTGGGATAATCGGCTATAACGGATCGGGCAAAAGTACGCTTTTAAAGGCTATTGCGGGCATTTTGAAGCCGACTTCTGGCAGCATAAGGGTTTATGGTACTATTGCGCCGCTTATTGAGCTTGGTGCGGGTTTTGATTTGGACCTTACTGCGCGCGAAAATATCTTTTTAAATGGCTCTGTTTTGGGATTCTCTAAAAAAACTATAAGCGATAAATTTGATGAAATTGTGGAATTTTCGGAGCTTAGGGACTTTTTGGACGTGCCGATGAAAAATTATTCTTCTGGCATGGTGGCGAGGATTGGGTTCTCGGTGGCTACTATGGTTCGGTCGGACATTTTGATTGTGGATGAGATTTTGTCGGTTGGAGACATGCTTTTTCAGCAAAAATGCGAACAACGAATCAACGCTCTTATGCAGGGTGGAACTACGGTGCTGATTGTTTCGCACAGCCTGGAGCAAATCCGAAGACTGTGTAGCAGGGTTTTGTGGCTAGATCACGGCAAAATAAAGATGCTTGGCGACACAAAAACCGTTTGCGATGCTTATGAGACGGGTAGCCTGGTTAATTGAGGGGCATTTTGGCGCTTGAAAGACTGGTTTAAAAATGTTAAAATTTGTGGGTATTATGTTGTTTGGGGGATTTTGTTTTGAAAAATGTTGGTGAGAACCTCTGCGCGCCCAAGTTTGAGGAGTATTTTGGTTTAATAAAAAATTTGTTGCTTCAAAGAGTCAATTTTCGGACTCCGCGGGCTTTTGTGCGCACTTATGGTTGCCAACAAAACGTTTCGGATTCCGAAAAAATAAACGGAATGCTTTTGGCCATGGGCTGCGCACTTGCTCAGGACTGCGAAGACACTGATATTATTGTTTTTAACACTTGTGCTGTTCGCGAAAACGCCGAGGATCGAGTTTTTGGCAATGTGGGGGCCTTGAAGGCTTTAAAAAAGAGAAATCCTGATTTGATTATTGTCTTGTGCGGCTGCATGACGGAGCAGGCGCATGTTGTGGAGAGGTTAAAGCAGAGCTTTCCTTTTGTTGACCTCGTTTTGGGGACTAATTCGCTTGAGAGATTCCCGGAGCTAATTTATAAAATTTTGACAGAGAAAAAGCATATTTGGCCAAGCAAGACCGAATGTGATACTTACAGTGCGGACGCAAATGCTGGTAATGTTCAAGTTTGCGAAGGCCTGCCGATTGAGCGCGCTAGCAAGATAAAGGCCTTTTTGCCGATAATGTACGGCTGCGATAATTTTTGCTCTTATTGCGTTGTTCCGCACGTGCGCGGGAGGGAGAAAAGCCGCAGTGCAAAGGCGATTTGCGATGAATTTTCTCAACTTATTGGCAACGGCTACAAAGAGGTCACTCTTTTGGGGCAAAATGTAAATTCTTATGGGAAAAATCTTGATGAACGCATAGACTTTGCGCAGCTTTTACGGCGTTTGGATCGCACTCCGGGGGGCTATTGGCTGCGGTTTATGACTTCTCACCCCAAAGACGCGACGCCGAAATTAATTAACGTTATGGCCGCGGGCGAGCATATTTGTCACCACTTGCATTTGCCGTTTCAGGCCGGCAGTGACCGGGTTTTAAAGCTGATGAATCGCGGGTATACTCGGCAGGGGTACCTTGAGATTATCTCTTACGCGAAGGCTAAGATGCCGGACGTTTGCCTGACGAGTGACGTTATTGTGGGCTTTCCGGGCGAGCGATATGAGGATTTTTGTGAAACTTTGAGCCTTATAAAAGAGGTTGGCTTTACCTCGCTGTTTACCTTTATTTATTCTAAACGAAGCGGTACTCCGGCGGCCGAGATGGATGATCCTATTTCTGAAAAAGAAAAATCTGCGTGGTTTCGCGAGCTTTTGGAGGTTCAAAATGAGATAACCACCAGGCAATGCCAAAAGTACGATGGCGAAGTTGTAAAGGTTTTGATTGAGGGCAAGTCGACCAAAGAGGGCGCTTTGACGACGCGCACACAGGGTAACATGATTGTTGATATTGCTGGGGAAGAGGACTTAGTGGGCAAGTTTGCGATGGTTAAGGTTACGGGGATTAAAAATTGGTTTTTGACGGGGGAAATAACCGCGATTTTATAGGCTTTATGACGAGAGGGGACTTTAAAATGGCCGAATTATCGCCCATGATGCGACAATACTTTGACTTGAAGGAACGATGCAAGGGATCGATACTGTTTTTTAGATTAGGCGATTTTTACGAGATGTTCTTTGACGACGCTATTTTGGTGTCAAAAGAACTGGAATTAACGCTGACGGGGCGCGACTGTGGGTTGGAGGAACGAGCCCCAATGTGCGGCGTGCCTTACCATAGCTGCGAAGGCTATATTGCCCGGTTGGTTGACAAGGGCTACAAGATTGCCATTTGCGATCAATTGGGGGATCCTTCTGCTAAGGGGCTTGTGCGGCGCGACATTACGAGGGTTATTACGCCGGGGACGGTTATCGAGGGCGCTATGCTTGACGAATCTAAAAACAACTATATTTGCTCGATTTACATTGACGAAATTAATATTGGGATCTGCTTTTGCGACGTTTCTACGGGCGACCTTTTGGCGACACTGCTTTTTGGCGCGGATGTTTATCGGCAGGCGGTTAATGAGCTCTCTAAATTTAGCCCGAGGGAAATAATTGTTAGCGGCAATGTGGAGAAGTTTAAGGATTTTAAGCAGTTTGTGAGTGATAAACTTAAGAGTACGGTTGAGATTAAGCCGCTGGCAACGAGTTTGGACGTTTGCAAACAGACGGTACTTTTGCAGTTTGAGCCGCGTTCTTTGGATGACCTTAAGCTAAGCGGCAAAAACGAGACTATTGCAGCTTTGGCGGTTTTGTTTGACTACTTGAGAGAGACACAAAAAAACGGGTTGAAGCGGATAAACACTTTGGATGTTTACTCCGAGAGCCAGTTTATACGGCTGGACTTGACCACGCGCCGCAACTTAGAGCTGATTGAAACCATGCGCAACAAAGAAAAACGGGGTTCGCTCCTTTGGGTGCTGGACAAGACCAAAACCGCGATGGGTAAGCGGCTCATAAAGACTTATATTGAGCAGCCTTTGGTTAATGTTGCTGCGATTTTGAGGCGGCAGGCGGGTGTGGAGGAGATTTGCTCTAACGTTGTGCTGATGGACAACCTAAAGAGCGAGCTTAGCGGTGTGCATGACCTTGAGCGCTTGATGACTCGGATTGTTTATGGTTCGGCCAATGCGCGCGAACTTCGCTCTTTGTGCTATGCTACTTCTAAGCTTCCGGCTGTTAAAGAGGTGCTTTCTCGCGCAAAATCGGAACTGCTTGTTGAAGTAAATGCTGACATTGATGCTTTGACGGACATTAACGCCTTGATTGATGCTGCTATTGTGGAGGAGCCGCCGATCTCGGTAAAAGAGGGTGGCATCATAAAGCATGGATACAACGGCGAGATTGATCTTTTGCGCGGTGATATGTCAAGCGGCAAAGATATAATGGCGGAACTGGAGACTAAGGAAAAGACAAAGACCGGCATACCGAAGCTTAAGATTGGGTATAATCGTGTTTTTGGCTATTTTATTGAGGTTTCGAACTCTTTTAAAGATAAAGTTCCGAGCGAATACATACGTAAACAGACTCTCTCTAACTGCGAGAGGTACATCACAACGGAGCTAAAGGAGCTTGAGGGGCGTGTGCTTGGCGCTAAGGATCGGGCTATTCAGCTGGAATATGAGCTGTTTTGCAAGATCCGCGAGCAGGTTGCGGGCAATTTAAATCGAGTTCAAAAGACGGCGAAAGCCATTGCTTTGCTGGATGTTTTGCTGTCTTTTGCGATAACTTCGTACGAAAACCGCTTTGTTAAGCCGATTGTTAACAATAGCGACAAAATTATTTTGAAAGATTCTCGCCACCCGGTGGTTGAGGCTTTGATGAAGGACTCTTTGTTTGTGCCAAACGACGTTACTTTGGATACGGGCGAAAACATGATTTCGGTGATTACAGGCCCCAACATGGCGGGCAAATCCACATATATGCGGCAGGTGGCCATTATCGCTCTGATGGCGCAGATTGGCTGCTTTGTGCCGGCATCTTATGCTGAAATTGGCGTGGTTGAGAGCATTTTTACTCGCGTTGGCGCTTCGGACGATTTGGCGAGCGGGCAGTCGACGTTTATGATTGAAATGATGGAAGTTGCGCAGATTATGAACTCTGCGAACGCAAGCAGCCTGATTATTCTTGACGAAATCGGCAGGGGGACTTCTACGTTTGATGGTATGAGCATTGCGCGCGCTGTAATTGAGTTTATTGCTGATCGCAGCAAACTAGGCGCGAAGACTCTTTTTGCGACGCATTACCACGAACTGATTGAGCTTGAGAATTTGCTGCCGGGCGTTAAGAATTATAATATAGCCGTCAAGAAGCGCGGGGACGACATTACGTTTTTGAGGAGGATTGTGCGCGGCGGCACGGACGATAGTTTTGGCATAGAGGTGGCGAAGTTGGCCGGTGTACCGGGCTGGATCATCGATAGAGCCAAGGTGATTTTGAAAGAAATTGAGGACGGAAATATTGCAACCAATATAAAGATTGCCAGCGAAGGTAGCAGCGGCGCGGAAGATAGCTTATTTGAGCAAGAAAAAATTAATGAGAGTGCCGCTAAATCTGGCGAAAAAGAAGTTATTAAAAAGCTTTCTAATTTGGACGTCAACACGCTTACGCCGCTGGAGGCCATGGCGCAGCTGTTTGAGCTTGTTAATTTGCTTAAGGATGGCTGACTTACTGTTTTTGTAGAGGAAAATAATCATGGGAAAGATAAATGTTTTGGATAAACACATTGCCGAACTGATCGCGGCGGGCGAGGTTGTGGAGCGACCGAGCTCAGTAATAAAGGAGCTTGTGGAGAATTCGATTGACGCTGGGGCAACGAGTGTTACTATAGAGATCAAAAACGGCGGCGTTTCGTATATGCGAATCAGCGATGATGGCTGCGGAATCGAAAAAGATGACATAAGAAGTGCGTTTTTGCGAAACGCAACGAGCAAAATCAAGGTTGAGGATGACCTTAACAATATTGCTACTTTGGGGTTTCGTGGGGAGGCACTTTTTTCTGTCTGTGCGGTCTCGCGAGTTGAGGTTATGACTCGGCCGAAGGGACAAGGCATCGGCATGCACTACAAAATTGAAGGCGGAGAGGAGGCTTTGTTTGAAGAATGTGGCTGCTCTGCCGGTACGACGATAATTGTGCGGGATTTGTTTTATAATACCCCCGCTAGAATGAAGTTTTTGAAAAAGGATAGTTCCGAGGGCTTGGCGATCGAGAAAATTTTGGATAGGATCGCACTCTCGCACCCTGAAATTGACTTTAAGTTTATAAAAGAGGGCAAGCTGCAGCTCAACACGCCGGGCGACGGCAAGGTCGACTCTGCCATTTACGCTGTTTATGGCAAGGAATTTTTCGCTTCTCTGATGCCGATGGACTATACGCTTGGCGGCATAAAGGTGAGCGGGTTTATTAGCAAGCCGACTTCGCCGCGGGCCTCTAGGAACATGCAGCATTTTTTTATAAATGGCCGCTATGTTAAGAGCAAGACTGCGATGGTGGCGCTGGAGGAGGCTTTTAAGGGCTCGATTATGGTTCAAAAGTTCCCGGCTTGCGTTATGTATATCGACCTGCCCTTCGATAGCATCGACGTTAACGTGCATCCTTCTAAGGTGGAGATCCGGTTTATCGACGAGCGCCCGATTTTTGACGCTATATATCACGGCGTGAAAACAGCGCTAGTTAACAACGGCAGCCCTGCGCTTTTGCGCGGTGACAAGGCTCCTGCACAAGAGATTCAAATCGTCAAGAATAGCGACAAAAGCAAGATGATTAACGGTGTGAACAGTCTATTCAAGATGATTGATTTTTCGGCTAAAGTGGATAAGGCGGCCGATTTTAAAGCGCCGGTTTTGGACAAATCCAGCTTGGGCGATGTTAATGGCAGTGAGGACGAGGGTGACGCCGATTCTCCAGAGGTTTATGTGCCAAAGAAGTCCGAGAATATTTACCTTAAAAAACCAGATTTAAAGGGCGAAACGGCTTGCAATATTTTGGACATTAAAGAGGGCGCCTCGAAGGCTAAAAATAGCGCGAATGCGAATATTGGGACGGCCGAAGGCATTTCTCTTTCGTCTTTTATTGATGAGGGCGCGCTTGACAAGATTTTTCCTATTGACAACGCAAAGGTTGAGCAGATTGCCTTGGTTCCTGATAATTTTGACATTAAAATTGTGGGCGAGATCTTTAGCACATACATTATTGTGGAGAAAAATGCCGATGAGGTGGTGCTTATCGACAAACACGCGGCGCATGAGAGAATGATTTTTGAGGAGCTTAAATCCGAAAAAGACGCGCCGCTGTCGCAGTTATTCTTGGAGCCTGTTGTTGTATCTTTGAGCAAAGACGAGTACGCCGCCATTCTTGATAATATTAGCTTGTTCGTTAACGCTGGCTTCGAGCTTGACGATTTTGGAAACGGTGCGATTATCGTTCGGGCGGCGCCGAGCTATCTTGATAACGTTGACATTAGCGACATTGTCACGCAGATGGCGAATTATATTTTGGAGCACAGGAAAGATGTTCGCAGCGACTACGTTGAGTGGCTGTACGAAAACATCGCGTGCCGGGCGGCGATTAAGGCCGGCAAAATGGCAAAACCGCAAGAGATGCAGGCTTTGGTTAAGCGAATAATCAAAGAGGATCCCAGATTTTGCCCGCATGGCAGGCCGATTGCTGTTACTGTTAAGCGGCGAGAGATCGAGAAAAGATTTGGTCGGGTGTGAGTGAAATTACGAATAGTGCTGATTATGCGCATAATTATAAAAAAGAAAAAATAAATGTTGTGGCCATTGTGGGCCCCACGGCTTGCTGCAAGACGAAAATAGCGATTGAACTTGCCAAGTTGCTTGATGGGGAGATTGTCTCTGCGGACTCTATGCAGGTTTACAAGGGTATGGACATCGGCACGGCGAAGCCCACCGCTGCCGAAATGGGCGAAGTACCGCATCATTTGATTGATTTTTTGGAGATTGACAAGGAATTTAGCGTAGCGGATTACGTGAAAATGGCGAAGGAATGTATATTTGAAATAACAAATCGAGGCAAATTGCCATTTATTGTTGGCGGAACCGGACTTTACGTGAGCTCATTGCTGAATAATATTAACTTTGCTGAGCAGAAACCAGACCTAGAATTACGTAAAATATTAATAAAAAAATTAGAGAACGAAGGGGCGGACTCTTTGCTGGCAGAGCTGGCTTCTTTTGATGAAAAAATGGCTAAAAGGCTGCATCCTAACGATACTCTCAGGATTATTCGTGCGATTGAAATTTACAAAGCAACCGGCATTACCATGACGGAGCACATTGAGCGCTCTAAAAATGAGGAGCCGATTTATAATTCGGTGATTTTGGGCTTATCCTACCGCAACAGAGAACTTTTGTATGACCAGATAAACAAGCGGGTAGACAAAATGCTCGATGCTGGATTAATTGACGAAGCGCAGCGGGTTTTGGCGTCTGACTGCAGCAAAACCGCGATGAATGCTATTTGCTACAAGGAGTTTGCGTCTTACATAAATGGCCAATGCGATTTGGGCGCGGCGGTTGAAAATTTAAAACAGCAAACACGAAGGTACGCCAAGCGGCAGATCACTTGGTTTAGGAAAGATGCCCGAGTAAACTGGGTTTTTATTGATGATTACTTTGACTTTGAAGAACTGCTGAGGGTTTGCGCGGGAATCATAAAATTTTAAAAAGCGCTAATTTTGTGATATAATACTATAAATGTTGGGCGAAAAGTTTAATTTAAAAGGACTTTTGGAGCGAAATTATGAGGAAAGTTGCTAGAAAAATTGTATGGACTTTTTTTGTTGGGATGATTCTTATTTATGGGTCGTACCATGTGTTTGCCGTGCTTTTTCCGAGCGTGAAGACCGAGGTTGCGCACATTGCGCGGGTTTATGACTCTATTGACGCCGACGGCTATATTATTCGAGACGAGCGGGTTATTCCGGACGATTTGTCTGGCTTTATAAGCTTTTGCTTGAGCGATGCGGATAAAATTGAGAAGGATGGCGTTATTTCGCGGGTTTATAGTTCTGAAAGCCAAGAAATTTTACATAAAAAGGCTGAAGAGATTGAAAAGGAAATTGCAAGACTTGAAAGCCTCAAAAATTTTGGTTTTGCGCTCTCCTCAAACCCCGCTTCGATCGACCAGCAGTCTTATTTGGAGTTTAACAGCCTTATTAAAAATGTGAATAATTGTGAGTTTAATGCATTGCCCAAACATCGCGATAATATTTTTTATTTGCTAAATGAGCGCCAGATTGCCAGCGGGCAGGACTTGAGTTTGGATGAAAAAATTTCTGGTTTGAAGAGTGAGCTAAATAAACTGAGCTTGCAGGAAAATAGTAGTGCTATTAAGAAGATTTTGGCGCAGCATTCGGGCTATTTTATGGGGACTGTGGACGGCTTTGAGAATGCTTTTAATTACGACAGCGTAAAAAATATAACCGCAGAGCAGGTTAAAGCCTTGCTAAATGAGAGCTCTGCGCGCGCGTATAGTCGGACTCAGAATGCTGCTAAATTGGTGGTTAACCCGAACTGGTTTGTTGTTTGTGCTTTAAAACGGACGGATGCTTTACAACTTAGCTTGGATCAATACGTAGAGCTGGTTATGCCGCTTGCTAGCGCAGAAAAAATAAGGGCGAAGGTTGTTGCTATTAATCAATCGGGCGAAAATTCTGAATCGGCGGTTGTTTTTCAGTGCGATTATATTGACAAGAACACTTTGTCTATTCGCAATGAGCCCATTAAGATTAATATTTCGGAGTATCGGGGGCTCTCGGTTAGCAAGAGCGCTGTGCACGAGAAAACTTTGAGCCGGACTATTACTGACGAAGCGACGGGGCAAGAAAAGGTTGTTCAAAAGGCGGTTAAGGGCGTTTATGTGCGGCGCGGCAAGCAGCTTGCGTTTAGAGAGATTGACATTATTTTTTCTGGCGACGATTTTGTTATTTGCAGTTTGGACGCGGATAAATCTAAACTTTTTTCCGAAAATACTATTAAAGAGTACGATGAGGTTGTTGTGAAGGGCCGCGACCTTTATGATGGTAAATTTGTTTAAGTTTTTCTTTTTCGTTACTATAAAATTACCAAAAAAATTTTGGACGTTTTCATAAAATGCAACGTTTATTTGTTGACATCAAAGAAAAAATTGTTCATAATATTATTAATTGGGTTTGCGCCTTTATTTTATGTGAACCTTTTTGCCTTTTGAATTCTGATTTTTTATAAATTGGAATTTAATTATAAAAAATTTTGGGAGGCTAAAATTATGCCAGGATTAGTACAAAAATTTAAGGAAATGTTAACCCCGCCAGAAGACGAATTTGAGTATGATTATGAACAAGACAGTTTTGAAAGTTGGACTAATAAAAAGAACGAACCAAGAAGCTCATCGACACGCGCCAGTGCTCAAAACAATAAGGTCGTAAATATCCATGCTACAGCTCAACTTCAGGTAGTTTTGTTTAAACCGGAGCGTTTTGGCGAGGATACTCGCGCTATAGCGGACGAACTTATTAAAATGCATACTGTTGTTTTGAATCTTGAAAACACTGACAGGGACGAAGCTCGCCGGATTCTTGACTTTTTGAGCGGTGTTGCTTATGCTAACGGCGGCCAAATTAAGAAGGTTGCCACTAGCACTTATATCATTACGCCTTATAACGTTGGCTTTAGTGGGAACGACCTTTTGGACGAACTCGAGAATAGCGGCGTTTATTTTTAATGAATTAATGAACTTTGCACAGCGTTGGAGGATTTTTTATGTTGACTGTTAATGATATTAAGGATGTTAAATTTGGTAAGTCGGGCTTTGGCGGCTACAAGGCCGAGGATGTTGATAATTTTTTGGATGAGGTTCAGGTCTCTTACGAAAAGCTTCAGAAGGAAGTTTTGGACCTGACCGAGAAAATTAAAATTCTGGCTGATAGGGTTGGGCAATACCGCGAGGATGAAGATAGCGTTAAAACTGCTTTGGTGAGTGCTCAGAAGCTGTCTACGGCGGCTATTGCAGACGCTAAGAAGGAAGCTGACGCTATTATTGCTGACGCTAGACTTCGGGCGGACCAGATATTGAACAGCATAAATGGCGATGTGTTGCGGCAGAAAGAGATTTTGGCCAGCATGAAGAAGGCCGTTAAGGACTTTCGTTCTAATATTTTGTCTTTGTATAAGGAGCACTTGAAGTTGGTGAACTCCTTTAATGCAGAAGACCGCCTGCCTGCCGATTTTAACTCTAGAAATAACGCTAGTGCCGCTAATAAGCCAGCTGAGAGTAACGAGACCGCAATAGATAACGAAAATGTTGTTGAACCGCCTGCGCCGACAGCTGAAGCAATGGTGGAGGATCCGAATGCTGATGTGTCGGGCTCGAGCAAATTTGCAGATTTAAAATTTGGCGAAGATTACAACATTAGTGAGCCTGTTAAGTGAGCGAGAATTGGTCAAAGTTGAATGTGTGTGAGAAATTTTGAGGAGAGTTGTTATAGATGCCTGAGGATTACAATGCTACGCTGAATCTTCCTAAAACGGAGTTCCTGATGCGCGCGGGGCTGCCGCAGCGCGAACCTGGATTTTTGGAAAAGTGGGAGAATGACGCTTTATACGATAAATTGATGCAAAAAAATGAGGGAAAACCTCTTTATATCATGCATGACGGCCCTCCTTACGCCAACGGAAGCATACATATTGGCCACGCTTTGAATCATATTTTGAAAGATTTTATCGTTAAATATAAGAACATGTCGGGCTTTAAGGCGCCTTTTGTGCCGGGATGGGACACTCACGGGCTGCCGACTGAACTTAAGGCTCGCAAAAAGGCCGGTGTTAGCAATTCTGCTGAAATTTCGGATATGAAACTTCGCAAGCTGTGCCGTGACTTTGTTTTGGATTATATCGATGATCAGAGGGGACAGTTTAAGCGGCTTGGCATCTTGGCGGACTGGGACAATCCGTACATTACTTTGCAGAAGGAGTACGAGGCCAAGCAGATTGAGGTTTTTGCCAAGATGGCTTGCGATGGGCATATCTATCGTGGGTTGAAGCCGGTTTACTGGTGCTCGGATTGCAAAACGGCGCTTGCTGAGGCCGAAATCGAGTACGCAAATGACGTTTGTTACTCGGTTTATGTGAAGTTTAGGGTCAAAAACGACAATGGAAAGCTTACAGTGCTGGGTGTTGACTTGAGCAAAACTTATTTTGTCATTTGGACGACCACAACCTGGACTTTGCCGGGGAACGTGGCTATTTGCGTTGGCCCGGACTTCAAATATAATGTGGTGAAGGCTGGCGATGAGTTCTACATTATTGCAGAGAAGCTTTGCGAGTCTGCGATGGGCAAGGCGGGCATCGGCGATTATCAAGTGGTTGGTTCATTGACTGGCGCTGAACTTGAGTCTATGACGGCGGAACATCCGTTTTTAGACCGGGAATCTTTAGTCATTGTGGGGGATCATGTGACTTTGGAGTCTGGCACGGGGTGCGTCCACACGGCGCCGGGGCACGGAGTCGAAGATTTTGACGTTTGCCAGAATTACAAGCAGATTGACGTTATTGTTCCGGTTGATGAGAATGGCGTATTGACGGCAGAGGCCGGGCAATTTGCAGGGTTTTCGACCGAAAAAGCTGGTGCAGCTATTGCTAAACACCTTGAAAGTACGGGTGCGCTTTTTGCGACGGAAAAAATTGACCACCAATATCCACACTGCTGGCGCTGCAAGCATCCGATTATTTTTAGGGCGACTGAACAGTGGTTTTGCTCGGTTGAGGATTTTAAGGACAAAGCTGTTGCCGCGATTCGCAGCGTTAAGTGGCTTCCGGCTTGGGGCCAGGATCGGATTACCTCTATGGTTAAAGACCGCAAGGACTGGTGCATTTCTCGGCAGAGAAAATGGGGTGTGCCTTTGCCGATCTTCTTTTGCAAGGAATGCGGTGAGCCTTTGATTGATAAAGACGTTATGCTGAATGTGGCAGCGATTTTTAGCGCGGAAGGCTCAGATGCTTGGTTTGAGAGGTCTGCCAAGGAGCTTTTACCTAAGGGTGTGAGATGTCCAAAATGTGGCAACTGCGATTTTAGGAAAGAGACCGATATTATGGACGTTTGGTTTGACTCTGGTGTCTCACATGCGGCAGTTTGCGCGTTGAGGGATGACCTTGCTTGGCCGGCGGATTTATATTTTGAAGGAGCTGACCAATACCGCGGCTGGTTTCAGTCTTCGCTTTTGACCTCTGTTGCCACCACGGGCGCGGCGCCTTATAAAATGGCTATCTCACACGGCTGGGTTGTTGATGGCGAGGGCAAAAAGCAGTCTAAGTCTTTGGGCAATGGAATTGAGCCGCAGCAGATTGTTAACCAATATGGCGCGGATATTTTGAGGCTTTGGGTTGCTTCTTCTGACTATCATGCGGATGTGCGGATTTCGCCTGAAATTTTGAAGCAGCTTTCGGAGGCTTATCGAAAGATCAGGAATACCGCTAGATATATTTTGGGGAACCTTTATGATTTCGATCCGAACGCGGATATGGTCGACTTAGACGAGCTGATGCCGATGGATAAATGGGCACTTGACAAACTCAACAAGCTTGTCAGCAAGGCTAAGGACGCTTATGAAAATTTTGAGTTTCATCAGATTTACCATAGCGTGCGGAAGTTCTGCGTGGTGGATATGTCTAACTTTTATTTTGATGTTCTGAAGGATCGCCTTTATGTCGAGGCTGCGGACAGCTTATTGCGAAGGGCTGCTCAGACTACTATTTATCATATTTTGACTGTGATTACTCGATTGTTGGCACCGATTCTTGCATTTACAGCGGAAGAAATTTGGGAGCACATGCCTCATGCAAAAGGCTGCGATGTCGGCTCGGTTTTGTTTAATCCTATGCCGAAAAAGCTCGATATAAACGTTAGTGAAGATTTTGTTGCAACTTGGGATAAAATTGAACAGCTAAGGGAAGCCGTCCAAAAAGCGCTAGAAATGACAAGAGCGGCCAAAACAATTGGATCTTCTTTAGAGGCATGCGTAGTTTTACACTGCGACGGGGAACTTTACGATTTTGTTGAATCAATGGGAGATAAATTGAAAGAAATTTTTATTGTTTCTCAGGTTAAGCTTGAGAACACTGGCAAGGGAAAATATGTTGCAGAAAATATGCCAGGGCTGTCGGTTACGATTACTCGCGCTGAGGGTAAAAAATGTGAGCGCTGCTGGACTTTTAGCACTACTGTTGGAGAAAACGCTAGTGGAGAAAACATTTGCAGTCGATGTGCTGATATATTGAAATAAAAGCAAAGTGTTAGAGTTGAAACAGCTTTAATTATACAAAATAATTGTTTTGTATAATTGTTTTTCGAAATGCTTTGAAAGGAATTTTGAAACGCGTGAGAACAACTATAATATATGAGGCACCTCCGGTTTTGCTAGATTTTTTAGGCTATATGCAAACAGTTAAAGGCAAGTCCCCAAAAACCGTGAATGAATATTACACTGATTTGCGCACTTTTTTCAGATACATCAAATACTCAAAAAAGTTAGTTTCGGAGTCTGCTGCGTTTGAGGAGATTCCTATAAAGGATGTAAATATCGAATTGATTGAAACGATAACGCTCACAGACATATACGAGTATCTTAATTATTTGCTAGTGGAGCGCAAAAATAATGCCGCCACTAGAGCCAGGAAAATCTCTAGCTTAAAGTCATTTTTTAATTACCTTGTCAATAAGGTAGGCTTGCTGAAAAATGACCCTACTAAAGATCTTGACATGCCTAAAAGAAAGGCTTCTTTACCAAAGTTTTTAACGTTAGAGCAAAGTATATCGCTCTTAAACTGCGTTAAAGGCCCATATAAAGAGCGGGATTATTGCATTTTGACTTTATTTTTAAACTGTGGAATGAGACTGTCGGAGCTTGTTGGGATCAATTTAAATGATATCCGAAGCGACAATACGCTAAAATTAACGGGTAAGGGCAACAAAGAACGCATTGTATATTTGAACAAGGCTTGCCTTTTGGCGTTAGAAAATTACATGAAAGTGCGGCCAAAAAGCAATTTAAAGGACAGAAACGCGCTGTTTATAAGCAGGAACAATAAGAGGATTAGCCCCAAGACGGTGCAGTTTATAGTGAAAAAATGTCTCAAAAATATTGGTCTTGATAATCAGGGCTACTCTGTTCACAAATTGCGTCATACTGCGGCAACGTTGATGTATCAATACGGCGAAGTCGATATCCGCGTGCTAAAGGATATTCTTGGCCACACAAATCTTGGTACTACCGAGATATACACTCACCTTTCAAATAAGCAAATTCAAAAGGCAATTTCGTCCAACCCCTTGTCAAAAATAAAGCAATAATTAATTATTTACGAAAAAAAATTCCGCTGATTTATCTTCGGCGGAATTTTTACTTTATTTATAGCTCACTATACCCCAATCATAGCCATTATTTGAGGGTTAAATATCATAGCGATATACGTAACCACGGTTGAGACGGCCAAAACAATAATCAGGCTGCGGTTGAGGTAAGATAGCGCCACCGCAACGATAAACCCTAAAATGCCGGGGATTAAGCCGTATGGGCCATTAAAGATTTCTGGAATTAACATGGAAGTTAAAACAGCGTATGGCAAATATGCTAACAAAGATTTTAAAAACGTGTTTTGGATAGGCTTTTTGCAAAAAACTAGCGGTAACATCCTGGTAAAATAAGTCGTAACAAACAAAATAATTACGCCGATGATCGCATAAGTGTTGTTCATTTTTAATTTTCCTCCTCGCTATCTTTAACTGGCCAAATGCACGCAGCGACCGCTGCAGTAAAGACTGAGCCCGCAACCAAAATCCAAGACGAAGCCGATTTGCCCATTAGGCTGATCAATACGTCGCTTATGGGCTTGACCCCTTGCATAATAAAGCTCAATACTCCGGACAAAAGCGCAACAAATAAGATTGGGCGGGACTTCTTAACTGCCGGAACAACCGCAGCCACCAGCATAGCATATAGCGCCATGCTCATAACGATGCAAATGTCCCTTGGCACAAGAGTAGTTGCCAAATTGCCGACTATGGCGCCGACGGACCAAGCCAAGTACGGAAACGTCATAACACCGATAAAGTAGTCTGCCGGAATTTTTCCCTCTCTTCGGATCGTAAGAGCAAAAATTTCATCAGTGTTCCCCATTGCAATTATCAAGCGCTTCCACAAACTCACGTTCTCCTCTAATCTTTGAGTCAAAGACAGCGAAAGCACGATATTCCTAAGGTTAATGACCATGAGCGCAATAAAAATGCTAAAATAAGTCGCGTTCTCAAGCATCAAAGCCATTGCATCCATCTGGCCAACCCCGGTAAAGCTAAACAAAGACATAGCGATAGACGTGAAAAACTGAAAACCGTCCGTAGCCGCATTAACGCCCAAAGAAAAGGCAAGCGGCAAATATCCCATTCCAATGGGAAAACCCTCTTTTAAGCCTTGCATAAATAAAGATTTGCTTTTTTCCATTATTATGTAGTGCCTCCTAACCCAAATTTAAACTGCCATAAAATGTAAACGAGCGCGCAGTGGCGAGCATCAACAGATAAAGTTATTATACCATAATCGAAAAAAAAAGGAAACAAAAACACAACTTTTTGCATTTTTATTTCCGCACAAGAAAAATAAATTTTAAAGAATCCAGTGAAAATTTTAACCTTTCACCTCAAAGGATTCGCAGTCGGTGCATTGCACCACGGTTGGGTTTTCTTCGTGAGTGCCCACTTGTATCTCGTCCAGCGCGCAGTAGTCCACCGTTCCGCAATGATGCTTACACTGGACAACCGAGCATTTTATACAGGGGTTCGCGTCCTTGTCGCTCATAGATGATCGCCTCCAATAAACACAAATTAACAAATCTTGGCTAATTTAGATTTGCCGATGTTTATATCTTGGCCAAATACCGCGGTTAATATTCAAATTTGCATTAAAAATTTTTGGAAATTTTTAGCAAGGGCTTATTCGACGGTAACAGACTTAGCGAGGTTTCGCGGTTTGTCGATGTCGCAGCCCTTTAAATAGGCAATATAATAAGCAAAAAGCTGCAGCGGAACAACGGCCAACGAAGGCATCATCATGTCCGAAGTCTTGGGAATGCATATGCAGTAGTCCGAAACAGACTCCGCCTCTGCCCTATGCATTTCCGTAGTCAAAGTCAAAACCGTCGCGCCGCGGGCCTTGACCTCTTTTATATTGCTGATCATTTTCTCAAACAGCGCATCATTGGTCGCCAAAGCCACAACCAGCGTGCCCTCTTCAATTAAAGAAATCGTGCCGTGCTTGAGCTCCCCAGCAGAGTAGGCCTCAGAATGAATGTATGAAATCTCCTTCAGCTTCAAAGAGCCCTCAAGAGAAACGGAATAATCGGTGTTTCTGCCGATGAAAAATACGTTCTTGCAGTCACAAAAATTTTTCGCCAAAGACTTGATCGACTCTTGGGCCGTCAAGGCTTCATTTACCTTTGAAGGAAGGTTGAGCAAATCTTCTACATACGCGGCGTACTGCGCGGAATCTATTATGGAAAGCTTTTCTGCCATGTAAATCGCCAGCATATATACGACGCACAGCTGCGTACTGTAGGCTTTTGTGGTTGCGACGGCGATTTCGGGCCCCGCCCAAGTATACAGCACGTTGTCCGAGCAAGTTGCAATGGAGCTGCCGACGACATTCACAATAGACAAAACCCTAGCGCCAAGCGCTTTTGCCTCTTTCATGGCAGCCAAAGTGTCGGCCGTTTCGCCAGACTGGCTAATCGCAACGACCAAAGTGTTTCCGTCAACAATAGGATCCATGTACCTAAACTCCGAAGCAACCGCGACTTCAACAGGCTTGCGAAGAATCTTCTCAAAAATATATTTAGCGACGCACCCCACGTGGTAGGCTGAGCCGCACGCCAAAATGCAGATTTTATCTATATTTTTTAAATTGGCCAAAGAAAAGCTGACGCCGTCTTGCTCAAAGTCAATTTTCCCATCCTTAATCCGCGCCTTAATCGTATTCATAATAGCCGTTGGCTGCTCCATTATCTCCTTGAGCATAAAATGCTCGTATCCCGCCTTCTGCGCGGCGGCAACATCCCAGTCGATATGGACAATCTCTTTTGAAACCTCATTTTTCGCCTTATCATAAATCTTAACACTATCTGCCTTAATTATAGCTATTTCCTCATTCTCCAGCCGGATGATATCCTTCGTTCGGGATACTATGGCCGTCGCGTCTGAAGCAATAAAATTCTCGCCCTCACCAACGCCCACAATAATCGGACTAGCCTTTTTTACTGCGATCAATTCGTCCGGGCGCTGTGCACAAATTATCCCCAACGCGTACGAGCCCTCAATTTTATTTATCACCTTAATCACAGCGCTCAGAACGTCGCCATCATAATAAATATCGAGCAATTGAGCCACGACTTCGGTGTCCGTGTCGGATGAAAATTTTATGCCTTTTTTCAAAAGCTCATCCTTTATTGCGATATAGTTCTCGATGATTCCGTTATGAACAACCGCGAACTTTCCGGACACACTTAAAATAGGGTGCGAATTTTGCTCAGAAGGTTCGCCGTGCGTAGCCCATCTAGTATGCGCTATTCCTAAATTTCCCACTAACTGCGGAATTTGTTGCAATTTTTCGTCAAGAGCACAAAGCTTTCCCTTAGCTTTTACGACTTCCAAGTTGCTTCCGTTGTGGACAGCGACCCCGGCAGAATCGTAACCTCGATATTCCAGCTTTTTAAGACCCTCAATAAGCAGCGGCGTAGCGTTGCCGTAGCCGATGTAGCCAATTATCCCGCACATGCGTTAACTCCCCCTAATAAACATTTTATAAGTACGCAAACATCCGATGTTTTCTAAGTATGCGCCAAAAAATACTTTATTTATACTATCGCAAAACCCGATTCTTTGTGATTTTTTGATGTTAATTTTGCGGTCATAACCTATTAAGTATATCACAAAACGCCTTGATTATCAACCAAGTGCCGCGTTGAAAAAATTTTTCACATATTGTATAATAAATATTGCAAAAAACTCAAAATCCACGTAAAGAGGGCTGCTTTATGAACAACATAAACGTAAAAGAAAAACGCACAAAAAACAAAGATAGAAATTGGATATTTGTTATCTTGATTTTGATTGTTTTGCTGGCTAATTTTATGATTATTTCTGTTAGTTTTAAAATTCATGAAGCTGAATCGGCAAAAAAACTTGATGAAATTTTATATAACATTAAAAATTCAAATGTAGAAAAAACATTTGCCAAGAAAATTGAATAAATTTCTCCTGTTGCAAAAGTTCCTGTAACTGCAGATTAGGCGTTGAAAAGGAGATCTACATAGAGCACTGCTAAAAAACAAATGCTCTTAAAATTAAAAATAAAGGCTGATAAAATGAAAAAGTTGAATGAATTTTTGGAATTAAGAAAAAAGATAATAGAAAAAGATTTTGCACACATGAACGACAAGCAAAAGCAAGCGATTTTTACGATAAATGGCCCTCTGCTGGTTTTGGCCGGCGCCGGCAGCGGCAAGACTACGGTTTTGGTTAATCGAATCGCAAACATCATAAAATATGGCAACACCTATAATGACGAGGTTGTTCCGAGTTTTGTTGACGAGAATTATATTGATAGTTTAAGATCGTACCTTGAAAGCGATAGCGCTGATCTCCCCTTTCCCGCTGGCTTGAGTGTTGACTCGGCTAAACCGTGGCAGATTTTGGCCATCACTTTTACCAATAAGGCTGCAAACGAACTGAAAGAACGCCTTGTTAATATGTTGGGCGAGGTTGGCAATGACGTTTTGGGGGCGACTTTTCACTCTACTTGCGCTAAAATTTTGCGCCGGCATGCGGAGAATCTGGGCTACTCTTCTCACTTTACGGTTTATGACACTGACGATGTTAAGCGGCTGATTAAGGATTGCCTGGCTGCTTTGAATATTGATGATAAAATTTTGCTGCACAAGTCGGTTATGGCGGCGATTTCTCACGCTAAAGATAACATGATTGACCACAAGGAATACACGCGTCAGGCCGGGAATGACTTTCGGTTAACGCAAATTGCTAAAGTCTATAGCATGTATCAAAAGCGCTTGCTTGACGCCGATGCGATGGATTTTGACGACCTTTTATTTAATACGGTTTTGCTTTTTAAGAAATTTCCGGAAATTTTGGCGCATTATCAGGAGAAGTTCCGCTACGTCATGGTGGACGAATATCAGGACACCAACAAGGTGCAGTATGAGTTTATAAAATTAATTTGCGAAAAGCGAAAAAACTTGTGCGTGGTGGGCGACGATGACCAGAGTATTTATAAGTTTAGGGGCGCTACTATCGAGAATATCTTGAATTTTGAAAAAACTTATCGGGGTACGAAAATAATTAAACTTGAGCAGAATTACCGGTCGACTCAGAATATTTTGGACGCGGCTAATGCGGTGATCGAGAATAACAGCGAGCGCAAGGGCAAAAAGCTTTGGACGAAAAATGATGCCGGCGAAAAAATTTATGTACATACTTCTTTTAACGAGAGCGACGAGGCCAATTATATCGCCGAGACTATTTTGAACAAGATTGCTGATGGCGCTGACTACGCTGACTTTGCCATTTTGTACCGGATGAATGCGCAGTCTAGCAATATTGAGCGCACTTTTATAAAGTCTGGGATTCCTTACCGAATTATTGGTGGCCACAGGTTTTATGAGCGCAAGGAAATCCGCGACATGATCGCGTATCTTAGCGTTATTAACAATCCGAATGACGAAATACGGCTGCGTCGAATTATTAATCGGCCAAAGCGCTCTATTGGCGACAAAACTATCTCTAAAATTACGGAAATCTCGGTTCAGACCGGCCAAAGTATGCTCGATGTTATCCGCCATGCCGATGAATACGGTGATCTTTTGCGTGCGGCTTTAAAGCTTAAAAAGTTTGCGAGGCTGATTGATAATTTTATTGAGATCTCGAATAATCCGGACTTTTCCTTGCATTATTTGTATCAAAAAATTCTCAACGACACGGACTACATTGGCAGCATTAAAATGGAAAAGGACGACGTTGACGCCCGCATTGAGAACGTTAACGAGCTGTCTTCTAACATTATAAAATACGAAAAGGAAAACGGCGATGCGGCCTCTTTGGGCGGCTTCTTGGAAGAGGTCTCTTTGATGACGGACATTGATAATTACGACAACAACGCCAACGCGGTGACTTTGATGACTATTCACTCGGCAAAAGGACTGGAATTTCCCGTTATATTTTTGCCGGGCTTTGAGGAAGGAATCTTCCCTGGCAACCAGGCTATTTATAATCCAGAGGAGCTCGAGGAAGAACGTCGGCTTGCCTACGTGGCGATAACCCGGGCTAAACAGAATCTTTATATCGTGAATGCAGAAACTCGTTTGCTTTTTGGCTGCACTACTAGGAATAAGCCCTCGAGATTCACTTGCGAAATCCCGGAAGATCTAATTGAAAAGACCGAGAATAAGCGCATTGTTCAAAAGACGTTTAACGATATTAAGCTGCTAAATTCAAGGCAGCCGGTTAAAAGCACGATGGCTGCCTCTGCGCGGACGTTTAACCATATCGAAAAGCCCGAATATAAGGTCAGCTCTTTTGTGGCGGGCGACATTGTGATGCATAAAGTCTTTGGAAAAGGCTCTGTGCTGGTGGTTAAGCCCATGGGCAACGATATGCTTTTGGAGATTAACTTTGACAAAATCGGGATAAAAAAGCTCATGGCAAATTATGCGAAATTAGAAAAAAGCTGATTGAAAAAATTTCCAAATAAAAAAAGAGACTCGCAATGAAGCCTCTTTTTATGTACAAAAATTTATTCATTAAAATTGGGTGCAAGATCCTTTATGTTTTGCATGATTAATCGACTGGCCTCGCGAAACTCCTTACCGCTGCCTTCGGTAATGTTCAAATCGTCCGAATATATTGGAGCGCCTATTGTTATCACATTTTTTTTGAAAATTTTCACTCCAAATTCGGTTGCACCCGTGATGCACACCGGAATAATCGGGACTTTCGTCTTATAGGCAATCATCGCGCAACCTGTTTTAGGACGCAAAAAATCTCCAGCCTTAGAGCGGGTTCCCTCTATAAAAAGGCCCAATTGTTCACCACTGCCTAACACACTTTCTGCAGTGTCAATCGCCGAAGTATCGCCTTTGCCGCGCTCTACAGGAAAAGCTCCTACCATCTTAAAAAGCTTACCTAAAATCCGGTTTTTGAATAGTTCTGATTTTGCCATAAAATAAATTTGCCGGCGAAATGTAATAGCGAGCAAGACAGGGTCGGCGTTAGAAGTATGGTTTGGGCAAATAATGCACCCGCCGCTTTGCAAAATATTTTCAATGCCATAAATTTTTAGCCCATACAAAACCCGCACAAAAGGCCGGATAATCGCGACTATAAAACGATACAACTTACTTTTTTTCATAATTCAAAAAGCGTCCTCAATTCAATTTCTTTCTTATCACGTCTAAAACCAACTTTATCGATTCCTCGAGGGTATAATCGCTAGTGTTCACTAAAACAGCGTCTGCTGCGGGCTTAAGCGGTGCAACTTTTCTATGAGAATCATCATAATCCCTTTTTTTGATGTCACTTAAAATCCCGCCATAAGTAACGTCAAGCCCTTTTTCCAGCATCTCTTTATAGCGCCGCTGGGCTCTTTTCTCTAAAGATGCAGTCAAAAAAATTTTCACATCCGCGTCAGGCAGAATCACCGTACCGATGTCGCGGCCATCCATTATTACATTATTTTTTTTCGCTAAATCTCTTTGCAGATCGAGCAAAAATTCCCTTACCCCCAAAATCGCCGAAACTCTCGATGCCATCATAGAAACTTCGGGCGTCCGAATTTCTCCAGATACTTCTTCTTCGCACAGAAATATTTTTTGCTCGTTATCAACAAATTTTAAGTCAACTTTTACCTTGTTCAAAGACGAAACAATAGATTCATCGCAATCTATACGATTTTTTATCATATAAAGCCCAATAGCACGGTACAAAGCGCCCGTGTCCACATAGACAAACGACATTTCTCTAGAAATCGCCCGAGCAATGGTGCTTTTGCCCGCCCCTGCAGGGCCATCTATCGCAACAGATGTCATTTCATTAAGCCTCCTTATAAAGATTTTTCCAAAACAGAAGATTTATCTCGTGCCAAAAAGCCGATCGCCAGCGTCGCCCATGCCAGGAATTATATACCCCTGCTCATTAACCTCTTCGTCAAGAGCCGCGCAGTATAGAGGAACATCTGGGTGGGCGCAGGTTAAAGTCTCGGCACCGGTTCTAGAGGCGATTATGCTCATAAACTTGATGCTCTTGGGATTTTCCTGCTTTATAATGTTAACAGCCTCCACCGCGGTCTCGCCCGTTGCAACCATCAAATCAAGCACGATCACGTCCCTGTCGTTAATGTCCCGCGGAAGCTTACTGTAATACTTAACCGGCTTAAAGGTCTCCGGGTCACGGTACAGACCGATATGGCCAATTTTCGCAGCGGGAATAAGCGCTGTAACGCCGTCCGCCATGCCGATTCCAGACCTCAAAATCGGGATAACAGCCATCTTTCGGCCCGACAAAATTCGAGTTTTAGCTATGGCCACGGGCGTCTCGATCTCGACCTCTTTCAAAGGCAAGTCTCTAGTCGCCTCATAGCACATAAGCATAGTGATTTCGCCGATCATCTCGCGAAATTCCTTCACGCCGGTAGATTTATCGCGCAAAAGCGAGATTTTATGCTTAACAAGCGGATGATTCATAACAAAAATCTGCTGATTCATAAAAATATCCACGACCTTTTAAAAAGCTTTTTTGCCCAAATTTCGCTCAGCCTGAGAAAGCTTTAAATATTTAGGAACCAAGTCTTCAGCCCGAATCAGGGCATTTTTGCCGTCTTTTAAATAATCGTCACAAGCAGCAAATGCGACACTACTAGCCCTTTGAAAGCGCTTACCCTCGGGCGCCAAGAAAATTTCTTTACCCTTAAAAGCAGGATCCGACATAACTTTATTATAGCACAAAACTGCTCCGTCTCCAACAAGAACAACCCTTTTTTCCAATTTAGAAATTTCCTCACAAAGTTCGTCCATAGAAATCGCCCTATCCGGCGTAAGTCTTGTGATTTTCTCAGTACATACGTCAAAAGTGGCGCTATAAAGCTGATTGCAGTGCGCGTCCATAGCGGCGCATACCGTCACATCTTCAAAAAGAAAATTATAAGCCATAGACCGCAAGGTAGAAACCGCAATGCAAGGGGCGTCATTAGCAAAAGCCATGCCCTTTATAGACGCAAGCCCGATCCGCAAGCCAGTAAAAGAACCCGGGCCAACCGACGCCGCAAACGCATCGATCTCATCAAGTGATATGTCCGTGTTCTTCAAAAGGTCAGCAACCATCGGCATCAACGTCTGGCTGTGAGTCAAACCCACGTTAACAAACGCCTCGCCCAGCAAAGTTTTGTCCTTCACTATGGCGACAGAACCCGCTCCAGCCGAAGAATCAATAGCCAAAATTTTCACCTAAACATCTATCCCTTCAAGTCCGTCAAAAGTAAGCACGCGCTCGTTCTCGGCTCTACCGCACTTTATCGTCACCATAATTGCGCCATCCGGCAGAAATTCTTTTATATTCTCGCTCCACTCAATTATCAAAATCCCGGTGTTGATATAGTCGAAATACCCGGTAGAGCTGAGGTCGTCAATGTCCGTCACGCGGTACATGTCAAAATGATAAACCTTGTGATTCCCGCGATATTCGTTGACAATCGCAAAGGTGGGGCTACAGACGTTGTCTTTCACGTTAAGACCTTGGCAAATCCCGCGAGTAAGGGCGGTTTTGCCAGCACCAAGTTCTCCAAAAAGCGCGATAACTTCTGTCCCAGATAATTTTGAAGCAATAGCCCTGCCGACATTCTCCGTCTTTTCAAGGGATTCGCTTATCATCTCAATCAAAGTTAACCTTCTCCCCCCACTTTTTAAAAAATCAAAAAAGCCCAGATACAGTACCATCTTCGCCAATATCAATCTTCTCTGCCGCCGGAAGCCTCGGTAATCCGGGCATAGTCATAATGTCACCGGTAAAGACAACGATAAAGCCCGCTCCGTTGGAGACTTTCACGTCCTTAACCGTGATGTTAAACCCAGAAGGCGCCCCCAAAAGCTTAGGGTTGTCCGAAAAAGAATATTGCGTCTTAGCGATGCAAATCGGCATCTTGTCGGCGTTTATAGCCTTGATAGCTTCTATTGATTTATTCGCAGCGTCAGTGTAAACCACGCCGTCCGCGCCGTATATCTGCTTTGCGACGATCTCTATCTTCTCTTTTATCGGCAAATTCCCATCGTACAAAACTTTAAAGCCAGATGCCTTCTCGGCCGCAGCACAAACAGCCTCGGCTAGCTCTACCCCGCCGGCGCCGCCTTTTTCAAAAACTTCCGAAAGTGCAAAATCCACGCCTAAATCAGAGCAATATTGCTTTATGTAATTGAGTTCCTTATCGCTGTCTGTTGCGAATTTATTTATGGCCACGACGACAGGAACCGTGAACTTCTGCATGTTCTGCACATGCGCGTCAAGATTGGCTATCCCCTTTTTCAAAGCGTCCAAATTCTCTGCCTTTAAGTCGTCTTTTGCCACGCCGCCATTGTACTTTAAAGCCCGCACCGTCGCCACAACTACAACCGCGCTAGGCTTCAAGTTCGCAAATCTGCATTTTATATTGAAAAATTTTTCTGCGCCTAAGTCCGATCCAAACCCGGCCTCCGTTATGCAATAATCCGCCAGCTTCAGGGCCAGTTTGGTCGCCTTAACAGAGTTGCATCCGTGCGCGATGTTGGCAAATGGCCCGCCATGCATGATCGCAGGCGTTCCCTCTAGCGTCTGTATGAGGTTTGGCTTAAAGGCTTCTTTTAAAAGCACCGTCATTGCGCCGTTTGCGTTTATGTCTTTCGCATAGATCGGCTTTTCGTCATAACTATAAGCTATCAAAATCCGGCCCAGTCGCTCTTTTAAGTCAGCAAGGTCAGTTGCCAGGCACAAAATCGCCATAACCTCGCTTGCAACCGTTATAATAAAGCCGTCCTCTCGCGGAACGCCATTGGCTTTGCCGCCGAGTCCCACCACGATGTTTCTTAAAGCTCGATCATTCATGTCTAGGCATCGTCTTATCAAAATTCTTCTCGGATCTATATTCAATCGGCTGCCCTGCTGCAAGTGATTGTCCAAAAGCGCGCAGAGTAGGTTGTTTGCGTTGGTTATGGCTTGCATGTCCCCGGTAAAATGGAGGTTTATGTCCTCCATGGGCAAAACTTGAGAGTATCCACCGCCGGCCGCTCCGCCTTTTACGCCAAAAACAGGGCCAAGAGAAGGCTCTCGAAGGGCAATGATAGCGTTTTTCCCGATTTTTGCCATAGCCTGACCAAGACCTATAGTGGTTGTGGTTTTGCCTTCCCCCGCCGGAGTAGGGTTTATGGCTGTGACCAAAATTAATTTGCCGTCTTTTTTATTTTTTAATCTTTCAAAAAGAGCATCGTTAAGCTTAGCCTTGTATTTTCCATAAAATTCAAGTTCATCGTCGTTTATTCCCAATTTTTTTGCGATCTCCTCAATCGGCCGTATGTTGGCCTTTTGCGCTATTTCGATGTCTGTTAGCATTTGGTTTTCCGTCCTTCATTAAATTTGAAAAAAATTATACCACACTTGCAAACATTTTGAAAGCAAATCGCCGAAGTTTCCGCTTGAACTTGCGCCCCAATCATAATATAATTAGTGAAAGAGGTGGGTTCATGCAGAAATTTTTAGACAAAACCAAGAACTATTTTACCCGCACAGATAAAATTTTTTGGGCGATTTCGTTTTCTATATCGGCTCTTTCACTAATTTTTTTGCTTAGTGTTTCGAGAACGTCTAGCTTTAGCTACTTTAAAACTCAGCTGATCGCGATCATTCTGGGGTATCTCGCTGCGTTTATAATAACAAAGTCCGACTACAGGATAATCGCAAAGCACTATCCCATCGTGGCTGGTGTTTGCATCTTATTGATAATTTTCACCTTGATTTTTGGCACGGCAGTGACAGGAAATTCGGGAATAGATGCACGGGCATGGATCAAGCTACCCGGTGGAGTCTCATTTCAGCCTTCAGAACTTGCGAAAATCGGCTTTATAATTACCTTCTCTAAACATCTGTCTGTCTTAAAAGAAAAAAACGAGCTAAAGTCGCTCCTAAACGTGTCCCTTTTGGGTGCTCATGCTCTGGTCCCAATCGCCCTAACGCACCTGCAGGGCGACGATGGCGCTGCGATAATCTTCTTCTGCATGTTTTTGTCAATGGCCTTTGCGGCCGGGGTTCAGTTGCGATATTTTTTGGCCGGCTTCGTTGCAATCATTCTCTCGATCCCGATTTTGTGGAATTACATTTTTGCCGACTATCAAAAGCAGCGAATCATCAACCAAATAAATCCTGAAGCAGACCCGCTTAACACCGGGTTTCAGCAGATTCAAGGGAAAATCTCGATAGGCTCAGGAAAAATTTGGGGGCAGGGATTATTTAACGGTCCTCGCGTTGGCAGCAATTCTGTGCCGATTCAAGAAAGCGACTTTATTTTCTCAGCAGTTGGCGAAGAGCTGGGATTTATCGGTTGCTGTGTCGTCGTTTTGCTAATACTTTTTATGCTGTTTCGAACATTAAAAATAGCGCTGTTGGCGTCGGACTGTCTCGGAACCTACATCTGTTTTGGATTTTTCGGTCTAATTGCCTCTCAAACCATTTTCAATCTAGGAATGTGTCTTAGTGCACTTCCTGTAATCGGCGTTACATTGCCGTTTTTTAGCGCAGGAGGGTCGTCCTCGGCCTGTCTTTATCTAGGAATCGGGCTAGTTCAAAGCGTATTTATGCAGCAGCATGACGATAACATCAGTGACGAAATGTACGACGAAATATAAAAAACTCAAGCAAATATAAAAAGCTTGGGCCTTTTTCAAATATGTATTTAAATTTTATCTGTTATTTTTAGCAGCGGCCTCAATTATAGAGCCAAGTTCAGCGACGCCCTCACCCGTAACAGAAGAAAATATCACGAAATTAATATCCTCAAAACAGTCAAAGGAAAAGTCCGCCTCCAAACTATCAAGGCGGTTCTCCCGCTCAGTCTTGCTCAATTTATCGCTTTTAGTCAAAACAATTACAAAAGGAAACCCCTTGCTAAGCAAAAAATTAATCATGTTAAGGTCGTCAACAGTCGGTCTGTGGCGAATATCCACAATCTGAATAACAAGAGAAATCTTCCTACCAGCATTAAAGTAACCCTCAACCAAGTCGGCCCAGCGAGCCTTTTCTCGCATAGAAACCTTCGCGTAGCCATATCCAGGCAAATCAACCAGTCTCAAACAATCATTTACCCTGTAAAAATTTATAGATCCCGTTTTGCCGGGCTTAGAGCTAACCCTGGCAAGCGATTTCCTGTTAGCAAGCTTGTTTATAAGCGAGGATTTGCCCACATTAGAGCGGCCCGAAAAAACAATCTCCGGGCAGATAGACTCCTTAAGCTGATCCTTCTTAAAAAAAGAGGCCTCAAAAACAGTGCGACTAAAATCCATATAACCCTCGTCAATACTAGTCTTTTGCAAAACTTTAAAAATTACGAAACAGAACTTTTGCCTTTGTCCAAAGAGCCCTCACTCACCGTAATGTTAAACGGTACGCGGCTTTTATCCCGAACAATCTCAGCCTTCGCCTCGCCATTAACAGTTTTGTCGGTTATTATAACCTTTTCTATGGTATGGTCGCTCGGCACCTTGTACATTAATTCGGACAAAATCTCCTCCATAATTGCCCGCAAGCCCCTAGCTCCGGTACTTCTGTCAAGAGCCTTTTGCGCAACAGCCTCCAAAGCTTTGTCCTCAAAAACAAGTTCAACTTTGTCGAGCGAAAACAACTTCTGATACTGCTTCAATAGTGAATTTTTCGGCTCTTTCAAAATCCGAACCAAGGCCTCCTTGTCAAGACCATTAAGAGCAGTAATCACAGGTAAACGGCCAACAAGCTCCGGAATAAGCCCATACTTAACCAAGTCATGCGGTAAAACGTCCTGCATCCATTTAGTAGAATTTAGCTCTTTTTTAGTCTTAACATCGGCACCAAAGCCCATACTAGAGGATCCCATGCGCTTTTCAACGATTTTCTCAAGCCCGTCAAAAGCGCCGCCGCAAATAAACAAAATGTTCACAGTGTTAATATGAATAAACTCCTGCTGAGGATGCTTCCGCCCGCCCTGTGGCGGCACATTAGAAACAGTACCCTCCAAAATTTTCAAAAGAGCCTGCTGAACGCCTTCACCGCTAACGTCTCGAGTTATAGAAGGATTCTCAGACTTCCTTGCAATTTTGTCAAGCTCATCAATATAAATAATCCCGCGCTCAGCTCGTTCAATGTCAAAATCGGCCGCCTGAATCAGCCGCAAAAGAATATTTTCAACGTCCTCGCCAACGTATCCAGCCTCAGTCAAAGTAGTCGCGTCAGCAATAGCAAAAGGCACATTCAAAGCTCGAGCCAAAGTCTGTGCCAAAAGCGTCTTTCCCACGCCCGTTGGTCCCAACAGCAAAACATTACTCTTCTTCAATTCAACCGTATCGTCGCTATCCTTGTCGCTACTTCCAAAATATATCCGCTTATAGTGATTATAAACCGCGACAGAAAGCGCAACCTTAGCCGTCTCCTGCCCAATAACATATTCATCCAAAATAGCCTTAATTTCCTTAGGACGCAGCAAATTAACTTCATCCGTCGAAAATTTATCTTTTTGATCTTGATCTTTTTTCAAAAGCTCATCCTCAAGGATAGAAAGGCACAAAGAAACGCACTCATCGCAGATATAAACGCCCGGCCCCGCAATAAGTTTCGTCGCCTGCTCCTGAGGCTTATTACAAAAAGAACAGCAAATGTTCTTTTCCCTATTTTCATCCTTTGTAGACATAAACCATCACCAATTCCTATCTTTTAAAAATAACCTGGTCAACAATCCCATACTCTTTGGCTTCTTCAGCCGTCATAAAGTTGTCGCGCTCAGTATCCCTAGCAACAATGTCAATCGGCTGGCCAGTTCTCTCGGCCAATATCTCATTCAGCTTTTTCTTAGTCTTAACAATATGGTCAGCGTGGATCATAATATCGGTAGCCTGCCCCTTAGCTCCGCCGCTTGGCTGATGAATCATAATATCGCTGTTAGGCAAAGCAAAGCGCTTCCCCTTAGCACCAGCAGCCAACAAAAAAGCTCCCATGCTAGCGGCCATTCCCATGCAAATGGTAGAAACGTCGCACTTTATATATTGCATAGTGTCGTAAATCGACAGCCCATCGGTAACCGAGCCGCCTGGGCTATTAATATAAAGGCTAATATCCTTAGAAGGATCCTGTCCCTCCAGATACAACAGCTGCGCAACAACCAAGCTAGCAGTCGTATTGTTAACCTCCTCTGTCAGCATAACGATTCTATCGTTCAAAAGCCGAGAATAAATGTCATAAGAGCGCTCACCACGGCTAGTTTGCTCCACAACATAAGGCACCAAGCTCATTCTACTAACATTATCGCCCCAATATTTATCCAACTAAACCCCTCCGTTCAAAAATAAACAGGCATCTTAAATAATTAACAAAATTTAATCGTCTTATTCAAAATAATTAATTTATTTGCTCACACAGTTCTCGCGCAAAAAGTCCACAGCTTTCTCCGCCGCAATGTCGCCAAGCAAGTCTTTTTCATTGATAATTTTCTTAATTTGCACAACTTCCATTTTATATTGCTCAGCAAGAGTTTTGTATTTTTCCTCGATTTCCTCAGCAGTGGCCGACAGCCCCTCAAGTTCAGCAATTTTGTCAAGAGCAAGTCTCAGCTTAACTTGGCGCTCGGCCTGCGGCCAAAACTGAGCCTTCAAAGCATCGGCATCCATTCCAGTATATTTGAGATAAGACTCCAACGTTAACCCCTGCGCCTTCAGCTTATAAGCAAAGTCATGAATCAAGTCCTCAACCTTGTTCTCAAACATAGCCTCAGGAATCTCCGCCTTTAAGAGTTCAACCGTCTTGTCAATCATCTGGTCATCGGCGTCAATATCAGACTCTTTTTGCTTCAAGTCCTTAAGCTGCTTTTTAATAGACTCCTTGTACTCATCCAAAGTGTCAAATTCGCTAACGTCCTTCACAAATTCATCGTCAAGCTCCGGTAATTCTCGGGTCTTAACCTCGTGCAATTTAATTTTAAAAACAGCAGACTTCCCAGCCAAAGAGGCTTCTTGATAGGCTTCCGGGAAAGTAACGTCAATATCGAACTCTTCGCCTTGCTTGTGGCCAACTAATTGATCCTCAAAACCCGGAATAAACTGTCCCTTACCAAGCTCCAAAGTATAATTTTCCGCCTCGCCACCGGCAAAAGGTTCACCATCAATAAAACCTTTAAAATCAAAGACGACGATATCTCCACTTTCAGCAACCCGACCATCAACAGTAACTAGCCTAGAATTTCGCTCTCTAACACGTTCAATCTCTTTGTCAATATCCCCCTTAGTGACTCTAACCGGCTTGCGCTTAACTTCAATGCCCTTATAATTTTCGATCGTAACCTCCGGCTTAACAGTGACAACAGCCTTAAAAGCAAGCCCATCCTTGCCAGCATTAATCAAGTCAAAGTCGATGTTATCATTGATAACATCCAAGCCAGCTTCGTCAATCGCGTCCTGCAAGGCGCCAGGGTAAACATCTTTTATAGCGTCCTCATAAAAAACATTTTCGCCATAATATTTCTCAATAAAAGCCCGTGGAGCCTTGCCTTTTCTAAAGCCAGGGATCGAAATCCGTTTAACATTCCTTTTAAAGACTTTATCAACAGCGTTAGAAAAATCCACCGCGCTAACTTCAACTTCTAATTCGTAGCGATTTTGCTCAACTTTGTTCGACGTTTTTAAACTCATTATTATCCTCCCAAAAAATGCAGATATCTCTACTAATTGTATCACAAAAAAAATAAAATTTCTACACTTTTTTAAAATAAATCCTCACGAAACCAAAACAGGCGAAAAGCCGACCTGGTCGCAAGATATCATATGAAAATCGATGCCTTTATATAAGCCAACGACGGCCTTTTTGGCGATGCGCTTGCCGTGAATATGGCCATAATAGCACTTTTTTATATTATATTTATGTAAAACATCAATTATCTCGGTGCATTCATAGCCAGAGAACACCGGCGGATAGTGCAAAAAGGCGATAATTTCGCGGTTGTACTTTTGGGCCTGCTCAATAGAAAGCGTAAGGCGGCCAACTTCGCGGTTCAAAATCTTGATATCCTCCTGCGAGCTGCAGTCATACGACCATCCCCTAGTTCCACAAATCGCAAAATCGCCCACAACTGCGGCCGAATTAAATAATATTGAAATCGAGTTAAAATTATTCGCCAAAAGATAATCCTCTATCTTCTTACGCGTAGTCCACCAATAGTCGTGGTTCCCCTTCAAAAATATCTTTTTCCCGGGCAGTGATTCAATAAACGAAAAGTCCTCAAAAGTCTCATTTAGACGCATCGCCCAAGAGATATCTCCGGCAACAACCACGGTATCATCGGCCTTTACGGTGCTTTTCCAGTTCTCCTTAAGGCGCTCAACGTAATTGTCCCACCCGCCAAAAATGTCCATCGGCTTATCCGTGCCCAAAGACAAGTGCAAATCCGCTATCGCGTAAAGCGACATCTTGCAAACCTCCCAAATCAACCTTAGTTTAGCCTAGACGCGCAAAAAAGTCAAACGCATTGTTAAAAAATATATCCGCAACCAGGCCCTCGCTGTAATTATGCTTCAAAAAAAGCTCATAAAGAACGTCCATGCGCTCAACGCAGGGCACATCGCTGATAACATCTGCACCGTCAAAGTCCGTCCCCAAACAGACGACCTTCTCTCCGCCCAGCGCCAAAAAATGCTCGGCGTGACGTAAAATGTCATAACCACTAGCAGAGTCGCCATCCGAGAGAAACTGCCTAGCAAAATTAAGGCCAACCAGCCCGCCGCGGCCCTTAATAACGCTAAATTGCTCGTCAGTCAGGTTCCTCCTATGTAGGCAAACCGCGCGAGAATTAGAATGGCTGGCAACAAGCGGGGCATCCACAGTGCTTGCAACGTCAAAAAAGAGAGTATCACTCGCGTGAGAGATATCAATAGCGATGCAAAGCTCAGCCATACGCCGAATAACACTCTTGCCAAATTCAGTAATCCCGTCGTTTGGAGCCTTAACCAAAGAACCGCCACCAATCTCGCAACTGCCATTCCAAGTAAGTGTCATCATTTTAACGCCGCAGTCATGCAGATAATCAAGGTTCCGAATGTCTCCAGCCAGCGCAGCTCCGCTCTCCACAGTTAAAATTGCCGCGCACTTGTGAGAATCCACCGCACTTTTTATGTCGTCAGCATTTTTGCATTTGCAGACAATCCCCAAATGCTCCTTAATTTCCCTATCAAATAGCTCTTTTGCGCGTTTAAAAAGAGAAATCGCCGCATCACCACGGTATTCATCCGGAATCCAAACCGCAAAACATTGCGCCCAAGCCTCATATTTACGCCCGCGCAAAACCGAAAGTTGATAATCGTTGTCAATTATCCCACCGTTCTCGTCGAGCGCGCGAAGCAGCGTGTCGCAGTGCAAGTCAAAAAGTTTCAAAAAAGTCAACTCCTTCAAAAGCATTTTCTATGTGCTCGACTGTATAATCGCATCGGTCAAGCTTTTTATCAAACGAAACCGCGATTACATCGAAGCGAGGCTGCAACCCCGCACCAGTCTGCGATAGATACATCATCGCAGTTTTTATAATTTTTTTCTGTTTAATCGTGTCGACAGCCTCAGCAGCGATAAATGGCGTCCCCGCGCGGCGAGTCTTCACCTCAAAAAATATAATGAAAGCTCCCTTTTCAGCAATAATGTCAATTTCCCCGTACCTGCTGCGGTAGTTACGGCCAAGAATCCTGTATCCGCGATTTTCAAGGTAGCAAACAGCGATATCCTCGCCCTTATTCCCCATCTTCAAGCTGTCAAACATGCGTCACTCACCCAAAATCTTTTTCAAAAAGCTATTCCGATGTACCTCCGCCGGGCCGTGCCTTTTGATGGCCTCAACGTGCATCTTTGTGCCGTAGCCCTTGTGCTTTTCAAGCCCATAATACGTATATTTCTCGCTTAACTTTTTCATCAGCCTGTCGCGCTCAACCTTAGCCAAGATAGATGCCGCCGCGATCGACGCCGACAAAGAGTCCCCCTTAACTATCGTTTTTGTAGGCAGCTCTAAGGCCGGAGCCCTGTTGCCATCAACAAGCACAAGGTCTGGCCGCAAGCTTAAACCGTATACAGCGCGCTTCATGGCAAGAAATGTTGCATTCAAAATGTTAATCTCATCGATTTCTTTTTCTGTCGCAAAAGCCACGTTAAACGCCACCGCAAGCGATTTTATCTCATCGTATAGGGCTTCTCGCTTCTTTTCGCTAAGCTTTTTGGAGTCATCAATACCCTCAATGGCCAGCCCCTGCGGCAAAATGACAGCAGCCGCAAAAACAGGTCCGGCCAAAGGTCCCCTGCCAGCTTCGTCCACGCCACAAACCGCGTTGTATCCGTTGTTTTGAGCTTCTCTTTCGTATAAAAGCCAGTCTTTCTCGATTTTCGTCTTCATCAAAATTTATAAAACCCCTAAAATCAAAGTTAATCCAGCGTTATTCGGTTTAGCTTCGCCGCCCGAAATTCGTCCAAGACCATTACAGCGGCTCGTTCGGTGTCAGTTTTTCCGCCAGAAAGTAGCATTCCGCGCTTTTTAGCAATAACCTCCAAAAGCTCTAACCCGGACTTTCCCACTATACAGCTGTTTTCAAGTTTATATCTCTTAGCCAAATTTTCAGCATAGTCTGCCACCAAACACGTTAAAAGCCTGGCCGCAAGCTGCTCTACGTCCAAAATGTCATCTTTGATTGCACCGGTAAATGCCAACTTTTCTGCAACGAGCATATCGTCAAATTTGGGCCACAAAATGCCCGGAGTATCGAGCAATTCAACGTCCTTAGATATGGAAAACCACTGGTTTCCCATCGTAACGCCAGGTCTGTCTTCAACTCTTGCCTTTTTGCCGCCAGATAAGCGATTAATAAAAGAAGATTTTCCCACATTCGGGATCCCAACGATCATCACGCGCAAACTCTTGCTGAGGCCCTTGTGCGAAGCCCGCTCCAGCTGGTCTTTAAGAATACTCTTAACGGCCGGCACAAACAAATTAATGCCCTTGCCCGACTTGCAGTCAACTAAGATCGCAGTGATACCCTGCTTTTTGTAATAATCAAGCCAAATTCGGTTTTTTTGAGGGTCCGCAATGTCCGACTTGTTCAAAATAATAATCCTTGGCTTATTCAAAGTCAACGCATCAATGTCAGGATTTCTGCTGCTTTGCGGGATTCTAGCATCAACAATCTCGGCAACAATGTCTATAAGCTTTAAATTTTCTGCAATTTTCCGTCTAGTCTTCGTCATATGGCCAGGGAACCACTGAATCGTCTGCATACCATCATTCATGGCGCGAGTCTCCTTTGCTGAATGTAAAACAAAATGGCTTACCATAAATATACCACAAAAAAAGAGACTTTATAAGTCCCTTTTTGATTTAGTCACAACCAAGCCCAAATTTTATAGCGCACACAAACTGTAATAATGCTATATACTTAGAACATACAACTGTATAATTTCATAACCGCAAAATTAATCGTTGCGCAGTCTACTAACTACAAGACTGCTTTTTATATGTTTAAAATAATTTTTCAAAATATTCACAAAAAGAACTTGCTAACGCTTTAGAATTATCGTTAGAGTCGCTGACAACGGATATATAAATCTTCAGCTTTGGCTCGGTGCCGGAAGGGCGCACAACAATCGAAATATCATCGGTAAGAATAAACTTCAAAACGTTAGAGGCCGGCAGATCGATTTTTTCTTTATTAGAATTATGCATCACAATTTTAACGCGATTAAGATAATCGCAAGCCGCAATGACATCCTTGCCGTTAATGTTAGATGGCGGATTTTCCCGAAGCTCAGCCATAATCGATGCCATTTTTTCAAAGCCGCTCT
>CAREUR010000003.1:0-7076 GCA_948968885.1 uncultured Eubacteriales bacterium | reverse complement strand
CGTAAAACTCTTCAAAACATTTTTATAATGCCCAAATTCGCGATACAGACTGTTAATAACGTCGATAAGAGTCAAGCCTTGGTTGCGATAAAACACGGTCATTTCGCAAATTAGCAAAGCGGCGTTTACGGCGTCCTTGTCGCGGACATGAGTGCCAGAGAGATAGCCGTAGCTCTCCTCAAAGCCGAAAATGTATTGCTCCGCCGTGCCGCGTTTTTCAAGCAGACCAATTTGTTCACCAATAAATTTAAAACCGGTCAGCACGTCAATTACCCGAACACCGTACTTTTTGGCAATCGGATAAATCATATCGGTCGTAACAATGGTCTTTATGCAAATCGGATTCTGTGGCATCGTGTTGTTGGCGCACCTCGTCTTACATATGTAGTCAAACAGCAGCACCCCAACCTCGTTACCAGAAAGAAACTCGTAGTCACCATCATGCTTAACAGCAATTCCAATGCGGTCGCAGTCGGGGTCGGTCGCAAGCAAAATGTCCGCGTTGCAGCCTTTGCACACCTTCAGGCCCTCGCAAAGAGCCTCCTTAACCTCGGGATTAGGGTAAGGGCAGGTCGAAAAGTGCCCGTCCGGCTTTTCTTGACTTGCAACAACCGTCACGTCAGAAAAATCATTCATTTTTAAAACATTGGTAACACAGCGAAGTCCGGCGCCATTTAGCGGAGTATAAACTATTTTTAAATTTTCTTTATTAGAAATATTTCTGTTTAAAGCTTGCGAGCTAACGGCATGCCAAAAGGCACGGACGTCATCCTCGCCGATGTACTCTATAAGTCTGCTATTTAGAGCATCGTTAAAGTCCATACGCTTAACGCCGCTAAAAATATCGGTGCTGTTAATCTCTTTAAGCACAGCATCGGCGACATCATTGGCAATTTGGCAACCATCTTCGCCATAAACCTTGTAGCCGTTATATTCTGCAGGATTATGACTTGCCGTAATTACAATTCCAGCGGTACATTTTAGATGCCTCACCGCAAAGGATAGCGCCGGAGTCGGCATGAGCTCACTATACATGACAACTTTAATATTGTTTGCAGCTAAGATTCTAGCAGCCTCTCTGGCAAAAACGTCAGATTTTATGCGGCTGTCGTACGCGACGGCAACTTTCGGGCTTTTGTAATTCTTGTTCAAATAATTTGCGAGCCCCTGAGTAGCCTTGCCAACAGTGTATACGTTTATCCGATTAGTCCCGGCGCCAATGATTCCGCGCAAGCCACCCGTCCCAAAACTTAAGTCTTTGTAAAACCGATCCGTTATTTCAGCATCATTTTCGCAAATAGAATTTAATTCGTCAATCAAGTCAGCGTCAAAAAGATCCTGGCTGCGCCACAACAGATATTTTTCATTTTTGTCCATAAATAACTCCTTTATTATAAAGCATGCGGCCGTTACTGCGGCCATTTGATAAGGTTTTTCTAATATTTAGTATACTCTTTTTTTTGTGCCGGAGCAAGAATTTTTTAAGCTATGGCAAAAAAACTATGTGCTAAAAGTAAAAAAGTACTTGCAAAAAGTTTTTGCGGGTGGTATAATGTGAAATGTTCTGAGAGATTATTTTTAAATTGATATAAATTGTGGGGGTATAGCTCAGCTGGGAGAGCGCTTGAATGGCATTCAAGAGGTCAGCGGTTCGATCCCGCTTATCTCCACCATATCGCCTTAGTACATGGGGGTATAGCTCAGCTGGGAGAGCACCTGCTTTGCAAGCAGGGGGTCAGCGGTTCGATCCCGCTTACCTCCACCATAAAAGTTTGCCTTTTCTAAAAATTTTCTGAAACCCTAAAATTATAAATTGAAATAGTTTTGCAAGGAGCATGATTGAATATCTTTCAACTCTATAACCTTTATCATACAGGATACTTGTACAGCTGTAACGCAAGTCATGAAATCGCATTTTGGAGAGGGAGAACTTTCTGGAATTTTTTTAAAATATATACCTTTTAGCTAGCCGTCTTGCAGGTGGATCTTTTTTGTGTATAAAAATACTTAAACTGAATTTTTATGCTGATCTTAATTTTGGGATATTATCTTAAACCCAAGATTTGTACAAAAACATTAAAAAGAGGAAATATGTAATGGAACAACTAAGTATTTCAATAAACGATCTAGCATGGTGCTTTTTCCGTTTTTTCGGATAACCATAAATAAAGTCTCTTTGTACTTTCTAAAACCCATATTTTTATCCACAATGCCAAACTCTATATTCCTTGCCTTTTGGAACAGCTTTCAGTTTTATACCGAGAAATTCCGAATAGCTCTTTTTAAGGTTTACCACTTTTGATTTTTCTTCGCTGATTTCAAGGTCTAATCGCTCTTTTAACCATTGCTTTACTGCGATAAATACCTTGTTGGTGTCGCTTCGCTTTCGGCAAAAGATTTTGAAGTCGTCTGCATAGCGTATTATGTACATTTCCTTGAGTCCGGTTTTTCTAAGACTCCTGTATACGCCTCCAAGGTTTCTTTCGCCATTTGTGCTGTAGTTTGGTTTCGATGGTTTTTCCATAACACTGTACATATTCTCCCACTGAGACAAAATCCACCAGTCTAGCTCGTTTAGCACGATATTCGCCAATAGTGGCGATAACACTCCTCCTTGTGGTGTTCCCTTTGTTGGATAAATTATTTCTCCGTTCGGCATTATCACAGGTGCCATCAGCATTTCTTTGATGATACAGATTAAGGTTTTGTCTCTGATTCCTATCTGCCAAATTTGTTTTATTAGCTTTGCGTGGTTTATGTTGTCGAAGAAACCTTTTATATCTATGTCAACAACGAAGTGCAATTGACTATGCTGTATTTTATTGTATGCCTCTGCAACTGTATTTTCCGCCATTTGTTCAGCCTAAATCCGTATGAATGCTTGCTGAATTTTGCTTCACATATCGGCTCTAATACTTGCAGGATACTTTGTTGCACCATTCTGTCCCATATTGTCGGAATTCCTAGTGGTCTTGTTTTTCCATTTGGCTTTGGAATTTCTACACGTCTTACTGCTTTTGGTTTGTACCATGACATCTTTTTCCGCACAGTTCCGATATACTCTCTCTGTCAACATTTTTATGTCTTTGATTGTGAGTTCGTCTACTCCGCACGTGTTGCTTCCTGCATTTTTCTTGATATTTCTATACGCCAACTTTATATTTTCTTCACTTCTGATTATTTCTATGAGGTTTGTGAAGATTTTGCTGTTTTTACTGCTGGCATATAGTTTATCAAAAGTCTCCTGCATTCCGTAATATTCAAGATGTCTTAAATTGCTTTGTTTTAATGCTCTCTTTCGTTGCTTGCGAACCAACATAGGCATCAACTCCTCTCGGACTTGATTTTCTTTGTCTTACTCGAAGCTACGTTTACTTATTTGTTTGTATTTGATTCTTAATTTGACTTGTGGCTGTTCCTCCATTTCCGTTACAGAAACTTCATCGGTCGTGCCACTACTCTCACCACACGTTAAGGAGCTTATTTTTTTCGTCTCCAAACTTTTTCGCCGTGTAGCTTTCCATGTTCCAGTAATCCTATCTGTTCATTTACCCTTAGGCCATTACTCTAAGCCTGCATGCTTGATGTCACCTTTAATGGCATACGGTTTTTCTTATCAAAAATTCATACTCAGCCGCACATGCGCCGCTTTCGCAAACATACGCATTTCTACGTATTAAACTTCTAGACCTGTACATTCGCAAGTTCATCAGACCTTCCGGTCATTCTAGCCATAGGTAATTTATAGACACCCGGCCTGTAGACTGCACCGCCCACCTCTGGGCAGCTTTCGTAGTTGTTTCACTTTACGGCAGTTCTCAGCCGACTTCACCGAGCTTCTGAACATCTGCCTTTTGGGCAGAGCCAGTCGGAGTCTTAGTGTGAGCGTTTCTGGGCGTTACTCCTTCATTCCACTCATCGGACTATCAGTTGTTGTTCTTTAGTTCAAAGAACCCTCCGTTTTTGTCATCACACGGGCTGTGTCTGCGGAGCTTATCTCCGCAGAGTGATGGTTGTACGGAAACATGTCACACTTTTGAAGTTTTTCCGGGCTATCTCTAATATCGCGGTTTCATAGCGCCGACTATCGGGGTTTTTGCGATGCACAACACAAAGAATCGCTGTGTAAAACAGCCACTGATATCCGCATGAACACTCATAAATACTGCAGCCAGCCTTCAAACCGCGCGGCATTACTAGCATCTTTAAGACTTTGTCGATTTGCTGCAGTTTTTCTTCATCCAAGAAATACTTTTCTGACTTTCCATCGCAGATTTTGAGAAATTCCTCGCACTGCTTTATGACGTATTTTGGCGCTGCAATTTCACGTTTTATCACACCCTCCGCGTAATCATAACTCTTATGGGCAATCATTTTGGCTTCCCTGCTAGGATTTCAAGCAGCGGGTCGGGCTCCTCGCCGTCCTTCCGGCTGCCAAGCGTCGTTATAATCCGCATGAGTGTCGCAACCGTTTTGTTCGCGCTGTCCGTAGTACGGTTGTAATCAGCCATCGCAGGGTGTGAATAGACGTTTTTTCGGCCTTTCACGTACTCTTTGGTAACCAGAATGCCTTCCTTTTGGATTGTATTCTCCAGCTCTTCCAAAATCCTAATTTGCACCTGGTACCTTTTGAAAGTCGTCATGAAAAAGAAATTATCCTCGATCCCATGCTGTTTTGCAAGCTCCAAAATTGCTTCGGCTTGCTCGTTTCTATCCGTTTTTTCCAATTTATCACATCCTTATAATTGCTGTGCGCCCCATTGCATCGCCGTCCAAAGGCACTTTCCCAAAAACCACGCGCGCGAGCCGTCGGTGTAAAGAGAGGGGGGCCGTCGGTGCACGGTTCTTAAGCATTTCGATCGTCAAGACCCCCGGGGGGATGCTATTTTAAGAGCTCTGGCACAAACGAAAAAAATTTGAGCAAAAAGCTAGCCCTTTTGCCAAATTTTATTTTCAGCAAAAGAGCTATAATTTAATTTTTAAATGTGAAAATATTTCTGAATATGCTTACTCCTCAAAAAGTCCAGGGTTATTATAAAAATAGTCTATCATTCCAAGTCCATCTATTTTACTACCGCGACTAAACATAATGCAAAAACCTTGTATCTAAGTTTTTCCCTGTGGCCTGGAGTTTTCATCGCTTACTCGGTTTAGCTGCGATAAACACAGCACCGGCACGCCCAATTCTGAGGCCAAGCATTTTAAATCCCGGCAAATAGAGCCAATCTCTAAGTTCCTGGTATCATAACGCCTGCTGCTGCGCATCAATTGAAGGTAATCAACCACGATTAGGCCCAAATTATTGAGCATTCTCGTCTCTAATCGAATATCATTTACCGTACATGCTGGGTTATCGTTGATTTTTATCGGTAACTTGTAAGTTCCATCGATGGTTTCAGCAATCTTATTGACTTCTTCAGTTCGTATTTTGGGCGATCTTTTTTTATCCTTGAACTTGCGGTCAATCAGCGTATTCATCGCTATCGGAGCCCTTTTTGAAAGCAGGCGCTCATAGATTTCCCGGCTTTCCATTTCAAGGCTGTAAAAGGCAACTGTTTTCCCCGTCATGGCTGCGTTTTCAGCAATTGACAGGGCAAAAGATGTCTTGCCAACTTTCGGCCTGGCGGCGAGAATTATCAAATTGCCAGCACTCATGCCTTTTAAGAAGCCATCTAGCTTTGTAAACCCCGTATCAGTGCGGATTGTATCTTCTTCGTTTTTGCTGTAATCATCAAACAGCTGAAGGCCGACGTCTCCGATGTTTTGCAACTTTTTTGAAGTTCTGGCTTTTACGATTTCAAACAACTCTGACATCGCTTTTTCTGCGACTTCATCGACGTTTTCAGCGCTCACTCCGTCAAGCATGTAAGACTGAAAAGTTCCCTGTAATTTCCTGGCCTTATGCGAGTTCGCCACGATTTTTGCATACTGCTCGATATTGCGAATAGACGGCGTAATCTCGGTGCACCTCAGCAACAGCTTTTTCATCACGGCTTTATCATGGACTCCATCTGCGGTTACCCGGGTCAAAACTGTCACAAAGTCAATTGGTTTGCCGTTTCTTGATAGCTTCAAAATAGCTTCGTAGCAGGATTTCAATTCTGCAAAATAAAAATCCTCAGGCTTTATGATGTCAATCACAGCGCTCAAGGACTTCTCATCTAAAATTATCGCTCCGATTACTGACTGCTCCGCCGTTTGTACGGATTCAATTGCATGCATTTAGCTTAACCTCTGGTTTTGATTCATTTTCATTAGCAGCTGCGGATACTTTTCCCTCAGCTTTTTCCCGGATAAGATGTTGCTGCGCCAAAACGAATCCTTCTGGCTCCATGCGATTATCGCGGCGGCTTCGTCCGGGTCGATTTTATCTATTCGAAGCATTCGGTCAATGTCTTTTGCCCAGCGTTGGCGCCGCTGCTCGCTATGCGGAAATTTTGGCTCATTAAATCTGATGCAGTTTTCAAGATACAGCGCCAATTTATATGGCTCGCTGTCAGCCTCGAATTTTTTGCTTGCCTTAATCGTCTTGTCGTCAACTTTTTGCTTTTCAGCTTCCTGATTTTTTTCTGTTTCAGAAAGTTGCGACGAAGAATTATTAATTGTATTATTCTCTGCGAAGTTTTCTTCATGGGGGTCATGAAGTTTGCTTCGTGAGGGTATGGAAGTTTTCATCCTGCGGGTATAGAAATTTGATTCCACCTTTAAGCATCTAACTTTGACTTTTTTGCTGTCATTTTCAAACACAAAATCTGATGTGATATACCCGGCATCGCAAAGCGACTTTATCCACGTAGAAATCGTTCTTTTGCTCACAGAGTAAAGGCTGCTGAAATAATCGTTTGTTGCCCAGCAATAGCCCTTTTCATTGCACAAAGCCGTTATTTCGCCGTATAGAAGTTTCGCGTGTGGAATTATTCTGTTATCATACCTCACTGCCGCCGGAATCACCGCATAATAGGATTTTCTCATATTCATTAGTTTTCATCCCCCTTAAAATGGCAAGTAATCGTCATTCAAAACAGAAGGTGCCGGAGTCTGAGGTGCAACAGGGTTCTTGTCTGTTATGATGGCTT
>CAREUR010000002.1 GCA_948968885.1 uncultured Eubacteriales bacterium | reverse complement strand
GAGTAACTCAGTTGGTAGAGTACATCACTCGTAATGATGAAGTCGAGAGTTCAAGTCTCTTCTCCAGCTCCACTTCAAAACCCGCATGGTTACTAGGTTTTACGAACATCATAGAAATTTTAGTTTGTGTGAAAACTTAAATTTTTCTACCATATTAGGTAACAATTTATTTTTACATTGCAAAAGTGTTTTCTTGACACAAATTTTCGAAATTTTTGTGCTAAAGCCTAAAGGACTCGCGGTTTCTTGGTAAACTTTAAATAAAAAGCTTGCTGGGCTCAGTTGTTTATCTTTTCATTATTCTGTTTTTGTAGTTTCAAGGCCCTTACTCGATGTATATTCGCCTACCTTTTTGAATATTGATTATATAATTTTGTTTTTAAAATTTGGGCAAAACAATATTTAGGAGGTATGATTTTTGAGGTATGACAAGGCTTCGAACGGTGATTCGGATTTTTCCACTTCTTTAAAGGCTATTTTGTTTGGTGCGGCTGTTGGCGCCACTATTTGCGCGGGATTTTTATTTTTATTCGCTTTTTTGTTCGTTATTGTTAAGTCTATTCCGCAGTTTTTGATTCAGGTTATCGCCATTTTCTGCGCCGCTATTGGCGCTTTCGTCGCTGGGTACATTGCTGCTCGGGTTTATCGGTTTCGCGGGCTCGTTTATGGCTCTTTGGCGGGCTTGTTTTTGTTTTTTTTGCTTACCTTGGTCGCTTTCATCGTCTCGAGAGATCGGTTTACTTATTTGACTTTGGTGCGACTGTTGGTTATGACTCTTGCTGGCGCTTTTGGCGGGGTTTTGAGTGTTAACAAAAAGCGGCGGTAAGTCTTTTTTAATGCATTTTAAATCGCGCTTAATAAAACCGCAAAACTTATTGTTTGAAATTTTTTGTCGGATGTGGTATAATTTTTTGCAGCTTAATTTATTTTTTTAAGAGGTGCGTTTTTATGAAGCATGTTAAGACTTTGAACAAGGCGAATCTTAATGAGACTGCGGCTAAGGGCGGTTGCGGCGAATGTCAGGCTTCTTGCCAGTCCGCTTGCAAGACTTCTTGCACGGTTGCTAACCAAAAGTGCGAGAACTCTAATCGATAATCGCAGATGGGTCGCGGTTTTTGAGGCTTACTATAGTTTGAATTTACGCTTGGGGGCGGGGTTCCGCCTCTTATTTTTGACGTTTTGAAATTTTTGCGGGAGTTTTTATTTTTATGATACATAAATTTCGGCTAAACGGCCACAACATCGTGCTGGACGTCAACAGTGGCGCCGTTCATGTGTTAGACGACTTGGCCTTTGATATTTTGGACTTTGTTGACGAAGACATGCGGCCAGAGCTCAGCAGCGATGCGGTTGATGCCCTAAGTCAAACTTACGACCGCGCTGACATTGCAGATGCATACGCCGAATTATATGCGCTCTTTAAAAGTGATCAGCTTTTTTCGGCCGATACATATCAGAGCTACACTTCTTTGCTCGTCAACGCTCCGATTAAATCTATGTGCATCAACATCGCGCACGACTGCAACCTGCGCTGCGAGTACTGCTTTGCTGCGAAGGGCGATTTTGGCACTGGTCGCGAGCTCATGCCGCTGCGCACCGCTAAGGCTGCTATCGATTTTATCGTTGAGCACTCTGGGAACCGCCGCAACTTAGAAGTCGACTTCTTTGGCGGCGAGCCTTTGATGAATTTTGACGTTTTGAAGCGCACTGTCGAATATGCGCGCAGTCTGGAGCCGCTTTATAACAAGAATTTTCGGTTTACTGTTACCACGAATGGCTTGCTGCTGACGCCGGATAAAATTGACTTTATTAATCGCGAGATGTCCAATGTTGTGCTCTCTCTAGATGGCCGTCAGAACGTCAACGATAAGCTGCGTGTTACTCCAAATGGCCGCGGATGCTATGATTTGATCGTTCCAAAATATCAGGAGCTCATTGCTGGCCGCGCTAATAAGGATTATTACGTTCGTGGGACTTTTACTCGCAATAACCTCGATTTTACCGCCGATGTCCTCAAGATATACGACCTGGGCTTCGATCAGATCTCTATTGAGCCGGTTGTTGCCGACTCTGCCTTGGATTATGCTATTTGTGAGGCCGATCTGCCCCGGATTTTCGACGAGTATGAGACTTTGGCGAAGGAAATTGTTGCTCGCAAAAAAAGCGGCCGATGCTTTAACTTTTTTCACTTTATGCTGGACCTTGACCAGGGCCCTTGTGCAATAAAACGGCTTCGCGGCTGCAGTTGCGGAAATGAATACGTCGCGGTTACGCCAAATGGCGACATTTATCCTTGCCACCAGTTTGTGGGCGAGGACTGCTGGAAGATGGGCAACGTGCTCGAAAACACGCTGGATGGCGACATTAAGGACAGGTTTGCTCGCACCAATGTTTATACTAAGGAAAAATGCCGCAGCTGCTGGGCTAAGTTTTTTTGCAGCGGCGGTTGTAACGCCAACAGTTGGCAATATGCCGGCGATATCGCTAAGGCTCACGATATTTCTTGCGAGCTCGAAAAAAAACGCCTCGAATGCGCTTTGATGATAAAAGCTGCCACTTTATAGCCCTGCGATGGCAATAAGAATGCGGATACTCGCCTTGTTTGGAGTATCCGCAATTTTTTATTTGAACGCAATGTAGACGTACTGGCAATTCAGTTTGTTTAAATTGACGAATTTGCCGTTTACGGGAGCCGCAGTTTGTGTAATCCGTATCGTTTTGGAACTCAGGGAGCCGCCCACCGAACCGCCATCCCCTTCCAGCGTCAGAATCGTCGCATTGGTGATCGTATAGTTGCTCTCCATATTGTACTCCACCAGCGGCATTCCTTTGTACAGCACAATAGCTAGCCTTGGCTGAAAATCCAGCGAAAGCACCCTTAATGAGTTGCCGTCCCCTATGTAGGTCCCCACTACGAACGCCGAGTTAAGAAGCTCTAGTCTTTCGGGCGTCATATGGGCATCTGCGTCGTTTAAATGGTCGCTTATAGCTTTATCTATCTTTTCGTTGTCCGACACAAAGTCCTCTCGAAGCGGTTTGTCCGTCCCTAACCAGCTGTTTAGCCCCAGGTTTGCTGTTTTATTATTTGTTGGCATTTCGTTTCCTCCTGCTACCATATTGGTACAAAATCTTCTATTTGATCCCAGGTTAAATTTCTCGAGTCCATTCTGTCAAACGTATTCGACAGTTCCTCGATAAATTGCCACTGTAAATTTCTAAAATCGAAAAAACATTCTAGATGCGCCGGCAAAAACTGAGATATTATCTGTTTTTTTAGTTCTTTGTCCGATCCCCTAACTTCTAGCGACAGGCAGTTTATATAGATTTTATTTTTTTCTGGCGCTTCGATTATGTAGCCATTTATGCCCACCGCTTTTAGCACGCCTTCGATGGCCGTTTTGTTGAAGTCCGTTGTGCTGATCGCCGATCTGTAGAGGAGCGCACTTCTTCTTTTTTCTATGGTATCGCTTTTTTGCTCCGAGCCTATAGCCAGCTCCCGCATGGTTAAGCCGTAGGTTTGCGCCGTCGCTACGAATCTTTCTTGCTCAAGCTCCGCCAGTTGTGCCTCTATTGCATCCAACACCTCGGCATACGCCGCCAATTCTGATGTTACCACGCTGCTATCGCTCAAACTATAGATACCAAGCGGGTGCAGTTTTTGCTTCATTGAATTTAGTATGCTCATTGCGGATTATCCCTTCTTTGAGATTTGCACCGACCCCTTTATCGCCAGCTGATTGGGTTCCATGTATCTGTCGATGCATATGCCTGGCTGTATATAGTAGTTTTCGACGCCCTGCACGTTGTAAATGGCGTTGCCTAGAATTGCAGTCAAAAACGCCTCGCCTATTTTCAGCGTGTTGAAATACTCTGTAATGCTCGTCTCGCAGCGGCTCTCCACGTCGTAATAGTCGTACCCTGGCTTTATTGCTATCTGCACGCCCACCGCCACTTCTGTCAGCTCCGCCTTATTCACCTTCACGTCAACGTTCAGCTCACGCGCCTCGTTTAAATCGGTCTGAATCTTCTCTATGAGCTCGTCGCTTGGCGCGCCGCCTTTTGACGCCACATAAACGTCCACAGTGCCGACGCCACGCTCTTTTGGCGCCACGCTCGCCGAGTACACCCCGTCGTACCTCAGCACAAAGTCCTTATAGAACGCGCTATTCGTGCCATTCGAGACATTCTGATAGCTGTCCATCAAGCGTTCGCGGAGCTCTTCGTCGGTCTCAGCGTCCATGCCTCCCACAAATGCGTCATCGTTGGTCACCGCATTGATGCCCGGCGGCGGCGTTACCATAACTTTAACGGTTCCCACGCCCGTGTTCTGCATCGCTCCGCCAACTTCCGACTGCGCCGCCACTGTCACTGCGGTTTCTCCGGACTTCAGCACGGCAGCCGCGGTGGTTGCCACTCTCACGGGGTCAACGCCATTCGTCGCGCAGACGGTGCCTAGCGGAATCGCCAAATCGTAATTTAAAGCCACATTCCGCATAAATTTTAGCGTTCCAACCGACTTCACCACCGATTTTCTAGTCAAGCCTCGCTCCAACGCCAGATATTCCAATTGTTCGCCCATAGCAGTCTGCGCAAACATCTGATTCTTTAGCCATTCCACGTTGTTCTGCAAAGAAAACACCTCGCCCGCCAAAACCTTCATCCTGATGCCAATGTCCGAATCGTCACTGATACTCGCGCCGCTCAGCTCAGCAAACTTGCCCCTCATCCTCTCAAGAATCTCATCGTAGCTCTCCATTATATCGTCATCACCACTTCTTTTTCTGTATTGTTTACCGCCAAAATCACCGTCAGTTCGAGGTTTTCTCCGCCATTCGTCAAAGCAATCTTCACGTCATCCACCGCCACTTCTGGAACTTCAATCAAAGCTTCCCGCGCCAAAGCCAAAGCTCGCTCCTTTATGTTGCCGTCGGTCGCCTTCAGGGTGTATAGCCGACTGCCAAGCGATTTGTCGTACACAAAGCTCCCCTTCTTCACCGTCAGCCGGATCAAAACCCGTTGCAAAAGCTCTTCGTAGCCCGCCAGTTCTATCGGCGTCCCCCGCGAGTTGCACAGAAAATCGCCATTGCTAATCGCTGTATCCAAAATATCACCTCTCATCCTTCAAGCTCTCTGCCGTTTATCAGGACTTTCCCGTCGTTTTTTAGCACGATCTTGGCGCCACCGCTAGAATATAGCATCAGCTCACCGGGCTCAAGGCCGTCCGCTTGCTGATTTATCGCCCCCGCATAGACAAATCCCTGCTCGGTTGGCGTAACCACAGCCTTGGTGCCAATCGGCGGGATGGATACTATTCCAAAAGGCGCAGCAGCACTGATTTCTCTGTGCTCCTGCTCCGACTGCACCGTAACAGTGCCATCCTGCGTAGACGTGACCTCTCCCGTCTTGGCGCCCTTGGCCTGCTTGCACGCGCCGCTTATCTGCTTCGATATCCACACACCCTCATCACTCCTTTAGCAACGTTATCGTGGTAAACTCGCCGGCCCTGCTGAGTTTGTACTCTACTTCGTAAATTTTCAGGCCCTCTATCCTTCCCAATACGTCGTCGTTTATCTGGCATCGGGCCCCGATCTTCGCCTGCACTGCGTTGGGGCATTTTACCGTAATCTCGCAAAACTTCCTCTTAGCGTTCTCAATCATCTGCTCCGCGGTCTTTACCGAAACCTTCTTGTCCGAAATCCCGGTAATAGTGTCCTCCGACATGCCAATGAACTTCCGCCGGCTGATGCCCCGGTCGATGAGCCCCTGATCCCTAATCGTGGCCGCGTAAGTCGCACTATATTGCTCGCAAACCGTGATCTCCGAAATCAGCTTGTATCGGCTGTACTTCTGGCTTATCGCGCTATAATTGACGCCCCCGCTAGAAGAATTCGAAAACGTCAGCGGCCTTGAGTCCGTATCGCCCGCAATATCGATGGTCCCGTCCGCATTCACAATCGGAAAGCTATTGAGGCAAACGCTGCAAAAAAGCTCCAAAACGTCCCACTCGCTCATGCCCTTCTCCACCTCAATCGTCGCGTTAAAGCTCGACTGCTCACCGTTAATCGCGCTAAATCCGTAGGGCTTTATGTGCCGCCTAAAGATTATGTCCAGCGACGGGCGTTTGTATGTCTGGGGAGTCGCTTCGTTATCGATCAACACTGCAGCCTTGCTTCTGGATTTTATCGTCAAAAAGCAGCCCGTTGCGGTCACTTCAAAATTCTGCTCGTCCACAACACCGTCAAAAAACAGCTGCGATGCCTCTTCCGCGTAAACTGCGATGCTCTTGTACTCCGGGTGATTTTCCTTGCTAAAAAAAACTGCAGTCAAACTGTCTGCAGGCGCCTCGCGGGACTTATTTATCTGTACGCTGTAGGCCGAGCCCAGGTTCCGCTGCGCTCCGGACGTCGTCGTTGCTACATATATCATCGCAATCTTACCCTCTCGCCTAAATCTAGCTGGTTCGGGCTTTTTATGTTCCTGTTAAGCGACAACAGCTGCTCTACCGGCACTTCGAACCTCGCCGCGATGCTCCAAAGCGTGTCGCCCTCTAGCACCGTATAAAAGTCCTCCTGCGCTGTCAGGCTCGCTGTGCTCTGCGTCAAGTCCTCCCAAAACTCAAAGCTGTAGCTGACGCTGTTTGGCAGGTAAGTTCCCGTCAGCTCCAGCGCCTTAAAGACCGCCAAAAACGACTCCAGCCCCGGCAAAGAAAGATATCCGCTGCCGCCCTGCTTGAATACGTTAAACAGCGCCCCATATTGATCGGCGCAGCCCTCTCCAAAAAACTGTCCGCTCCCCGAAACCACACGCTTTTCCCGTCCATAATCCTGCACCATGCTCCCCCGAAACGGGATCATCACTTCTTTTATGTCTCTCTTTACCGCAATCTCTAGCGTCGACGGGTTGTGCGGCCAAATGTAATCCTTAAATTTCATCACGTTCAAGTTCATATCTTCTCCGCTCCAGTCTGCGTGTCAAAATTCCTGTTGTAGCGCATCGCGTCAAATTCCATCTTCTCGTAAACCTCTTTTATGTCGCTAAACCCCTCGCCTGCAGATTCGCCACCGTACCCGGCCACGCTTGGCATCGTCATATCTTCAGCGCCACTAAAGGGAATCGCGTCGGGATCTGTGCTCATATTAGCAACTCTTGTTTGGCTTTGAGGCGGAATCTGGCTAAAATCAAAATTCTGTATGCTGCTTTTGTACTGGCTGTTTCTGGCCGAAAGCTGCGCATATTGCCTCAAGATCCCTTCAAATATCTGCATTCTCAACACCGCACTTTCTTTTATATTCGTCTAAATCGAAGCTCTCGTTAAACACGTACTCTTGGCGGCCGTCCCCTCGCGAGTTTGCCTCGTCGTCGAGCACCATGTTTATGTAGCAATACAAGTAGTCGGATTCTGTCATGGCCCTAGCGGCGGGCTCGCTCGGCAACTTGTTGAACCGCTGCAATATCGCCCACCTTGCCCTTTGAAACGGTGTGTTTAATTTTTTTTTTAGCTGCTCAATCTCAAGGCTCCCCAGCACGTCAAAACCAACGTAGTCCCGCCTAAGCGCGCTATATTCCCTCGCCACAGTTAGCATGTCTTCGGGCGTCAGAGTGGTCATCAGCTCATTGGTGTTGCTAAAAATCGGGTTAAAGCTATAATCCGTCAGGCTCATCACGCATAGACACGCGTTTTCTGCCACTGGAGCTGCCTTTTCGCGTTCAAATCCATCGTTGATTAGCTTTAAAGTCAGTGTTTGCGCCATTTTTTCGCACACCAGCATGTCGTAGACCGACAGCAAATTTATGTACGCCCGCTTGTTTTTGCGCAGGCTCACCTGCCGCCGGATCTTCCCCTTGTGCACCTCGAACTCTTTTACTGCCTTCTCCAACGAGCTAAACCTCCATCCTTTTGGTCGCGATCAGAGTCACGTTCTCCAACACCGAGCTGTTTATCGACGCCGACTCATTGATGCCCGACCACTCGCAACCAGAATAAATTATCTTTCTGTCGGGCTTCACAATAACCAAATTAAAATTATGCAGCTCATAAAAGTTAACGCGATTGCTCGAATTCTCTTCGCAAGCGTACACTCGTGAGAGCTCCACCGTATGATGAATCTTGCCCGCAATGGCGCCCACCGGCTCGTCTTGGCCAAATGCCTCTATATATTTGCTCTCGCACGTGGACTTCGCCTTGTAGCTCTCGACCACGGCCAGCTTTCTGCCGTTCACCTCCAGATATATGTCCTTGCTCGTCGGAAACGTTATATTTAGCATAATACAGCACCTTCTTTGTCTCTAAACGTTTATGTTCGCGATTATGTGGATCTGGTTGATACCCTGTGCAACGGTAAAGTCGAGTTCCACTATGCACACAGTGGCGTCGTCGCTGGACTTATATACATTCGGCACCGCATACGATTCTATAACATTTGCATCCAAAAACTCCTGCAACTTGACCGTCACTTGGCTGCTTATGGCGCTTCTTGTGGTAGTGTTGTTTTTCGCCGTCGAGATGTTCTCCCGCAGCGTCTCTCTGACCGCCCGTATTATCTCGTCGATTATCAAAATCGTGTTCAGCTCTTTGAAGGTCTTGTCGGCAACCTCGTCCGTAGTCGTCCTAGAGGTCACCGCGCGGATGACTTCTACTCGCCCGGCCACAACCTCAAACGGAATTATCCCGTTCGTGATGTACTCGTCCACTTCGGCCTCACTAAGGTTCTTGCTCAGTTTGGAGATATTCTCAAAGCCCGCTCCGTTAAAGGACTGCGATGGATCGGTGCGCTGAGAAATTATCGCAGCCATAGCCGCACTCAAAATGCAGCCAGAAAGCTCCTCCCCTTGTGAGTCTATCGGCCCTTGCGCCACCAATAAGATCCGCTCGCTGTTAAAATTATTCGCCCACGCCGCAAGATCAGATTCATTGCGGTCGGCTGCCAAAATCCCGATTCGCTCTCGCTTGCTCTGAGAAGCCTCAATAACGCTTTGCATAAGCAGCTGTTGAATCGCCAATTCTGTGCTGTCGCAAATCACAACGCCAATGCCATCAGTCTCAGCTATCAGCTTGAATGCCTCCTCGTACGCTGCGCTCGTGTTTGCCCTCACAGAAACGGCCGCAATGCTGCCGGCCCCGTTCTCTAGCACGGCTTTGTGCAGCGCGTACATGGCACTTTCCTCTCCAAACACCGCCTTGGCGTCCGCCAGCTTTTGAAGGCTATATACCGTGTTCGGCGCCGCCCCGGACTGCGCTATAATTGCGATGCTTTTCTCCATCTTTTTTGAGTACAACACCCCAGACGTCTGGTAGTCGGAGTATATGCCCGGCCTCTGTTTTGCTATGGTAGTCAAAAAATCACCTCTTGCTTCCTTTTTTTTACCGTGATCTCGCCTATGCTGATTTCCTCTGTCTCGTAACCAAGATAAACCGCCAATTTTATGGTACAATCCAGCTCAAAAGAAAAAATATCGTTGTTGTAGCGGGGCTTCTCGCAGGATATGCTCTCGATGTTATACAGTCGTCTGCGGTACAATAGGTCCTCGTATATTTTCGAAAAGGCGTCGTAACAGAGTTTGCCGCCGTTTTTCCGAGGTGCAAATATCTTCATTTCAACGTAAATCTCAGCGTGATTCCCGTATTGCTCGCCCACAGAAGTCATGCCAAGATACGCATTGAGCGCGCCCTCTTTTATGTCGATCTTGCTTATCCCCAGCGACACATAGACATTCTTAATAGGATTTGGCACTTTTTCTTCTCGGTCTGCGTCCACAAATTTAATTCCCGAAAGCTCCGTGCTCTGCGAAAGATCCTGCTTTATCTTCTCGACAACATCGTTAAAAACGCTCATAAAAGTTCATCCTCCACAAACACCTGTAGTATCGCCCACACGTACACAACACTCTCGCCCAAATACACTGCCTGCGCCCGTTTTGCCACGTATGTTTCGTCTGGCGTTGCGATTTTTGTGTCAAACGGCAGCAAATCTAGCCTCGTGCTCTTGTCGCCAATGTAAAGATAGTTCCGCCCGCTCGAATAGCCAACATTCATGCACTTGCCGCCCATGTTGCTCGAGTCCTTGTATCTTAGCGGCTGAATAAACGCCTTGGTCAAGATCTCCTCGCCCTCGCCCGGAATAATCGTCACAGTCCGCCCGAATTTATTTATCAAGCCCGAAACACAACTGCTAAACATTACACTTCACCCGCCAAAACGCAAACGCGTCGTCTTTTAAGATGTCGGCTATTTTTGCTTTTTCACTCTGCCAAATCTCATACGCCACGTCCACCGCCCGATTCATGTTCTCCTTTACGGTTATATCGCCGGCCGAAAAAGACTCGGTCGTCTGACTGAGCGCCTTAACTTGCATGTATCGATAAAGGCTCAAAGCAGCAGCGGCGGCAATAAGCCGCTCGCTGTGCATGGTTGTGTCTGTGTTGGGCAAAAGTTTTGAAATGAGCTCGTTTTGGGCGTCGTTGCAGATGTATGTAAACGCCTCGGACTCCTCTTTGCTGAGGCTTGCTAACAGTGCAAATCGCTCCACAATTTTTTCTAAATCCAAAACTCATCTTCCCTTCAAATTATTCTGTCGCATTGTATAGCATCTTCCAGGCTGAGTCTGTGAATATTTTTGCAAAACCGCAAATTATGCTAAATACAATTCTTTCCATCTGCCTTTCGATTAATCTATCCCAATCAAAGATCAACTCACCTTGAAATTGCCCTAAGGCGCTGTTTTTGTCTATTGCAAGGAGGGTGGTGGCTGGCATAGAGTTAACTATGAAAAACATCAAGCCAAGCATCGCGCTGGTTACACTTGCTCCGCTAAAGCTAAGTATGGTCTGGGGGGATTTTAACTCTTCTAGTCTAAGCAAATCCTGCATTGTGCTTGAGTTTGCCAAGATAACATTCGGTTCACAATCAGTAAAGCTAGTGCGCAACTTAATTAAATCCTCGTAGGCTATTCCGCTCGTGCTGTTCGGAGAAACCACTCCAGCCGCATTATCAGTCTCATCGCCATTTAACAGCACATCTATAGCGTCTTTTAGTTGAGCCCTTGCAATTTCTTCGCCAACTTTTCTAAATATCACAGATACCGTTCCCAGCTGTTGGTGGCGTAATGCCTCGTACGAAGATGCTATAATTCTGCCTCTTTTCTTCATCGCAACCAAGTTCGGCTTTGTCTGGATAGTAGTTTTTGGCAGGTCGCTAGCCTCGTTCACAGCGTTATCGGCTGTGCCGTCCGTTGTGGACTTAATCGTGCGATAGTCGTTGCTCTCAACATTAGTCACCGTCGCAACAATCGATTGCAGCACTGTGCAGCTCTCCATGCCTTGCAGCACGCTTCTTCTCACAAATTCCGGAAATAGCACAGATGAATCCGTCGTTTTAAAGAAGCTCTCCAAAACGTCCGAGTTCTGCCCCTTAACCTTGATGTTAAAGCGCTTTAGCTGACGTTCATAAGCGTCCAAGCCCGAAAGCTCGGTGCCCTCGTATGCTTCAGATGGGTCAATAGACTCCAAAGCCTTGGTCAAGCCCTGGTTGTACATACCTTTTTCTAGTTTTATCGAATCATAAAAAGCCATTTTGACATTCCTCCAAATTTTTCTAATTAATTTTTATTGTTGAATAACTAAATTTTAAAATCCTTGTTTTTCTGAGTCATTTTATCGCGTTTTAATGGCGCCAACTGAGGTTTCGCCGGTAAAATCTCTTCGGACTTAATTTCAAAAGCCTTCTTAAATGCCTTCAATTCGGCCACGCTCATCTTAGATGCTACGCTATTCATCACCTCGCTGTTAATTTCCGGCTGAGTTATGGCACAAAGGCGCATAACCTCGCGCTTCAGGTCGTTGTAATATTCTTTTCCTTCCTTTGCAAGACGTTCCAACTCATCAATCAACTCTGCTAATTTTTGCGACTGCTCTGCGGTTATCGTCACAGCCTCGCCGTTTTTGATAGACTTAATAATGTCATTCATAGATCTCGCACCCCCTTTCGCTCCCGACCGGAACATTTTTATAACACCTGCATTTTTCTGTGCTGGAACCGCAACAAAAGACCATTCGTAAGCATCCAAAGGCTCACTCAAAATAACGTAACACAGCTTGCCATCGTAGGTTTCGCCCTTTTTGTGATCACAAGGATCCGCTTTAACGTCGCAACCGCAAACCGAACACGTCATGCGCTTCACGGCGCAGCCCACGCTCACTTCCTTCTTTATCCCCGAATCTATTTCCAAAATAAAGTCGTTATTCTTCTCGCACCGCGGCATATAGGCCTTGGCAACCAGTCGATAATATTGCTCACCCACCGAATTCACCTTGTCGGCGACTTTCTCTACGTTGCAAGCAAAAATCCTCGCTAGCTGATTTTCACTTTTGGCGTCGTGATCGGTGATCCCGGTCTTGCCAACAAATAAATCCGCCAGCTTTTCTAAAGCCTCCTTGCTAAATTTCTCGAACTCCCTGTCAACTTCGTTGTCGCACAGCACAACAGAAAAAACATAAACCTCATCCTTGCCCAAATTGCGCCGGCTATAAGCATTAATCAAGTCCAGATCGCCCGGATTTACTGCATATTTCTCGCTACTTTTGATTACGTACCCGTCTTTCATCAAATTTTCTCCAATCTTTTTTCAATTTCGTCGGCCCGCGCGGACATTAACCGTGCGTTTGCGATTTCTACCTCGTCCTGCAGGTTGATGTTGTCCCAAACAATGCTGAAATGCGCCGCGAGTCCGTTGAAGGCCAGCCATTTGTTGCAGATTTTTTCTATCACCGGATCCAAACATCGTCTATAAAATTCCAATTCGCTTGTCAGGATGTCCGCTTGCTGCGCGGACATTTTCTCTGTGGTCGACCAAGACAGTCCCAAAATGAACGGCGGTATGGCTAGCTTCGCAACGATTTGCTCTAGCATCTGGCGCACCGGGACTTGGCTGTCCAAAACCTGGTTGTCCGCCCCGATGACCTTAATGCTCACGTCGCCAACCGAGACAAAATCGCTAACTCCGTTTATAGAGTTCATCGCGCGTCCCCATTCTTCGGCGATTTGCATAGCTCGTTCTTTCGCATAAGCCTTCTCGCTGGCGTCTGGACCGGGCTTGTAGGTAACAGCAAAGCGGACATTGCCCACCCGCTCCCAGTTCGCGTTGACGCTATAATAAATGTTGAGCAGAATCCCGCTTATAAACGGCAATCCCTTCAAAATCGACGTACCGTAAATCTTGCCGGGCTCGGGTTTAAGGGGCGTCACCAAAAGCAAGTTCTGGTGCGGCAGCGGAATAGCCTTGCCATTGACGTCCCTTCTGCAAACCTCCAAGTTCAGCGGATTCCGGCCAGTTTGCAGCTTAACGTCCCTCAAAGAGGCATTATAAAGCGCGGCTATATCGGTGTTCAGAGCATTCGGAACAATCTCGCCAACGGCCGTGCCGTAAGTCAGCATCTGATCCAGGTACGTCGAGATAAACGCATTCAGGCCGCTCTCGCTGGCATTCACCTTCACATGTGAGATAAACCGATTCAGCAGCGTCTCAACCTCACTGTCCTCGCACTCGATCTTGAAACTCCCCACCAGCCGTACAGTCTTACAGATAGCCGCATCTATAATAGGCACCGCCTCGCGCAGCAATTTGTACAGCTCGTATTCGGCTTCGGCCCTGGGGTTGTAGGCGCTCAGCTCATAAAACGGATGCTTCTTTGCCGGTGCATTAACCGTCTGAACCGCCGAATAATCGCCCTTTTTGCTTGTCTTAAAAAATTTCATCAAATCACACTCCTCAAATTAATATCGCTTGCACGCAAACGCAAAAAAGTCGTCCTCATCGCATCCATCGTCCATCAGCGTCGACACAAAATACCGGATATCGTCCATGGCGTGGTCGTTCTCCTTAACCGGCACGTCCTTGCTCTGCGAGTCCTCCCAGCGGTACAGCGAAAATTCCTGCATGCTGGCCCGGCAAGCGTCGCAAATCCTCAAAGTCTGGTTCTTCAGAACCGTAGAAACCTTGCGAATGCCGTTGACGACGTTGTTCTTGGCCGGAATCACCTTAAAGCGGCCATACCGGCGGATCAAAGTGATGAAACTCGCCGCCGAAGGGTCCACCGTAATGGCTTCGATGTTCAAATCCCCCGCCAGGTCGCAAAGCGAAGCATAGTGTTCCTCGTCGGTCTTAGATGTCCCGACCTTGCGCGAGTCATAGTAGTACTCTCGCAGCCGGTACCATACGCCGTTAAATCGGCCCCAAAGCCCCATAGACGTCGGATTCACCGTACCATAATCGCAAGAAATCACGTATTTCTCGAAGTTGACGTCCGGAGCCTTCACAAAAGCCTCCGGTGTGCACATCTCCGGGTAAACGTTCCCCTGCGTCGCGACCCAGCGCCCTTTTATGAACCTCTCATAAAACGTGCCGCTATACAAACCCGCGTAACGCCGCTTGATTTCATCTGTCAGCGATGGGTTGTCGTCCAGTGTGAAATGCAGATAAAGCGCATTCCGGCCGGCCGCTTGCTTTATCCACTCCTGATAAAACCAGTGCTGCGGGTACTCCGGGTTGCAGTTGAACCAAAACTTCGAGCCCACAATCGAGCATCTCGCCAACGCCTGCTCCACAAACGACTGCGGCATCAAAGCGACCTCGTCAAAAAGGATGCCAGAAAGCGTGATGCCCTGAATAAAGGCGGCACTGGCCTCGTCCTTGCCCGAAAACAGATAAAACTTATTCTCCGCGTTGCCAAAATTGATAATCAGCAAATTTTCCGAAATCTTGAATCTGCACGCAAACCCGAGCTCGTTAAGCGTGGGCAAAAGCGGATCAATAAAGTTCCGTTTGATGGAGCCCAAAGTTTTGCCGCAGATCGCAAAAGTCGAAAACCGAAAATGCCGCATAGCCCATGCCACAAAAGAAATCCCCATGCAAAGCGTCTTTCCGCTCCGTATGGCTCCGTCGCAAATCAGGGCATCGTAGCGCTTAAACAGCTCCGGGTCGAGCCACCACGAGAGCGCCGCCATCTGCTTTTTTGAAAAAGATTTGAAATACAAAAAACGCACCACCCTAATTTTCGAAGTGATCCACAAAATTTATCGACTTTATGCTGTCCTCGATGGCGTCGTAAAAGGACGTACTCTGATTTGCACCCAAAAAATCCAGCTGCTGCAGCTTTTCGAGCGCCTTAAATCTGTCAAAAAACTTTATCTCCAGCATCCCGTCGCGCGGCCGCTTGATCTCAGCAACGTTGAACAGGTCCATTTTGCAAACCTTTTCTGGCGAGATGTTCTCCGAATAAATCAGCTTTATCGCGTCCGAAATGCCGCCAAACGCCAGCTTCTCGTACCCACGGCACGCCTTGTAAAGCAGGTTCCGCTTCTTCTGCCCATACAGCTCGTCTATCTTCGCACTGATGTCGTCGCGCTGCAAGAGCTTGTTGCCCGCCAATTCTGGCTCCACCTTGTACCCAGCAGCCTCCGCCGACCGCTTCACGTCCCCAGAATTAACATAGTTGTTGCAAAACAAGTACTCACGGTGCGTCAAGCCCTTTTTGCCAGAATGTCTCAATTTTGTTAACCCTCCCTCTTTCGTTTTCAAACAACGCTCAAAAAGCCCCGCAAATTGCCCTTTTGAGGAGAACAAAAAATAAAAATTTCGCACCCATTGTCTCGAGCGCGATAATGTGGTATCATAAAAAGATAGATCTCATCTTGGCGGAGGGAGGTTTTGCTATGAAAAATCCGCTTAAAATCTGCAGTGTCGTGGTCATGCCCTTGCTGATGCTCTTTGGCCTTTACCTCGCAGCTCCAAAAGTCTCTTTTGGCCAGTGGATAGCCGCGGCAGAGGGATCTTCAACGTCGACCGGCACCGCACTTTCCGATGAGGACTGGAAAATCGAGCTGAACGAAAGCACTCAATCCGGCTCTCACGAATTCGACTTTATCCAAAAAAATCTGCCATCAGCCGACTTAACCGATAACGGCCACATCCTATTGATATCAGGCATAATCTTAGCTGTGCTGGGCGTTGCAGGACTCATATTCTTTTCGTTTTGCTTATATAAGCTGTACAAAAACACAAAAAAGCACCGCAAAAAGCGCAGTGCCGCCCGCTACAAATAAAGAAAGCTTATCAGAACCGCTCTGATAAGCTTTTTTGCTGCCTTTATGTATTTTAAAATTTTCGCATTAGGCTGCGGATTTTTCTTCCTCGATGTTGTGGATGTTCCAGGTCGACGTTAGGAAGAGAACCGACAAAATGCAGCACAGAATCAGCATGATGAAACCGCCGTCCCAGCTGAATTTATCTACAACCCAGCCAAGCGCAACCTCGGCCAAAACCTGACCGCCCATGTATCCGAACAAGCCCGTAAAGCCCGAAGCCGTTCCTGCGGCCTTTTTGGGGACCAAATCGATAGCGCACAAGCCGATAAGCATGACAGGGCCGTAAATGAGCGCCCCGATGGAGGCCAGCGCGCAGTTGATGGCCAAGGTGCTGGTGCTCTTCCAATACACCGCCGTCGCGATGCTCACACCTATCATGCAAAAAACGCCCAGCGGCGCCCTTCTGCCATGAAAAACATGGTCACTCAGCCAACCGATGATCAGCGTACCGGGAATCGCAGCGTACTCAAAAAGCGCAAATGCTATGGAAGAGTCATTTACGCTAAACCCGCGAACCTCCTTCAAGTACGTCGGCACCCAATTTATCACGCCGTAGCGCACCAGGTACACAAAGATGTTCGCAATCGAGATTATCCACAAAAACTTGTTATTCAGCACGTACTTAAACAAGATCTCCTTGCCCGACATCTCGGCCTCGGCGTCCTGCAGGTCTTTTTGCGACTCCGGATAATCGTTCTTAAACTCTTCGATAGGCGGAAGCCCCACAGACTGCGGTGTGTCGCGAGTCAGCAATATGCAAACAAAGCCTCCTGCGATGGCTAAAAACGCCGGCAGGTAAAAAATGAATTTCCAGCTAGGGAAAAAAGCTCCAAGCATCATCACGCCTGCGATTATGCCTCCACCGAAATTGTGCGAGGTGTTCCAAATCGCCATCTTGACGCCGCGCTCTCTGTCCGAAAACCAATGTGTCATTATTCTTGCGCACGGCGGCCAGCCCATTCCCTGCACCCAGCCGTTCAGGAGCATCAACACAAACATTACCGCCACGCTGCTGGTGTTGGGCAAAAACAAATTCACAATGCCCGACAAAATTAGTCCGATAGCCAAAAAATACCGCGCATTAGATCTATCCGAAACGTTCCCCATAACGAACTTGCTCACGCCATACGACAGCCCCAAAGCCGACGCCACAAAGCCGACCTGCGTTTTGGTGAACCCTAGCGCGAACAAATAGTCCTTGGCGAACACGAAATTGATGCGCACGAGGTAATATAGCAGGTACCCCAGGTAAATACTAATGAAAACCTGCAGTCTATACCTTTTGTAAACGGACGGAATTTTTTCCTCCGGCAATCTTTCGATAGGTTTCGCGGGCTTCAAAAACTCCAACATTAAAAAGACCATCTCCATTCAAGCAAAAACTAATACAAATGATAGCACCATCGCGAACGTTTTACAACAGATTTTTCTTTTAAATAAATATTTTTTGACAAATCGCCAATAATTCTATAATAACGTTGATTATTTCGAGCAAATTTTATATAATAAAACCAAAATTAAAATTAAAAAAGAGGTAAGTGAGTTATGGAATTTTATCTCGAAGACGCAAGCAAAGTTCTGGCGCACGTTAAAAGCAGTGAGTCCGGGTTAAGTGCCAAGGAGGCAGCAGCACGACTTTCCGCAAACGGAAAAAATCAGCTGGCAAAAGAAAAAAAGGATTCCCTCCTAAAAAGATTCGTCATGCAATTCGCCGACCCCATGACGCTGGTACTTTTGGCGGCAGCTGGCATCTCGATCGGCGTCTCGGTCTACTCTAAAGAGCCCCTCACCGACACGATTATAATACTATTTGTAATAATCGTCAACGCTATACTCGGAGTGTATCAAGAAGGCAAGGCCGAAAAGGCCATAGATGCGCTGAAAAAGCTCTCGCAATCGACCGCAAAAGTCCTGCGAGACGGCGCCATAAAAACAGTCCCCACCGAAGACCTCGTTGTGGGCGACGTTATCCTCTTCGAAAGCGGCGACGCCATCCCAGCCGACGCAAGACTCCTCGAAAGCAACAGCCTAAAAGTCGAAGAAGCCGCCCTAACAGGAGAATCCGTGTCGGCAGAGAAAACCGCTAATGCAATTACACCAAAGAATGGCGAAACCGTGCCGATAAACGACCGCAAAAACATGGTCTACACCGGCAGCAGCGTGGTTAACGGCCGCGGACAAGCCGTCGTCACCGCAACGGGCATGGATACTCAAATGGGCAGTATCGCTCAATCCATCGCCAAAACCTCCGACGAAAAAACCCCGCTTCAAAAAAAATTAACGCACCTTGGGAAAGTCCTCAGCGTCGTCGTCATCGCGATCTGCGCCTTTATTTTTGTCTTTAACCTCGCCAAAACTCAAAATCTGCAGCCCGAAAACATTCTAGAAATCTTTATGATCTCCGTAAGCCTCGCCGTAGCTGCCATCCCGTCTGGTCTTGCCGCCGTCGTTACGATTCAGCTGGCAATCGGTGTTACAAAGCTCGCCAAGCACAACGCGATAATCCGCAAACTGACGGCGGTTGAGACTCTCGGCTGCACTCAGATAATTTGCACCGACAAGACCGGGACGCTCACTCAAAACAAAATGACTGTTGTCGACAGCTATACCTTCAACGAAGCTCAATTGGCCGAGGTTTTAGGGCTGTGCAACGATGTCAAAAAAGATAAAAACGGCAATCTAGTGGGCGATCCAACAGAGGTCGCGCTATATAATTACTCAGAAAAGCTTGCAAACCTCAGCGGTTCGCCCCAAACCAACTCCCGGTTAAACGAAATTCCCTTTGACTCCGAGCGCAAGATGATGTCGACCTTCAACAAGTGCGGAAACCAAATCATGCAGTGCACCAAGGGCGCGCCAGACGTCATTCTGCAGCGATGCACGCACTATCTAAAAAATAGCGAAATCTGCGAACTGGATGAAGCCGCCAAAAAAGAGATCGCCAACAAAAACAAAATCATGTCGCAAAAGGCGCTGCGCGTGCTGGAGGCAGCCTACAGATCATACGATGCCCTGCCAAACGACTTAACCAGCGAAACCTGTGAAAATTCAATGGTCTTCATCGGCCTCGTTGGAATGATGGATCCGGTGCGTCCAGAAGTTATCGACGCAGTCAAAAACTGCAAGAGTACCGGCATCAAGCCAGTTATGATAACCGGAGACCACAAAGACACCGCCATAGCTATAGGCAAAGAGCTCGGCATTATAAAAAACGACTCCGAAGCCCTAACCGGTACGGAGCTTGACAAAATGTCCGATAGCGAGCTTAGCAAAATAATTCAAAACATTAGCATTTACGCGCGGGTTCAGCCAAACCATAAAGTTCGCATCGTTGAGGGCTTTAAAAGGCTTGGCAAGGTCGTCGCAATGACGGGCGACGGCGTAAACGATGCGCCATCCATAAAGAGGGCAGACATCGGCATCGGGATGGGCACAGGCACAGACGTGACGAAAAACGTTGCCGACATGGTACTCTCGGACGACAACTTCGCGACAATAGTCACTGCCGTAAAAGAAGGCCGCCGGATCTACGATAACATCAAAAAAGCCATCCAGTTCCTGCTTTCATCGAATATCAGCGAGTTAATCTCCATCTTCATCGCGACGGTGATCGGATTCAAAATTTTTTCGCCCATCCACATTCTCTGGATAAATCTCGTCACAGATACCTTCCCCGCGCTATGCCTCGGCATGGAAGAAGAATCTCACAGCCTCATGAATAAACCGCCACGTCCCGAAAAAGAAAGTCTCTTCGCTAACGGAATGGCATTTAACATAGCCTATCAAGGAACCCTAATCTCGCTACTTACGCTCGTTTCCTACTTCCTCGGCGTAATAGCAGAAACAGGAAAGTTCCAGCTAGCAAATAGCACCTACGGCACCACCATGGCCTTTTTGACCATGGCCCTAGCTGAAACTTTCCATTCGTTCAACGTTCGCTCACTTCGCGGCTCCATATTTCAAATAAAAAAGCGAAACTTATACCTAACAGCATCCATGATTTTCTCGGTAATCCTAATAAATCTAGTAATAACGGTCCCCAGCCTAACCGAACTCTTCGAAACTACACAAATGCAAGCAATAGATTATTTCAAGTGTATCGTCCTCGCGTTGTCAATTGTCCCGATAGTGGAACTGGTAAAATCATTTCAAAGGAACTAGTTAACCTGAGCAAAAGAGTTAAAAGTGTAAACGTTAAACGCCTGCTGAGCACTAAAAATTACATTTACCAAAATTACTGCCGCATTTTCGCTCGCCTGCTCAAACAAATATCTTAAATCTGCTGGCTTTTCCTCTTCAAACTCAACAAATATAACATATCCATTGCCCTTCAAGTATCCGCCAAACTCGCCAGGGAACAGCACACCTGTTTCCTTTAACGTTTCAACGAAAATCTTGCTTTGGTCTCTAGTAATCATGATGTCGTTTCCGATCTCAATGTACTTACCACGAAAGGTGTGCCCTTCTTTCAGATCCTCAAAAAAACCTATTAAATCATCTGCAGAGTTAATAAATATAGGGTTTTCTAGGCACTCTCCCAGAGCGCAACCAGGATTATTATCTATCGCATCAGTCTTAATAACACGGCCAAGTCCTTCATTATCAGCCGATTTTTCTACAGCCGCGTTTTCGCCGTTATCTTCTGTCTTCTCTGTGTTATTTGAGCTTTCCTCAACTTCTTCTGGTTTTGTAGAGTTTTTTTCTGCATTCACATTAGAATCATTTTTGCCTTCTTCTGTTTCTTCCGATTCTGGCAAAGATTTCTCTGATATATTCGTCACTACAGATGAGACTTCTGAACTGCCTTCATTTTTGTCAATAGAAAAACCTTTAAATACGACCAGTCCGCCAACCAGCGAAAGCGCCAATATAACGACCAACACCGACCTGAAAAATTTTGTTTTTGAGCACAACATAAAGACCAACCTTTCTTTTCGTTTCACCGAAACTAATAATAGTTATAATTATAGCACAAAAATATTAAAAACAGAACACCAAAAAAATATTTCGTAGAAACATCAAAATAATTAAATTTAAAAATCCAATTTTTGTAAACATTTCTCATTTTATTTTTTAGATATAAAAATAGCAACACCCTATAATAAAGCATCGAAAATTATGTTGCTATTTAAATTATATTAAGCTTTATATAGCCTTTAAAATCATTTTTAGATTATACTTCCTTGTATTACCCTTTACCAAAAACCAATCAATAATATCTCAAATTCCACAGCCCCCAAAGGTGATGAGCTTTAATAGCCCTAGTTCTATATCACCAAGTAAAAATCTATCCACACCTAAATATCCCAAAAAACGACACAAAAAACATACCACGCGGGCTTTTAAAATTTAGAGATTTTACTTGCAAAAATTCTTTTCTTGTTAGCTTTAAAAGCTCTTTTCTTAACTTGAATATTTCTTCATCCGGAAAATATTTTTGATTCTCTTCCAAAAATTTATCTACCTCAGCAGGGTCCACAAGGTCATCTTTGTTATCTTTTTTAGCATTGCAATCCAGTTGCTTTGTAGGTTCATTTGCAATTTTTTCTACACTGTTATTTTCCTTTGAAAAACGCACTCCATTATCTTTTAAATATTGTTCTGCCTGCTTTATTATGTCCATTTTTTCTTCTTCATTAATAGCAAATACCTTAGGTCCGCCCATTCCAATCCCTATTGAAAACGCCAATATAAAAGACACCGCCGACTTAAAAATCCTCCAATTTGAGTTTAACCTCATAAAATCACCTATCTTTCTTTTTATTATTAACAAAAATTAATTCAACAATTGTTATTATAGCACAAAAATCTTTAAAAAGGAAGGGTTGAAAAATATTTTGTAACAATCTTAAATTATCGGTTTTATGTCTTTTATTTTTATTAATATTTCACAATAAACTTGCCCATCTAACTTAAACGCAAAAATAGCAACATTACCCAACAACCTTCTCGAACAATGCCGCTATTTAAGTCATATTAAAAACTGCTGACAATAATCCCCATAACTTTATCAAAGTTATACTTCTTGGATTTGTCCATTATCAAGATCCAGTCTGCAATAGTCCAAGCACCGCAGCCCCCGCAAGTTATCAGCTTGAGAACACCCATGGCCACGTCATTGAGCAAAAATCTATCAATTCCAAATTGCCCCAAAAATATTGACACAATAATCAAAACAAAGGGATCCTTCAGCTCGAGCGCAAACAAAAGCGAAAATCTTTTTTCGTCCAACTCCAAAAGTTTATCTCGTAAAAACAAGACTTTCTCTTGCGGAAAATATTTCTGATTTGCAACCAAATACGTATCCACTGCCTGCTCATTCAAAAAGACCGCCCCCTTATCGATAAACCACCATAGTTAGCAAAAACTCAAATAAAATCACCTTTTTTTATCATCAATATAGCCCTCATAGGCTAGCTTTCCTTCTTCCGCTCCCTTTTTCATATCTGCCATTTGCCAATCAAGAAAGTTTAGCACCTCTCCTCCTTCTTTACACCTATTATCATAAGGCAATTTACCGAATTCTGACAAATCTCTGCCCGCAAATTCTCTGTCAAGAATCTCTTGATCTGTACCTATTTTGAACAGGCCAGGACAGGGAACGCCTAAGCAACGCAAAGTATAAACTATTGCCAAGCTTACGCTTGTTTGGGTTAGATTATGTATCAACTCGCCCAAGCCACCATCATTAGGGTACAGGAGTACTGTAGGATTACTCCTATTTTCAAAAACATGATATAAAGCTTTTCCTGTATTGTTTTTACACACGTCAACATATTCTTTAACTGTCTTACACAAATCCAAACACTTTTTTGATCCAGTAAAATTCCCCATATCTTCTAAGTAATCTTTAGCTCCTGCAGTCATGCTTACTGACATAGCCGCCGCTGCCGACAAGCACAACGAAACCACTTTCTTAAACATAAATATTTCCTCCTAAAATTTATTTGATATTTATTATATCACCTTAAAATAGCGTTGTCTACAATAATCAAAAAAGTTTTGCGTTTTTAGAAATATTTAATATTTAAAAAGTGAATTCTGCCATAAAACTATTATTTTTCGCGAGTCTTCTTGAACATCTCCTGCGCCTGTTCTATTTTTTTTATTTTAAAATCGATCAAACCTAGCCTCTTGTTTGCCTTCATCAGCTTATTATTCGAAACCAGCTTAAACCTATTGCGCCAAACCTCGTTGCCAATGATTCCTATGGTCACAGGTTTTTCCAAAGTCTGCAGATCTCCCTCTAGCTGGGCTCTTTTTGCTAGCAACTTGCTTCTCTCTTGCAGCAATATTTCCTTTTCCTCCTGCAACCAATCAGCACCCGCGTGCGCTACATTGCAATCCAGTTTGCAATGATCTTTACTAAAACTTCTTTCCGAGACTCCTACTCCAGCAAGCAACAGCAACGCCAAAACAAAGGATACTCCTGGCATCACACGCATTCCTCCTAAGAATATTTGTTTGTTGTTCGCTTTCTGTATGTTTTTTATTGTACCATCTTAAAATATAAAAGTAAAACGCTAATTTTCTAATAAAAGTCTACAAAAATCGTTAGCCTCGTCCTCCAGGCGCAAGATATAATCGGGATTGTGCTCCTCGCAATTTATGCTGTTAACGCAGCTATGCAGCAGGGCGTGAGCCAGCTCGTGCGCACAGACGGCCTCTCTTTGGCGCGCAGACAGGCTTTTCTTAATCAATATGGAACTTTTAATTTTCGAATTTAGAAAAAATCCATTAACATTTTCCGGCAAGTCCACAAACAGCACGTTTATATTCAGTTTTTTGCACAGCTCAAAAGGAGAATTCGTTCCATACTTTTCTATCAAACTATGAACAAAATCTTTTATGCCCGTCGCCCCCTTGCCCTTTTCGTCAAAAAAATTAAGCTAAACCGCGCAAACATCACAACCTAATCTTCCAGACCACTGCTAGACACCGCTATGGCGGTCGCGAGCTTTATTGCCTGAGCAATTTTCTCCTTGTCCCTGGCGGTAATAGGCTTGCCGTTGAACATTAATCCCTTTTGAGCCCTCAGTGTATAGGTGATTTCGTCTATAAAGTCCGTTACAGACTTCTCCTCAGCCTCGCTATTCACCGACACATCCAGCAAATAATCCACGCTCACGTTGAACATCTGGCAGATCTTCTTCAGCATGTCGCTGTCGGGCTTTCTTCTGCCCTGCTCATACATTCCTATGGCCGAAGGCGAAACTTCTAGCTTGTCCGCCATTTGCACTTGTGTCAGGCCTTGTGACTGCCGTAATTTCTTGAATTTTTCGCTAAACATATCTACCAAACTCCCCTTTTTGCAACTTTCTGTTACGCAAATTATATCACACACGTTTCGTGTATGCAACTTATTTATTTTTCACATTATTTTTGCTCAAATTTCTACACCACATTTTCACTCATAATCATTAAAATCCGCATTTTGGCGTTGACATTTTAGTCATTAAATGCTAATATTCAACTATTAACACCTGCTATTTTTTTATTGCGAATCGCATGTATTTTTGTTTAATTAATGGTTTTATTAGTGTACATTTGTGTCATTTTATACACTTAACGTGTGCAAAATCGGAGGTCGCTATGAACTACAAACAACTTTATGCGCAATATTTTTTGGAGTACAAGCACATTTCAAAATACGTCAAAAACCTGCGGCGCCAGCTAAAATACGCCGATCCGCCAGACGAAAGAGAGGTCAAACGCCGAGTTTCCATCCTATATTCGATTTGTCTCGATTTGAAACACACCAGCGAATATTTAAAACTTTGTGAAAGAAGAGATTTGAAAGATGAATACTAAAACGACACTGAACGAATTTACCGAGTCCGTCGCCGGAATGATGGAGTACAACAAGAGTATGCATTTTACAAACGAGGCCGAGCACAAGCAGCTTCTTCGCATTTTGTCTAAGATTATAGCAGGCGAACTGACCGAACGTCAACAACAGTGCATCATCATGCGATATTACAAAAATCTAACCGTCACAGAAATCGCATTAAAGCTGGGCATAGGCAAGTCCACCGCCTCGCGGCACATCAAAAAAGCCCGCACTCGGCTCTACAAGCTCCTCGACTACTACATTCTATCTAAATAAACCTATATTAACAGCAGAAAATCCCCTACGCTAAGCCATCCGCTTAACATAGGGGAACTTTATATTTGACAAAAACTTATTTCTTGCCCGGTTTAAAGCCATCCTTCAGCGAGACAGACCGGTTAAACACCAGATGCTCGGGCTTGCTGTCGGCATTGTCCACACAAAAGTAGCCCAACCGCATAAACTGAAAGTTATCCGGCGCCTTTGCAGCTGCCAGCGAGCGCTCCACCTTGCAGTCCGTCAAAACCTCCAAAGACTGCCGGTTCACGTAGTCCAAGAAGTCACCCTCCTGCCCCTCCGGGTCCGAAACCGTAAAAAGCTCGTTATACAGCCGAACTTCAGCATCCACAGCATTCCTTGCGTCCACCCAATGGATGGTTCCCTTCACCTTTCTGCCGTCCGGCGTGTTGCCACCGATAGTCTCGGGGTCGTACTCAGCGTAAACCTCCACCACATTGCCATTTTCGTCGGTCTTGCTGCCCGTGCATCGCACAACATAGGCGCTCTTCAGCCGGACTTCATTCCCCGGAAACATCCGAAAGTACCCCTTAATCGGCTCCTGCATGAAGTCGTCCGCCTCGATGAACAACTCCCGCGAGAAGGTGATCCGCCGCGTGCCGTCCTCTGGGCGATTTGGGTTATTTTCGACCTCAAAGCTCTCCGCCTGGCCCTCCGGATAATTCGTGATGATCAGCTTTACCGGCCGCAGCACCGCCATAGCCCTCCTGGCGTTTTGATTCAAGTCCTCACGCAAGCAGTGCTCCAAAAAGCCGTAATCAGCCGTACTGTTGACCTTCGCCACGCCGATTCGCTCACAAAAATTTCGAATAGACACCGGAGTATACCCGCGCCGCCTCAGGCCGCACAGTGTTGGCATTCTTGGGTCGTCCCACCCCGCCACAAAGCCTTTCTCAACCAACGCGCGCAACTTCCGCTTGCTCATCACGGTGTGGTTTATCCCAAGCCGCGCGAACTCGATCTGCCGAGGCTTGTGTGGCACGCTCACGTTGTTTATCACCCAGTCGTACAGCGGCCGGTGATCCTCAAATTCCAGCGTGCACAGCGAATGCGTAATCCCCTCCAGCGCGTCCTCAATGGGGTGCGCATAGTCGTACATTGGGTAGATGCACCATTTGTCGCGCGTCCGGTGATGCTGAGAGTGGTTGATCCGGTACAGCACCGGGTCTCGCATGTTAAAGTTGCCCGACGCAAGGTCAATCTTCGCCCGTAAAGTCATAGCTCCATCAGCAAACTCTCCAGCCCGCATGCGTTTAAACAAGTCCAAGCTCTCCTCACGCGGCCTATCGCGATAAAAGCTCACCGCCGCAGTAGAAAGATCCCCACGGTTCGCCTTTACCTCCTCCGGCGTCATCTCACAAACATACGCCAGCCCCTTGCCTATCAGCTCGCAGGCAAACTCATACATCTCCTCAAAATAGTCCGACGCAAAATAAAAACGGTCCTCCCAGCCGAACCCAAGCCATTCTATGTCCTCTTTTATCGCCTCAACATACTCCACATCTTCCTTCGCGGGATTCGTGTCGTCCATACGCAGATTACAAATGCCTCCAAACTGCGCCGCCAAGCCAAAGTCAATACAAATGGCCTTTGCGTGCCCGATGTGCAGGTATCCATTTGGCTCGGGCGGGAACCGAGTGTGGATCTTCTCGCCATAGCAGCGGCCGCCCGGCCTCATGTCCTCCTTGACGATGTCCTTAATAAAATTATTGTTTTCATCCAAAACGCCCGCCAAATTCGCACTCTTCTCCTCCATAAAACCACTCCACACAGCATAAAATCTAAGAATCACAGCCAACCCATCGCGCTCAATCCCGCCATATTAGAAAAAATAAATTTACATCAGCTTTTTAATCCCAGCCTCAAGCCTTTTTAAAGACTCTTCCTTGCCCAAAATCTCCAAAATCTCAATAGCTCCGCCAGGCGTCACTTGCTGCCCCGATGCAGCTATCCTCACCGGCCACATAACAGTACCATTTTTTACTCCCAACCGCTTCGCTAAGCCAATTAAGCAATCATGCATAGCGTCATGGCTCCAGTCATCGAGCTTCAAAAGCTCCTCAATAGCACTCTGCAGCATCACGCCGGAATTCTCCAAATCCGTCTTGCTCTTTTTGTTCACAAACAATTCCCTGTCGTAATCTTTAAGCTCGCCCAAAAAGCTCACCATGTCCGGGATCTGCGTCAAAACGTCAACCCGCTGCTGCAATATTGCGGCCACTTTAAGCCAGTCAAGCTCCCCTCGTATAGCCGACCTGAACTGCGGCTCCGCGAGCTTTGCGAACTCCTCAAGCGGCATCGCCCGGATGTACTCGGCGTTGAACCAGTTGAGCTTGTCAAAATCAAACACAGCCGGCGATTTGCAGATGCGCTCCACCGAGAACGCCGAAACGAGCTCCGAAAGCGTGAAGACCTCGCGGTTTTCCTGCGGACACCAGCCCAGCAGCGCCACGTAATTTACTATCGCCTCGGGCAAATAGCCCTGCCGCACCAAGTCCTCGAACCCCACAGAACCATGCCGCTTCGAGAGTTTCGAGGTCGTGCCATCCGCGTTCTTCCCCATAATCAGCGGCAAATGCACATACGTCGGCGTCTCCCAGCCAAAAGCCTCATACAAAAGGTTGTACTTCGGCGTCGACGGCAAATACTCGCTCCCTCTCACAACGTGCGTAATCCGCATCGCGTGGTCATCCACGACGTTCGCAAAGTTGTATGTAGGGTACCCGTCGTTCTTCAGCAAGATCTGGTCCTCTATCTCGCTGTTCTCGACCGTTATTTCGCCATAAACGGAGTCCACAAAGGTCGTGAAGCCCTCCAGAGGCACCTTCTGACGGATAACATACGGCGTCCCGGCCTGCAAAAGCGCGTCCACCTCCGCCTGAGGCAAATCCCGGCAGTGCCTGTCATACCCGCCGGCAAACTCGCCCTTCTCGCTCTGCTCATCGTGCAGCCCCGCTAAACGCTCCTTTGTGCAGAAGCAATAGTACGCCTTGCCCGATCGCACCAGCTCCTCGGCCTTCTCCTTATATAAACTCTGGCGCTCACTCTGCGCATACGGTCCATAATCCCCACCAATATCAGGTCCTTCGTCATGCTTAAGGCCAACTTCTCGCATAGTTTCATATATTACGTCGATAGCACCCGGCACAAGCCGCTCCCTGTCGGTATCCTCAATCCTCAAGATAAAGTCTCCACCGCCAGACTTAGCTATCAAATACTCATACAGCGCCGTTCGCAAATTCCCAACATGCATAAACCCCGTTGGGCTGGGCGCAAACCTCGTTCTCACTTTGTTTTGCGACATTTTTTTCATCCCTTCAAACTAACAAACTCGCGGCCTCCAAAACAATTATAGCAGAATTTGCGATTTTATCCAACCCCACCGCAAAAGCTCATCGTATCAAGCCCGAAACGTACTCCTCCAGACACAAATTCTTTGCCTTCATGGCCACAGCGTGCTCTTCGCCAACGTATCTAAAGTGCGTAGGCTCGGCCGCTCTGCCGGTCACCGCCTCCTTTTCCTTTTCGTATCTTGCAATAAACCCGAACTTCTCGCAATTATCGCGCAGCCACTGGTATTCTGGCGTCGTAAAAAATTCTTCTCCAGCGGCGTTAAAGTCCACTGCCAACCCAGTGTTATGCTCATTGTGCCCCGGCGCGGAGACATTTTTCAAAGCTAGCTCCCTCGCTTGATCCTTCGCCATCCCAGACTGCAAAAATTTTTCAACCTCCGCGTTAAATAAGCGCTCCTGCCGCTCCTTGCTCCTATAGCCCAAAGAAATCCACAGCTTCACGCCACTTTTGCTTGCCTCCCGCAGCATCTCGCTAAGCGCAGGCATGATCCGCTCATCCACCTCTACATCGCCAATCTGCTTAAGCCGCGGCCTGTAATACGCCGGCATCTCGTTGATGTCGTTAACCACAATCAGCGGCCAATCGCAAGACCTGTTCCACGCGCTAAAGTCCGTCCTCAGCCTTTTTTTCTTAACGCTCACCGCCCGATTCATCGCCAACGACGCTTCATTCTGCGACTCTTCGTTTTCGCTTTCAATCTTCACAAAAACGCACGCCACAACAACGGCACTCGCAAACAGCATCAGCCCGGCAAACCCAAAGATTCTCCGCCTCAACCGCGCGCTCTGACCCTTCAAGTAAGTCCTCTTATAATACCTCAAATAATTTTTCTTTTTTGGCATAATAATCCTTTCAAAAAACAAACCCGAAGCCGCCATCGCAGCCCGGGTTTTAAGGCAACCTATATTAATTATGCCCGATTCTACCTGAAAAATTCTAACCAAACCTTCGCAAATACTGCATAGGATTTACCCATCTGCCGTTTACCATAACTCCAAAATGCAGGTGAGGCCCTGTAGAATGCCCTGTACTTCCTACTGCTCCAATCACTTCTCCGGCTTGAACGTGCTGCCCAACCTGAACAGAAACCCTGCTCAAATGCGCATACATCGTCCTGCTTCCGTCAGGGTGAAGAATAAGCACATAATAGCCCCAACCATGGCCCCAGCGGTTAGAGCTATTAGCCTCAACCACAACGCCATCCGCCGCCGCAATAACGCTGGATCCAGTCGGCGCAGCAATATCTATACCATTATGACACCGCTTGCCGCCCCAACCAGAAGAAATCATCCACTGCCCCGGCACCGGCCAAGCAAATCCACCATTCCCCCCAGTAATCTGCGGCCGACCGTTAGCCTTGCCTCTAAAAATATCATTTTGTAAGTTTCTTTTTCTCGCTTCATTCGCACTTATCCTCTTGCACAATCTAGCCTCCCGGCGCGAAAGTTCCTTTGCAATCTGCTCGTTATTGCGTTTTATTTTGTTCAGCTCTTCAGACTTCGCGTCCAAAGCAGATTTAGAAGCCTCAACCTCTTTCTTGCGATCCTCCAAACCAGCTTTCTCCTGCTCGATTTGGGCTCTGTTCTCATTCAGATCGTCGATTAATTCCGCATCGTACTTGCTCAATTTTTGGACCATGTCCGCCTTGTCCATAAGATCCTCAAAATCCCGAACATTCAAAAAGATCGCGAGCTCCGGAACATCGCCGGCCTTATATATAGCCTTCAATCTCTCGCCCAAGGTAGCCATGTTTTCATCCAACTTCTGCTGAACTTCGTCCATTTTATCTTGCTTTGACGCAATCTCTCGGTTGAGCAAGTTCATTTTCTCAGCCAATATGTTCATTTGACCCTGCAAAAGGTTCATCTGTTCCAAAATGTTAGCTCTGTAGGCTTTCTTGCTGCTGATGCTTTCCCTCAATTTATCAGACTTCGCAGCCAACTGGCGCTGACGTTTCTCCAAGCGCTCCAGCTCGCTCTCTGTATAAGGGTCCATAACCTGCGCGGACCCTACTTTCTCTACAGGAACATTCAAAGGGCTTCCTAAAAGGCCAATCGCCAACAATCCGGACAGAATTTTTTTGCATTTTCTCAAATTTTGTTCCCTCCGTTTTGTTTCAATTTAGAAACACATGTTACAAATATGTAATTATTTTATCACCTAAAACGAAACATATCAAGGGAATTTCGCAACAAAGTTAAATTTCTATCTTAGCAATAAAAATACCTCATCCGACCTCACTATTTGTATAAACCTTGCATAAATTTTAGTTATATGTTTTTGCTTAAAAATATTATTTTAGTGTGAATTTTTTATACATTTTACTGTTAATTTTAGGATTCGCTTTGTAACCTTTTTGTAATAATTTCAGCTAAAAGTAATTCTCAAAATTTGCGCAAAAAGAAAGAAGCAAGCCCCATATCAGCGGGACTTGCCAAAAATATATATTTGTAAAATCGAAGTGCGTTACGAATTAATCGCAGTAACCACGCCAGATCCAACCGTGCGTCCGCCCTCGCGAATAGCAAAGCGCAAGCCTTCCTCAATAGCGATAGGCGTAATAAGCTCAACGTCCATAACAACGTTGTCGCCCGGCATGCACATCTCGGTACCCTCTGGCAACTTGATGATTCCCGTAACGTCGGTAGTTCTAAAGTAAAACTGCGGACGATAATTATTAAAGAACGGCGTATGACGGCCACCCTCGTCCTTAGTCAGAACATAAACCTGGCCTCTAAACTTGGTATGAGGATTAATCGTACCCGGCTTAGCAAGAACCTGACCGCGTTGAATGTCTTCTCTCTGGATTCCGCGAAGAAGAACACCAACATTGTCGCCGGCTTCAGCATAATCCAAAATCTTCCTAAACATCTCAATGCCCGTAACAACAGTCTTTGTGCGTTCTTCGCTCAAACCAACAAGCTCAACTTCCTCGCCATTCTTCAGCTGACCGCGCTCAACTCTACCAGTAGCAACAGTTCCTCTGCCAGTAATAGTAAACACGTCTTCAACCGGCATCAAGAAAGGCTGATCGGCCTTACGTTCCGGAGTCGGAATAAACTTATCAACCGCGTCCATAAGCTCATGAATGCACTTGTACTCCTCAGCATTAGGATCCTTCGAGCTAGACTCAAGAGCAACCAAAGCCGAACCGCGAATAATCGGCGTATCGTCGCCAGGAAACTCGTATTCGTTCAATAAATCGCGAATCTCCATCTCAACTAAGTCAAGAAGCTCATCATCGTCAACCTGGTCAACCTTGTTCATGAAAACAACGATGCAAGGCACGCCAACCTGACGAGCAAGCAAGATATGCTCTCTAGTCTGAGGCATAGGTCCATCCGCAGCAGAAACTACCAAAATAGCTCCATCCATCTGCGCAGCACCAGTAATCATGTTTTTAACATAGTCAGCATGGCCAGGGCAGTCAACGTGAGCATAGTGGCGGGCTTCCGTTTCGTATTCAACGTGCGAAGTATTAATAGTAATGCCGCGTTCTCTCTCTTCAGGGGCCTTGTCGATATTAGCATAATCAACAAATTCAGCCGCTCCGCCCAAGTTCAAAACCTTAGTGATAGCCGCAGTTAAAGTAGTTTTGCCGTGGTCAACGTGACCAATAGTACCAATGTTTACATGAGGTTTATTTCTTTCAAATTTAGCCTTTGCCATTGGATTTTCCTCCTTTTGATGCATAAAAATTAATAATTAAAATGCTATTGCCTACATTGTAGCAAATTCGATAATAAAAATCAATAGAAACTTAACAAAACTAATTAGATTTAGTTCTGTCGGCAATAATTTTCTCCGAAACCGACTTCGGCACTTCAGCGTAATGACTAGGTTCCATGGTATATTGACCTCTGCCCTGCGTCTTAGAGCGCATATCCGTAGCGTAGCCAAACATCTCCGAAAGCGGCACCAAAGCATTAACCCGTTGCGCGCCAGAAATAGCCTCCATTCCCTGAATCATACCGCGCCGCGAGTTGATGTCTCCAATAACGTCGCCCATGTATTCCTCCGGAACAGTAACGCAAACCTTCATAATAGGCTCCAGCAAAACCGGGTCAGCCTTCCGCATAGCGTCTTTAAAAGCCATAGATCCAGCAATCTTAAACGCCATCTCCGAAGAGTCAACCTCGTGATAAGAACCGTCATAAAGCGTAACCTTAACGTCCACAACATTGTAGCCAGCCAAAACGCCCGAAAGCATGGCGCCCTTAATACCTTGGTCAACCGCAGGAATGTACTCCTTAGGGATGGCGCCGCCAACAATCGAGTTCACAAACTCGTAACCCTTAGTAGGATTGGGCTCAATCTTAATCTTAACATGACCATATTGACCGCGGCCACCAGATTGCCGAGCATATTTCTGATCAACATCAGCATTCCGGCGAATAGTCTCCTTATAAGCAACCTGCGGCTTACCAACATTTGCCTCAACCTTAAACTCCCTCAAAAGCCGGTCAACGATAATCTCAAGATGCAGCTCGCCCATACCCGCAATAATAGTCTGGCCGGTCTCCTCGTCAGTATAAGCCTTAAAAGTCGGATCCTCCTCAGCAAGCTTAGCCAAAGCAATGCCCATTTTCTCTTGCCCCGCCTTAGTCTTAGGCTCAATAGCAACCCGAATAACCGGATCCGGAAACTCCATAGACTCCAAAATAACCGGAGCCTTCTCGGTGCACAAAGTGTCGCCCGTAGTGGTATTTTTAAGTCCAACAGCCGCAGCAATATCGCCCGCATAAACCGTCTCAATGTCCTGACGGTGATTTGCGTGCATCTGCAAAATCCGGCCTAACCGCTCGTTGTCGTCCTTAGTAGAATTATAAACCGTAGATCCCGCGCTAATAGTACCAGAATACACCCTAAAGAAGCACAACTTACCAACAAATGGGTCCGTAGCAATCTTAAATGCCAAAGCAGCAAATGGCTCATCGTCCGAAGAATGCCGCTCTTCCTCATCGCCAGTCTCAGGATTAACACCCTTAATAGCCGGCACGTCGGTAGGCGCGGGCATGTACTCAACAATGGCGTCGAGCAGCTTCTGCACGCCCTTGTTCCGATAAGAAGATCCGCAAACAACCGGAACCATAGCATTAGCAAGCGTCGCCTTCCGAATACAATCCTTAATCTCCTGTTCGCTAAGCTGCTCGCCCTCCAAATACTTCTCAAAAAGCGCCTCATCCTGCTCCGCAACGTGTTCCAAAAGCTCAGTATGATACTTCTCAGCAAGCTCCTTCATGTCCTCCGGAATCTCCTCCACGCGGATGTCCTTACCAAGATCGTCATAGTAAACATAAGCCTTCATCTCAACCAAGTCAATAAGCCCTTTAAAAGTATCCTCCGCGCCAATCGGTAGCTGTATAGGCACAGCATTGCACTTAAGACGTTCCTTCATCATAGTCACAACGTTGTAAAAGTCCGCCCCCATGATGTCCATCTTGTTAACATACACCATCCGCGGCACTCCGTACTTGTCCGCCTGACGCCACACCGTCTCCGACTGCGGCTCAACGCCTCCCTTAGCGCATAAAACAGTAACCGAGCCATCCAAAACCCGCAAAGACCGCTCAACTTCAACAGTAAAGTCAACGTGCCCCGGCGTATCAATAATGTTAATTCGATGATCCTTCCAAAAACAAGTAGTAGCAGCAGAAGTAATAGTAATTCCGCGTTCTTGCTCTTGAGCCATCCAGTCCATAGTCGCCGCGCCATCGTGCGTCTCGCCGATTTTATGATTAACCCCAGTATAAAACAAAATCCGCTCAGTAGTAGTAGTCTTACCCGCGTCAATATGCGCCATTATCCCAATATTTCGCGTAAAATCAAGTGAAACTTGTCTTGCCATAAAAAAACTCTCTCCTTTCTCTCAAAATATAGTAAAATCCTCAAAAATCTTCCCAAAACAATTTACCATCTGTAATGCGCAAAAGCCTTGTTAGCCTCCGCCATTTTATGAGTATCCTCGCGCTTTTTAACAGCTCCGCCAGTCTCATTAACAGCGTCCATAATCTCGTTCGCAAGCCGTTCTCTCATAGTCCGTTCGGCACGAGCCCGAGAATAATTCGTCAACCAGCGCAGTCCTAAAGTCTGCCTGCGTTCCGGCCGAACCTCCATAGGCACCTGATAAGTAGCACCGCCAACCCGCCGAGCCTTAACCTCCAAAACTGGCATAATGTTCTCCATAGCCTGTTCAAAAACCTCGAGCGGTTCGCGTCCAACCTTCTCTCTAATAATATCGAACGCGCCATAAACGATTTTCTGCGCCACGCCTCGTTTTCCGTCATACATAACGTTGTTGATAAGACGAGTCACCAGCTTAGAATTATAAACCGGATCCGCCAAAACGTCGCGCCTAGTAATAGAACCTCTTCTTGGCACTTCTCTTCCCTCCTTCACAAAAATGATATCCTAGGTACTCGAAAGCGACAAAACTCCCGTTTGCCAATACAGAGGTGCCAAATAAAATCTATAATAAACACATCTGCATTGCAAGGTGCAATCTGCATCCGTAAAGGTATTTGTCAATTTCAAAAAACAGATTATTTCTTAGCTCCGCCTGCCTTAGGCCGCTTAGCTCCGTACTTAGACCGAGCCTGCATACGTTTAGCAACGCCCTGCGCATCCAAAGTTCCGCGAACAATGTGATACCGAACACCAGGTAAATCCTTAACACGCCCGCCACGAATAAGCACAACGCTGTGTTCTTGCAAGTTATGACCCTCGCCCGGAATATACGAGCTCACCTCGATTCCGTTTGAAAGACGCACCCTAGCGATCTTTCTAAGTGCCGAGTTAGGTTTTTTAGGCGTAGCAGTCTTAACAGCAGTACAAACGCCACGTTTTTGCGGAGAAGTCTGTTCAATAGGAAGCCGTTTTTTAGCATTCCATCCCCTCAAAAGAGCCGGCGCCTTGTACTTTTTCTCAGAAACCTTTCTGCCCTTTCTAACTAACTGGTTAAAGGTTGGCATATTACACCTCCTCAAAATCAAGATATATGTTAAAAGCTCACAACAAAAGCACCGCAACAACAGTAATAGTCTGAGCTTTATAACCAAAAATAAACATAATAATCAGCAAAAACCTCTTGCCACCGCAAAAATAGGCGCAGCAGCAAAACTTGAAAACAAAAGCAAACCACCACATGGATGATTTGCGTATATAATCTTCCACAATACAGTATTGTACCATACTTTCACAACGACTGTCAACGGTTTTCTTTCAAAAAATCACAAGAAATACCGCAAGCAAGATCAGGTCCCAAAGCCCTGCCAGTCAAGCACTCAGCCGCCAATCTGCCCAGATAAATTCACAGTACCTGCGTCATCCAAAGCACCCTCAGCCAAGTCATCCGCGTCCGGAAGCCGATTAACAACAACGTCGCTGTACCGATGCATCCCCGTGCCAGCAGGAACCAGCTTTCCAATGATAACATTTTCCTTCAGCCCCACCAGTGGGTCAACCTTAGCCTTTATGGCCGCATCCGTCAGCACTCGAGTAGTCTCCTGAAAAGAAGCCGCCGCCAAGAACGATTCTGTAGCGAGCGAAGCCTTAGTAATTCCCAATAAAGTCGGAATACAACTAGCCTCCAAAAGTCCCTCTTCACCATCAGCAGCCCGCCGCCGAATCTCGTCATTTGCCGCAATAAAATCGGACTTATCCACCATAGAACCCGCAATCAAGTCGGTATCGCCGGGGTCCTTCACCTGCACCTTGCGCATCATCTGCCGCACAATGACCTCGATGTGTTTGTCGTTAATGTCAACGCCCTGCATACGGTAGACGCGCTGCACCTCCTGTATCAGGTAATTCTGCACAGCGTCCGTCCCACTTATCGCCAGAACGTCGTGCGGGTTAACCGAGCCCTCAGTCAAACGCTCACCAGCCTCTATCTGCTGGCCCTCCTGAACCCTCACAATAGACCCAAACGGGATCAAATAAGAAACCTTCTCGCCGCTCTCGCTATTATAAACCACGATATGGCGGTTATTCTTAACTTCTTCAAAGCTAACCTCTCCCGAAATCTCACTTATAATCGCAAGATGCTTAGGCTTACGGCTCTCAAACAGCTCCTCAACGCGCGGCAAACCCTGAGTAATATCTTCAGCACTAGCAACACCGCCAGTATGGAAGGTTCTCATAGTCAGCTGCGTGCCCGGCTCACCAATAGACTGCGCCGCAATGATTCCCACAGCTTCGCCCACAGCAACAGGCATACCGTTCGCAAGGTTCGAACCATAACACTTCTTGCAAATTCCGTGCCGCGCCCTGCAACCAAGAATCGACCGAATATTAATCTTCTCGACTCCCGCGCCAATAATGACGTCCGCATCGTGGTCATCCATCAGCTTATCTTTAGAAACCAGCACCTCGCCAGTCACAGCGTCCACAAAATCCTCGCACAAATAACGACCAATCAAGCGCTCATGCAGGCTCTCAATAGACTCCTTGCCGTCCTTGATCTCAAAAACCGTCAGCCCCTCGGTAGTGCCGCAGTCGTCCTCACGAATAATAACTTCCTGCGAAACATCAACAAGCCGGCGAGTAAGATAACCAGAATCCGCGGTACGAAGCGCCGTGTCAGCCAAACCTTTTCGTGCCCCGCGCGAAGATATAAAGTACTCCAAAACATTAAGCCCCTCGCGGTAATTCGCGCGAATCGGTACCTCAATAGTCTTACCCGAAGTGTTGGCAATAAGCCCGCGCATCCCGGCAAGCTGCCGAATCTGACTCATCGAACCACGCGCGCCAGAGTCCGCCATCATATAAATCGGGTTATATCTGTCCAAATTCTCCTGCAAGGCCGCTGTAACGCCATTCGTAGCCTTATCCCAAATTTTAAGCACATGCCCCTCTCGCTCCTCGTCCGAAATGAGGCCGCGTTTGAACTGCTGAGAAACCTTCTCAATCTGGGCCTCAGCGTCAGCAATAATCTTCTTCTTCGCCGGTGGCACCACCGCGTCGCAAACGGCAACGGTAATGGCACCCCTGGTAGAATACTTGAAACCTTGGTCCTTAATGGAGTCCAAAACTCGCGCCGTTACTTGCGTCCCGTGAACTTTAATGCAACGATCAATAATTTTTTGAATCTGCTTCTTACCGACCAAAAAGTCAATCTCAAGCTTCAAGTAATCATCGAAGTTCTCCCGCTCAACAAAGCCCAAATCCTGCGGTATAGGCTGGTTAAAAATAATCTTACCAACCGTCGTCTCGATCATGCCGGTAACTTTCTCGCCCTGCACAACCACAGTCCGCCTAACCTTAATCTTCGCATGCAGGCCAATATCCTTCGCGTCATAGGCCATCAAGGCTTCCTCAAAGTTCCTAAACACCTTGCCCTCGCCCTTTTCGCCCTCTTTGTCCAGCGTCAAGTAGTAAGATCCCAAAACCATGTCCTGCGTAGGCACCGTCACCGGCCGCCCATCCGAAGGTTTAAGCAAATTGCCAGCCGCCAGCATCAAGAACCTAGCCTCAGCCTGAGCCTCTGCCGAAAGCGGCACGTGAACCGCCATCTGATCCCCGTCAAAGTCGGCATTATAAGCAGTACAAACCAAAGGATGCAGCTTTAAAGCCCTTCCTTCAACCAAAACCGGCTCAAATGCCTGTATTCCTAGCCTGTGTAGCGTCGGAGCTCGGTTCAAAAGCACCGGATGCCCCTTTATGACTATCTCCAAAGCATCCCAAACCTCCGGCTTAGCTCGATCCACAGCCTTTCTCGCCGACTTAATGTTGTTCGAAGCCCCAGTCTCCACCAACCGCTTCATAACAAACGGCTTAAACAGCTCCAAAGCCATCTCCTTGGGCAGCCCGCACTGATACATCTTCAGCTCTGGTCCGACAACGATAACCGACCGGCCCGAATAATCCACGCGTTTGCCCAAAAGGTTCTGCCTAAACCGCCCCTGTTTGCCCTTCAGCATATCCGAAAGCGACTTAAGCGGCCGATTATTCGCACCAGTAACAGGCCGACCGCGGCGACCATTGTCAATAAGCGCATCAACGGCCTCCTGCAGCATGCGCTTCTCGTTGCGAATAATTATATCCGGCGCGCCCAGCTCCAGCAAGCGCTTCAACCGATTATTCCTATTAATAACGCGTCGATAAAGATCATTCAAATCCGAAGTCGCGAATCTGCCGCCATCCAGCTGAACCATAGGCCGCAAATCTGGCGGAATAACAGGAATCACGTCCAAAATCATCCATTCCGGGCGATTCCCCGATAGCCGGAAAGACTCCACCACCTCGAGCCGCTTCAAAATCCGGACTCTCTTTTGCCCCACAGCAGACTCCAATTCGTCCTTGAGCTCCTTAGAAAGTGCCTCCAAGTCAATTTCGGCCAAAAGCTTTTTGACGGCCTCCGCCCCCATCAAAGCCTCAAAATCGTCCTCGTACTTTTCCTTCAAATCGCGGTACTCACGCTCTGTGAGGAACTGATACTTAACCAATTCACGCGCCTTTCCAGGATCGGTAACAATATAAAGCGCGAAATATAGCACCTTTTCAAGCATCCGCGGAGAAATATCCAAAATGAGTCCCATTCTAGAGGGAATTCCCTTAAAATACCAAATATGCGAAACCGGCGCCGCAAGCTCAATGTGCCCCATCCGCTCGCGCCGAACCTTAGACCGCGTAACCTCAACGCCGCAACGGTCGCAAACCTTGCCCTTGTAGCGAATCCGCTTGTACTTGCCGCAATGGCACTCCCAGTCCTTTTGCGGACCAAAAATCCGCTCGCAAAAAAGCCCGTCGCGCTCCGGCTTCAAGGTCCTGTAGTTAATCGTCTCCGGCTTCTTCACTTCCCCGCGCGACCACTCCCGGATCTGATCGGGCGACGCAAGTCTGATCTTAATAGATTCAAAAACATTAAATTTCATTATTAGCTGCAACCCCCTAAAAATCTTGATCTGCCGCCGGTATATCCGCATCGTCAAAAACTTCGTTCAGCTCATCCTCAAAGTCATCATCGTCGTCAGAATCGTCAACAACACTGGACTCATCGAACATGTTGTTCCCCTCGGGGTCGTCCTCCAAGCTAAACCCGTCCAAAGAAGTAACCACTTCCTCCTCATGAAAGTCGCCGCCAGCCGGAGCCAAGCCCATATTATCGTCATCGTCAAACGTCTGCTTTAAGTCGATCTCCTCCTCGTCCTTGTTCAAGACCTTCACATCGAGCCCCAAAGACTGCAGCTCTTTAATCAAAACCTTAAACGACTCCGGAATGCCGGGCTTCGGAATATTCTGCCCCTTAACAATCGCCTCATAAGTCTTGACTCTACCGACAACGTCGTCCGATTTAACCGTCAAAATTTCCTGCAAAGTGTACGCCGCACCGTAAGCCTCCAAGGCCCAAACTTCCATCTCACCAAAGCGCTGACCGCCAAACTGCGCCTTACCGCCCAAAGGTTGCTGAGTGACAAGCGAATAAGGCCCGGTAGACCGCGCATGAATCTTATCATCAACCAAGTGGTGCAGCTTCAAATAATACATATATCCCACCGTCACGGGGTTGTCAAAATACTCGCCCGTGCGGCCGTCCTTCAGCCAAGTCTTGCCGTCCTCACTGAGCCCAGCCTGCCTAAAGCATTCAAAAATGTCCTCTTCGTGGGCGCCGTCAAAAACGGGCGTCATGATCTTCCAGCCCAAAGCCTTCGCCGCGTAGCCAAGATGGACCTCCAAAACCTGACCAATATTCATACGAGAAGGCACACCAAGCGGGTTCAAAACGATATCAAGCGGCGTTCCATCCGGCAAAAACGGCATATCCTCAACTGGCAAAATCCGCGAAACAACGCCCTTGTTCCCGTGCCGACCGGCCATCTTGTCACCAACCGAAATCTTGCGCTTTTGCGCAATGTAGCAGCGCACAACCTTATTCACGCCCGGCTGTAGCTCGTCGCAATTCGCGCGCGTAAACACCTTCACGTCAACAACAATACCGTATTCACCGTGCGGCACACGCAAAGAGGTATCGCGAACTTCCCTAGCCTTCTCACCAAAAATGGCGCGAAGTAGGCGTTCTTCAGCCGTAAGTTCAGTCTCACCCTTAGGCGTAACCTTGCCGACCAAAACGTCACCCGCCTGAACTTCCGTTCCAACGCGGATTATACCCATCTCATCAAGGTCTTTCAAAGCATCTTCGCCAACATTCGGGATATCTCTAGTAATCTCCTCCGGACCAAGCTTAGTGTCGCGGGCTTCAGTCTCGTACTCCTCAATATGAATCGAGGTATAAACGTCATCGCGGACGATCTTCTCGCTGATAAGCACGGCATCCTCGTAGTTATAGCCCTCCCAAGTCATGAAACCAATGAGCACATTCTTGCCCAAGCTAACTTCACCATTGTTAATCGCCGGTCCGTCGGCCAAAACCTCGCCTTTCTCGACGCGCTGTCCCTGACTCACCACAGGCACCTGATTAACGCAAGTTCCCTGATTTGACCGCATAAACTTGGTAACCTTAAAGGTCTCCACCTCGCCAGAATCGTAATTAACTGTAATCTCATTCGCGCAAACACTCTCCACAACGCCGTCGCCCTTAGAAATCACGCAAACGCCCGAATCCACGCCAGCCTTGTACTCCATGCCCGTACCAACAATAGGCGCCTCCGTCTTAAGCAAAGGCACAGCCTGCCGCTGCATGTTCGAGCCCATCAAAGCGCGGTTTGCGTCGTCGTTCTCCAAAAAAGGAATCATCGCAGTAGCCACAGACATAACCATCCGCGGACAAATGTCCATATAGTCGGCTCGATCGCTCTCCACTTCCACAAAACTATCGCGATACCGGCCGTTAACCTTAGCATTCACAAAATGGCCCTCTTCATCAAGCGGTTCATTAGCCTGCGCCACGATGAATTCGTCCTCCACATCGGCCGTCATGTAGACAACCTCCGAAGTCACCACGCCCCGCGCCTTATCGACCTTCCTAAAAGGGGCCTCAACAAAGCCGTACTCGTTGATCCTCGCAAACGTCGCCAAGTAAGAAATCAAGCCAATATTAGGACCTTCAGGCGTCTCAATCGGACACATGCGGCCATAATGGCTATAGTGAACGTCACGGACCTCAAAACCGGCTCTATCTCTAGAAAGTCCGCCAGGTCCCAACGCAGAAAGCCGCCTCTTGTGAGTCAGCTCGGCCAACGGGTTCGTCTGATCCATAAACTGAGACAACTGCGACAGCCCAAAAAACTCCTTGATAGCCGCAACAACCGGCCGAATGTTTATCAAAGATTGCGGAGTCAACATCTCCAAATCCTGCGCCTGAAGCGTCATTCTTTCACGAATAACCCTCTCCAACCGCGACAATCCGATCCTAAACTGATTTTGCAACAGCTCGCCAACCGATCTAACGCGCCTATTCCCCAAATGGTCAATATCATCCGTCACGCCAACGCCGCAGGCAAGGCAATTCATATAATTAATCGATGCAAAAATGTCGTCAATAGTGATATAATTCGGAACAAGCTCGCCCAAACGCGCAACAATAGCCTCTTTGAGCTCGTCGTCAGAGCCAGAAGCTTCCAAAATCTCCATCAAAACGCTAAACCGAACCTTCTCCTTCACGCCGCATTCTGCCTTCGCGTCAAAGTCAACATAGCAACCTATGTCCACCATGCCGTTCGAAATCACCTTAACCTCGCGGTCCTCGTCCTGAACATAAGCAACCGCAACGCCGGCATTCTCGATCTTGCCAGCCTTTTCAAAAGAAATCGTCTCGCCAGCATCGGCCATAATTTCGCCAGTACGGGGATTAACAATGGGTTGAGATATCACCCGACCCGTCAGCCTGCCAGAGATCCCCAACTTCTTGTTGTACTTATACCGCCCCACCCGCGACAAATCGTATCTTCTCTCATCAAAAAACAAAGCGTCCAAATGTGCCTTAGCGCTGTCCAAAGTTGGCGGCTCCGTGGGCCTCAGCTTGCGATATAGCTCCAAAAGGGCCTCTTCCGAATTATTACAAGGATCCTTCTCTATCGTAGCTAAAATGCGCTCATCGCGGCCGAAATAATCGATAATCTCGTCGGTTGTCCCAAGCCCAAGCGCGCGAATAAACACCGTAATCGGGATCTTGCGATTCTTATCGATGCGAACGTAAAAAACATCGTTAACATCGTTCTCATACTCAAGCCAGGCGCCGCGGTTCGGGATAACCGTCGAACTAAACAGCTCTTTGCCCGTTTTGTCGTGCTCCATCTTAAAATAAACGCCAGGGGACCGAATAAGCTGCGAAACAACAACACGTTCCGCACCGTTAATGATGAACGTGCCGCTGTCGGTCATAAGAGGGAAGTCGCCCATAAAGACTTCCGACTCCTTAATCTCGCCATTTTCCTTATTCAAAAGCCGCACCTTCACCCGTAGGGCGGCAGAGTAGGTAGCATCTCGCTCTTTGCATTCTGCAACACTGTAGTTCGGACGGTCCATGTCCAAATGATAGTCGAGAAAATCTAAAACCAAGTTGCCCGTATAATCGGTAATGCCCGAAATATCCTTAAAAACGTCCTTCAGACCCTCGTCAAGAAACCACCGATACGATTTCTTCTGGACCTCAATAAGGTTTGGCATCTCTAAAACCTCGTCAATTCTAGAAAAACTCATCCTTACATTTTTGCCCATCCGCACAGGTTTGACATTCAGCATAGGTTTACCCACTCCAATTCATCCTTTTGTCAATATTCAATAATACAATCGGGCCGCAGATCCGCACATCACCGCGCAAAGTGCCCAATCATAATAATTAACACAAAATTTAAAACAAACCCTTGATTTTTTGTCAAAATGGTGCTATAATTAATCTATTTAAGCTTCAAAAATCTATTTTTAATGCAGTATATTATTTTATTACAAACGCCCTAAAAAGTCAAGCATTTTTAGCATTTTTATTTTAATCATTTTTGCAAGGCGTGCGAAATATCTTGTAAATAACGGTCTGACCAGCATTTTTGCTTTGAGGTGATTTTTTGTGAAAATTTTAGTCGAAACTTCTGCGCGGCATATCCACTTGTCTCGCAGCGACTTTGAAGTCTTGTTCGGCCTCGGAGCGGGGCTCGTGGTCCAAAAGGAGCTCTCTCAGCCCGGCGAATTCGTAAGTACCGCGCGGCTAGAGGTCGTCGGCCCAAAAAATAAATTCGCTAAAGTGGCGGTGCTCGGGCCACTAAGAGCACAAACTCAGGTGGAGGTCTCGCTCACCGACTCGATAAATCTGGGTTTGAGCGTTCCCGTCCGAGATTCCGGCAACTTAGAGGGGACTCCCGGCTGCGTGTTGGTTGGGCCAAATGGAAAGCTCGAAATTCCGCACGGAGTCATCATCGCTAAACGGCATATTCATATGGACCCAGACTCTGCTAAGGCTCATAACCTCTCCGATGGGCAAACCGTACGGGTGGCGGTGCAGACAGAGCATCGTTCGTTGACGTTTGAGAATGTGATAGTCCGCGTAAGCAAAAACTTCGCGCCGGCCATGCATATAGACACCGACGAAGCCAATGCTGCCGGTATCGTAGCAGGACCCACATATGGCGAAGTCCTAATTTAGTCGATATTTTTTATGCGCAAAACAAAAACCACACAAGATTCTGTGTGGTTTTTAATTATTTTAGAAGGAAGAACTTAAGCGTTTTTTTTCTTTTTCATGAGTTCCATGTACAGTCCAGCAACTACCAGCAATCCCGAAGCAGCTAGGCATACCATTCCGGCAGCGTCACCAGTCTTTGCAGATTTTCCGCTAGTGCTTGTTGTAGTAGTTTTGTTAGCACCATTTGTACCTGCTGCAGCTGCTGCGCCATTTGGCAGAACATATGGGCCTACTGTTTTTGACCAAACTGCTATGTACTCTATGTCATTAATTTTTTCTGATTGTGGGTCAAATTCACCCGTTACCCCGATATCTTCTAAAAATTGTGCGAAAACACTAGGAGCCATTCCTGCTGGAACCGGGTATAGTATGCGCAAGCTATCCTTTATATCATCAGATTTTACAATTTTGTCATTTACTTCAATAGTAAATGTACAAACCATATCGTCTGCGCTTATTTTAGAAGCGATATTTTTACGTACTGGGCTGTCTGCTGTAGCTTCTGTAGCTTTTAATACCATCTTTTGGCCACCAAGTTCGCCCAACGGGTCTTGTACTATAACCCCTTTTACGCTAGCTTTGTTTAAACCACTATAAGCAGAGATATTCATTTTTCCGCCTTTGCCGTCTGACATATATTTGGGCGTAGTGCCTGCCTTTCTATTTACTTTAGTATGGTTAATATAAAAACAATCGGAACAAATCGTATATTGAGAACCTAAAGTATCATCCGTTGCTGCTATCACTTGTGCGCCACTAAAGTTATGGCTATCTTCCACTGCGAAGTTGCACCCAGGCCTTGAGCATACCTTTCTATGCCTGTTCTCATCTATAGGAGTGTATATTGGCTTGTCTGAGTGGTCGCAAGCATAGAAGGTAAACTCTGCGTCATTGTCCATTTCATCTGAATCGTCACTTCCCATCTGAATGACATTTAAATCGCTTGGAAAACTAATCTCAACTTTCTCTTTATCATTTACTTGTGCGTACCATTTAGTCCAGTAATCACCTAAGTAATAAGTTTTGCCAATAGTTAAGACCCTGCTAACCGGTGTTCCATTCTCATCACAAAATATCAAAAGAGCCTCAGATTTATAGCCAGTAGCATTTGTATTACATTGTGCCACACACCTTCCTAAGTCACCTGAACTTAAAAAAGTAGGGACAAACGTTCCATCTGCTGTAAATAAATTGCTTTTTTCTGTAAAACATAATTTAACACCATCAACGGAAACAGTTTTTCCGTTATCTGCTGCGTTTTTGGGTTTTATAGTCATGGCCAAAGAAAAGCTTACTCGGTCATCTTTAGCTATGCCCGTATCAATAAAATTATAAGCATTAAGTTCTAGCTTTGTGTCGTCTATGTTAACATCGCCCCCTGCAAAAGCAGTGTTTACACCAATTGCAGCAAATGCAACCATCAAACCTAGCATTGCGCTAGCTACCCTTTTAAAAATTTTTCCTTTCATTAATAAATCAGTCCTTTCTTAATCAATAAAATTAATTTCTGAAAATAAAATTTTTTGCACATAAAATTCCCCAAAGATAATTTTTATTTTCTCCGAGAAAGAGTAACATGCAATTTTATTGGCTAAATTGCGCCTCCCCCTTTTTTATTTCAGCTTTTTTTGCTGCATAACACCTTTTGAGTTTAAACTTGTTCAGTTTAAATATAAATGCCCTCCCTTCAGCTTAAAAAAACATAACTGTTTTGCCAATGTGTTAATTATAACACAAAATTCGACAAAATCAACCCTTTTTTTGTTAGAATTCTCAGAAATATTTTTATTAATTATGCCAAAATTATGATATTTTTCACTCAAAAATTGCCTACTATTTTTGGTAATAATAAACGGCCGATCGTTAGCCTTTTTTTGCCCGTGCCGAAATAAGTCGCACCACGTCGGCTATTGTCCTTATTTTAGAAATTTCTCCCAGCGAAATTTCAATATCAAAACGTTCCTCAATAATGTCCATAAGCTCCAAAACGCTCAAAGAGTCCAACTGCGCTAGCTTCGTGATGTCTTCATCCGCCGAAACAACCATCATGTCGGCCTCCACAATCTTGCCAAGTTCCTCCCGAACCGTCCTCTCAATGTTTTCCATAGCAATCCCTCCACGTAAAATTTTCGTAATATCCGCAAAAACATATAACAAAAGCCCGTCGATGCTAGGGCTTGTCCAAAAAATTTATATATGTAATAGGTTTAGAACCCTTGCCGAAGATCCATAATCGCCTCAAATTCGTACTTTTTGCTCTTATAATAGTGCTTAAAGCAGACCGAAAAGAGCTTTCTGGCGTTTAAATTATCCAGCGCAACCGCATAAAGCACCCCTTTGTCGGAATACTTCGCCACATGCTTTTTTATACATTCTCCCAGAAGCGCAAAGCCTAGGGCTTTTTTTCGGTAGTCTTCCCGAATAAACAGCGACCGATACAGGATTGCACTTTCTTTAACGCGAAAAGCCGTCACCCAACCGACGATCTCGCTGTCGTCAAAAATCGCAAACTGAGTGCATTCGTCGTCCAAGTTGAACTCATTTGCAAACGGAGACAGCACGTCCGGATAATCTATGCCATCCTTATTTTTGACCTTCTCGAGTAAATCTGGACTCACAAGGTTTTTGGGCAAAAAAGATATTTTCGGTGGCAGGTCAAAACTGCCCTGTAGCGCCGATTTTATGATTTTATTTTTCTCAACCAGAACTTTCGGCTCAAACAAATAGACTTCCGTTAGCAGTCTGGCAGGCGAAAACCCTCTCTTTTGCAAGAATTTGTCCATCAGATCGATGTTTTCCTGCGAAGTAACCGCGTTAATTCGTATGGTATCCACGTTCAAGTCCTTTAACCTAATCTTGAGCGCGTCCAGCAAGTCCGTACCGGCGCCTTTCTCTCTAAAAAAAGAGACAACAAAAAAGCTCGTCACGTTCGCCTGAGTTCGCCCGTCAACATCGGACTTCTCTAGCCTTGCATATATCGCTCCGCACGGAATATTGCCACATTTGGCGCCATATGCAACAAAGTCTTCGCCACCATTATTGATTCTATCCACCAAAAACGGCCTGTAAACATCGTCATTTTGCGAATTCCACTCTTCCACCGTAATAATCGCAATCACCTCTTCCTCAAAAATGTGTGTTGTGTTTAAATTATTGTTATTTTTAAAATTAAATATATTAGTATTATACAATAAACTAAAATTCTGCGCAACAATTTTAAATCTCTGTAAAATCCGCAAAAACGCTTGCTTTTTTTCTACATCCGGTATTATAATTTCTTTAATATCATTTTTAAGGAGAGATTTTTTTGAAAAATAAAAACTTTTTGCGCAATTTATCAACCACGGCACTGGCTATGTGCTGTCTTTCATCTGCAGTAGCTCTTCCAAGCGATGCAGCGCTCTCCACAAACCTCATTATTTCCATTTCGTTTTAAATAATCTCCGAATTCAGCTGATTCATCCACTTCTTGGCCATTTACCGTTATAACTTGATATTTGTTTGGACAGTCAACGTTCCCAGAGACATTGGTTATTGTAGATTGGGGATGCAACGAACTTTTCTTTTGCCAAGCTTTTCTCTTTAGCAGAAATTCAATTACTAAAATTGTGTTAGAACTCTTGAAATAACATCCCCCCGAGGGGTCGAGTTGGGGTAAATCGTGGTATATGAACGCCGACGGTCCCCCTACGGTTACACCGGCGAAAAATTTTCCGTGTATTTTTTTATTTCTGAAGGTGAAAATTGATGGAAAAAGGCCTAAGACCCCAAGATGATGAAATTTTTGAGCTTGCAAAAAGCTATGGTGTAATGATTTAATCACAAAGGAAGGTCTGCTGAAAGCACGAATTAAAATGGATTAGGAATGCTCATAGTTAATTTTTTGCTGCAATTTTTATTTCAGAAATCAATTATTGACAAATCAAAATTTTCATTGTATGATTAAGCCCATAATTTGCTTAAAGGGATGTTGATATTCGTGAATAAAAATGTTTTTTTGAAAAGGATATCTGTATCTTTTCTACTGTTGCTCATATTTAATTCAGTAAATACATTTGCAGTTTTACCTAATTGTATAGTAGATAACAATAATAATAATTATTATCCGTCTTTTATCCCTAAATATGGAAATAAACCTTATGGAGCGGGGAAGGAAGCCTTGAAGCTAAAGAAAAAACTTGGAGATTTTGATTTTTACCATAGCAGGGCTTATAAAGCAGTTGTCAATAATTTTGGAAAAAGTGTGCGTTTAAATGAACTTCTTGTAATAATTAATTCGATAAGGCAACATATAATTATAAAGCACCAAGAAATACCGTCTCCTAATCGAAATGAAAAAAGAAACGTTCCTCTTTTGATAAAGTATATAGAAACAAATTATGATTTAATAGTGCCTTACTTTTCTTTTGCTAAGCTGTGTGATAAGGATGGAAAACCCATACCACTAGATCTACCTTCTTAATTAATAGCTTAGAACAATAGTAAAGTCTTGATAAATGACTGTGTTCGTTAAAATTAAGCATCTCTGGATTCTTTCAGAGGTGCTTTTTTATTTATTAAATTAAAGATCCAAATAAATTTTATAAGTTATTGAGAAATCGCTTCTAAAAAACCTAAAACTTTATTTTTATTATCAGTGCTCAAATTTCTGTATTTCTGTATTAGCCCCGTCTCGTCAAGGTCCAAATTATCAATCAGCAAATCATTAACTGAAATTTTATAATATCAGTTAAATCTAAAAGGACAGATCAACTGGAATAACTTGGATGATATTGGGCGTAAATAAGCAATTGGTCAATTCGCAGTCACAAAAAGTTTAAAAACGTATTTATGTTCAAAAAAGCTTAGGAAATATCGGATTATTAGGACCTATGCGGATGCTTTGAGTTTTTGTGCGCCCTTTAAATAAGAAGCGTAATAAAGGATTTTGAAAGGGCTTGGCCTTTGGGAACCCGTGCAAGTTTAGTCCATAACGTGGTGCGATTTTTTGCATAGCCCGTTTTGCGCCCGATTGTTTTTACATGAAAAATAGTGATTAGCAGGATTATCATGAGTAAATTTATAATTGAGATTCGCCCCGCAGTCTGAGCACTTTAGCAACCCCGCAAAAATGTTTTTTAGGATTTGCTTAGGTTTTCGATATTTTGTGTTCCCAAACGATTTTTGAATTTCTTAAAAAAGAGCTCGATTAATTATAGGTTCATGGACATTTTTATGGACTTGCCAATTTTCACGGTCATTTTCTATTCTCTTTTTTAGCTTAAATGATTTGCTGTAGGTTTTGTAGTTAACAACATCGCCGACGTAAGACTGGTTTGACAAGATTTTTCTTACCATCTCGACTGTCCAAAGATATTTATTCCGCGGATTTTTAATTGAGGGCTTTCTGTAGCCTTTTTGCGCGGCATACATGGATGGAATCAAGATTTTTTCTCGTTTTAAAAGTTTAGCTATATTTACCGTGCTTTTGCCTTGCTTTCTAAGGTCATAGATTTTTCTTATAATCTCTGCGCCTTCGTCATCGATTAGCCAAAGCTTGGGATTGTCAGGATCTTTTTTGTATCCAAGCGGCAGATGACCTATTGCATAACGTTGGAAACTTAATTATTTGTGGATAAATTCTAGGAATAATTCTTATAATTTAAAGGTGTGCCAAGCGCTCGACAAAGCAGTCTAGAGTGCCCTTCGGCTAGTTCTTTTCTTAATTTAAAGAATTCATTAGAATGCAGAAAATCTGGGTTTTGGTTGTTGCGAATGCTTAGAGCTTTCTTGATGCTGTGGTCAGTTGAAGACGAAATATAAATCTCGCTTGCAAAAAAGAGAGCCTCTTCTATGTTATGAGTAACAAGCAAGGTCGTCTTTCTAAAGCGGTTTATAACGTCTAAGTACCACTTGTGCATGGCGGTTTTGGTGATATTATCGAGCGCGCTAAATGGTTCATCCAAGATCAAAATGTCTTTGCTTTGCATGTAAGTACGCAAAAAGGCGACTCTTTGGCGCATTCCGCCAGAAAGTTCGTACGGATATTTATTTTCTGTTCCAGAAATAAAAAAGTCTGTAAAATATTTTTTTGCAGACAACTTCGCTTCTGATTTTTTTCTCCCAGATAAAATCAACGGCAGAATCACATTTTCGAGCACAGTTTTGTATGGAAAAAGCAGGGCGTCTTGCGGCATATAGCCAACTTTGCCAGGAGTGTTTGTAACATCGAGGCCATCAATGAAAATTTGGCCGCGATCGGGACTCTCTAGCCCGGCAATTATCTTAAGCAACGTAGTTTTTCCGCAGCCGCTTTGCCCTAAAATGGCGATAGTTTCGTTCGCATTCACAGAAAGCGAAATGTTGTCTAAAACACATCGCCCGCGGTACGATTTCGTTAAGTTCCTTATCTCAATTTTACTCATAATGCTCCTAATATCCCGGCAAAAACTCGTTCGTAAAGGCGGAATTGTGCGGAATTTGCCTTTTTATAATCCGTTTTTCAAACAGCCAGTCATAAAAATTATTCCACCGTGCGGCGTCGATTATCCCCCAGCACTGGGTGTCACTTATATACTGCGCGGACATATACTTTTGGCTTTCGAGCGTAGTGGTGCAAGCAAGCTCCGGTACGCACTCAGATAAGATATCTGTAGCCTCTTTCGGATGGTTTGCCGCAAAAGTGTAACCTTTCGAGAGCGCCTTCAAAACTTTCTTTATGACCGCTGGATTGCGATTAATGTAGCTCTCGTTGCAAATCAAAACCGGCGTGTAAAAGTCGAGAACGGGATCCACATCGCGAAAGAAAAGAAAGTCATTTTCGATGCCAAAGCTGGCCGCAACAATGCTCTCAATGCCAAAATACCCCCACGCGGCGTCAGCACTGGTGCCAAGCGTCGCAGCAATGTTGTTTGTTTGGTTGCGGATCAGGCTGATGTTCTCGAACCTGCCGCCCTGCGACTCCACGCAATATTTCAGCAATGCGAGCTCGATAAAATTATCAAAAGTTGAGTAATCTTTAAACTCCAAATCAGCGTAGGTGCGGACATTTGCGGACTTCTTGCAGATAATGCCCGAAGTATTGTGCTGCGCGATTGCAGCCACAGCCTTAACCGGTATCGGGGTGTCCGAAGTTAGGGCTGGCGCCAAAAAGTCCTGAAAAGCAACTGCGAATTCGACCTTGCCTGCAGCGACCAGCGCGGTGGAGCTTTCTTGCGGCGGCTGCTGTATAGTCACCTCTAGGCCTTCATCGTGAAAGTAATCCAGTTTCTGCGCGATATAAATCCCAGTGTGATTTGTATTTGGCGTCCAGTCTAGCAAAATAGTGACCTTTTGCAGAGAATTATCGCAATTATAAGACCTTGAGTAAATACAAGCCACCGCTATAGAAATCAAAATTAAGGCGGCACAAATGGTAGTGCATCCGGAAATTTTTCTAATATGCATTTGCATTCGGCTCCTTTAAGCGTCTAAATGAAGACGATTTAGCACCTTTTTTTGTGCAAAGTCAATCACCTTGACAAAGGCAAAACTCACAGCCGAGATGAAAAATATCGATGCAAAAAGCCGATCAAACGCATAGGCTGCCTTAACCCGAGTCATGTAAACACCGAGTCCGCAGGTCCCGCCAAGCCATTCGGCAACCACCGCGCTGATAAACGCGTATGTGACCGAGACCTTTAAGCCCGAAAAAAACGAGGGCACAGCAAACGGAATCTTCAAATGGATCAAAGTCTGCGTGTACGTAGCATTCATGCCGCGCATCAGGTTCAAGTAATCGGCCTCAACATTAGAAAGTCCGTCGCAAAGCGAGATTGCAATAGGGAAAAAGCAGCAAATCATCACCAAAATGACCTTTGGCAGCATGTCATACCCAAAAAGTAAGACGATAAACGGCGCGATGGCGATGGTTGGCACCGTCTGCGTCACGATTAAAACCGGATAAATCGCGCGTTTTATGGTTACGAATCGATCCATCAAAACCGCAAAGATAATGGCAAGAATCACGCTAAAAAGTAGCCCCAAAGCCGTCTCTAAGAGTGTGGTGACCGAATGTTGCATCAGTATTGGCAAATTTCTAACGAGTGCCGTGAAAGTTGCGCCCGGCGAAGGCAATATAAACTGCGGAATGGCGCCAGACTCCGACACTGCGCCCCAGATGAGTATCAAAATCAAAACAAAAATCATCGCGGGCAGATTCAGTTTTACAAATTTTTTAATCATTATTTTTTCTCACTTTGTGGTTGATTTAAATCCCTAATCCAAAGCCAATCTCAACAATTTTAATTTCGGAAAAAGAAAAATCCGTCTGGCAACGGGAGATAATACAAACACCCCTGCAGACGGCGAAAAATCCAGCCTTAAAACAAGCCACAATCCAATATTTCCCTCCGTCGGCATTACCCGAATCAGGTCATGGGTTACGAAACCGTTCTCAGCCGGCGGCGCCAAAACGCGCGCCAGCACCCCTTTTTCAACTTGCAGCAATTATAACACACTTTGCGCAAAATGTAAATCACTTTTTATTGATGGCCTCAAAAACGGCGACCGCGCAGGCAACCGTAGCTCCGACCATAGGGTTATTGCCCATGCCAACTAGGCCCATCATCTCCACATGTGCCGGAACAGACGACGAGCCGGCAAATTGAACATCACAATGCATTCGACCCATAGAGTCAGTAAGGCCGTAAGAAGCCGGGCCGGCCGCGACGTTATCAGGGTGCAGCGTGCGGCCCGTGCCTCCGCCCGAAGCGACCGAGAAATATTTTTTGCCGTTTTCAGTCGCCCATTTTTTATAAATGCCCGCAACAAGATGCTGAAACCGCGTGGGATTTGTCGAGTTACCGGTGATGGAGACATCAACGTTCTCGTGCTGCATGATAGCAACGCCCTCCATAGCGTCGTCGGCGCCAAAACACCGGATTCTAGCGCGCTCGCTGCCAGAAAAAGATTTTTCTTCAATAATGCTCAAAACGTCAGAAGCATGGTCAAAACTGGTTTTAACGTAGGTAAAGCCGTTAACCCGAGAGATAATGTACGCCGCGTCCTTGCCCAGACCATTCAAAATTACGCGAAGAGGCCGCTTGCGAGCTTTATTTGCAGCACTCACAATCCCGATGGCACCCTCTGCAGCGGCAAAAGACTCGTGCCCAGCGATAAAAGCGAAGCATTCAGTAGACTCCAGAAGAAGCATAGCGGCCAAATTCCCGTGACCAAGGCCAACGTGGCGCTGCTCGGCAACAGAATCCGGGATGCAAAAGGCCTCCAAGCCAACACCAATCAATTTCGCAGCCTCTGGAGCCGTCTGAGCGGCAGTTTTAATGGCGATTGCGCAGCCCAAGGTGTACGCCCAGCAAGCGTCGCAAAAGGCGATGGGCTGAATCTTTTTTATCATGAAAAAAACGTCAATACCGCAGCTTCTGCAGATATCCTGCGCGGCGCGAAGAGAGTCAATGCCGTATTTATCGAGGCACACCGTAATTTTCTCCATGCGGCGCTCCTTGCCTTCAAAGTTTGTAGAATCGGTCATAGCCAGCCTCCTTCAGTCATTGCGCGGGTCGATGTACCTCGCGGCGGCTTCGTATTGCCCGTAGATACTAATGTTTTGCGTGTAGGCATCGTTTGGAGCCGTGCCGGTTCGGATATCTTTCATCATTTGTCCCACATTTACAAATTTGTATCCGCAGACCTGGCCATCTTTGTTGAGACCCAAAGACAATATGTACCCCTCGGCCGTCTCGAGATATCGCACTCCAGCGAGCTTGGTGCTGTACATTGTGCCAACCTGCGAGCGTTCTCCTTTGCCAAGGTCCTCCAAACCGGCGCCAATTGGCAGTCCACCTTCGGAAAAAGCCGTCTGAGTCCGACCGTAAGCGAATTGCTTGAAGATCTCGCGCATGGCAACGTTGATGGCATCGCAGACCAAGTCGGTGTTCAAAGCCTCTAGCAGAGTCTTTCCGGGCAAGATTTCCGCAGCCATCGCAGCAGAATGCGTCATGCCGGAGCACCCAATGGTCTCCACAAGCGCCTCCTCGATTATCCCGCTCTTCACGTTCAATGTCAACTTGCAGGCTCCTTGCTGAGGCGCACACCAGCCGATTCCGTGCGACAGCCCAGAGATGTCCGCGATATTGTAGGCCTTTACCCACTTGCCCTCTTCCGGAATAGCCGAAGGCCCGTGGCTCGGGCAGCTGTTTACATGGCACATCTGCTCAACTTTTGCGGTGTATTCCATGCGTACCGCAGCTCCTTTCGCTTTTTTAGGTGAAATGCTTGTCGTATTAGTATAATTCTTTTTCGCGCCTTGCGCAATCAGCAATTTTTGCAATAGCTGGCCGATTTTGCTTGACTTGGCGCCAAAAATGAAACATAATTTAATATATGCTGGCGTAAGAGTTAAAAATGCTAGTTTTAGCTGTAATGCGCCTTGGCGCAGCAAAACTATTTTTACGATACTAAGATTTGCAGCAGGAGAGGGGTTAACAGGTATGTTTGGTAACTTGGCAGAGATATTAAAAGCAGTGGTCATCGGCGTGGTGCAGGGCATAACAGAGTGGTTGCCGATAAGCAGCACGGGGCACATGATTTTGCTAGACGAATCCATAAAGCTCAACGTGACGAAGTCCTTCCTAGACATGTTCCTGGTGGTAGTGCAGCTGGGGTCAATCTTGGCGGTGCTTTACTTGTACTTTAACAAGCTGAATCCACTTTCAAAGCGGAAAAACGAGGCTGAGAAAAAAGAGACGCTCAGTTTGTGGGGAAAAGTAATAGTCGGATGCGTTCCGGCCGCTGTAGTGGGATTTTTGTTTGATGACTTTATCCACGAAAAATTATATAGCCCGGTAACAGTGGCGCTAATGCTGATTTTGTACGGAATTTTATTTTTGATTATAGAAAATAAAAATCGTCAAACCCCAATAGACCGGCTAAATAAGCTGGACTACAAAACAGCGCTTTTAATAGGTGTGTTTCAGGTTTTAGCGTTAGTCCCCGGCACGTCACGCTCCGGAGCCACGATAATCGGTGCTAGCCTGTTGGGAGCTTCGCGAAGCATTGCTGCAGAGTATTCATTTTTCTTGGCAATCCCAGTAATGTTCGGCGCGAGCGGGCTTAAACTTTTGAAATATGTGTTAAAAGTCGGTATGAGTTTTTCGATTACAGAAATAGGAATCCTGATTTCCGGCGTTATGGTAGCGTTTTTGGTGTCGATTTGGGCAATAAAATTTTTAATGAGCTACATAAAAAAACACGACTTTAAGCTCTTTGGATATTATCGAATAGCGCTCGGAATCGTAGTTTTGCTGTATTTTGCGCTCTTTAGTTAGATTTTAATGCAGGTTTTTAGCTTCGAATTTGGAGTTTTTTGGAGAATTTAAAAATATTTTATTAGGTTTATGGCCTTTTTTACTAGTTTTTATTGTTTTTGCCTCGAGTATTTAAGCAATCATCCGAATTTGAAACGCGCAGCTTGATTTCTTAAATCGAATGTGTTAATATAACGTTGCAGCGTGCGCCAGTAGCTCAGTTGGATAGAGTGTTTGGCTACGAACCAAGAGGTCAGGGGTTCGAATCCCTTCTGGCGCGCCACGTACGTCTATAAATTTTTTAATTCCTTTTCTTTTTAATTAAATATGAACCGGGCGTCCTTCGGGGCGCCTAGTTCATTTTTGCGGCTGCAGAAGTGGCAATAACTCTGATATTGAAAGTTTTTGCTGCCTTTGGTATAATATTAAGGGTAAAAAATTTTTTAGGTTAATTTTAAACCTAGTTATTAGGTTGCATATCAAAGGAGTTGCCTAATTATTAATGAAAATTAAAAGAATTTTTACGGTAATTTTAATGCTTTTTTTATCTATATCTTGTGCTAAAAATAGCGTTAACGCTTGCAGTTGTCAAACGCTAACGGCAGACATATTCGATATGTGCCAAAAATATGACGTTGGCTTTTGTTATAAAAACCCCAGTAATGGTGAGGTTTTAGGCTATAATCCCAAGAAAAAGTACGACCCGGCAAGCACTAACAAGACTTGCCTTGCTATTTGCGTGTTTGATATGCTTAAAAACGGCAAGATAAATCTTAACGATACTGTGGAGTACAAAAGTTATCATAAATACGGCGGGACTGGGATAATTCAATATGAAGAGTTTGGAAAACGGTACACGATAGAGCAGTTACTTAAATTATTAATTACGCATAGCGACAACGTGGCATTTCGGATGCTTATGATGGAAGTTGCCACAGAGCCATATTTGAAAGAATTTTTAGCTCCTTTTGGAATTATAATTGAAACGGAAAGACTCTCGCTTCAAAGTTTTAGCGCCGAGGACTTGGTTTTGCACTTGGAGATCCTTTATCGATATATGTCCAACGGCACTGCACTTGCAAAAATGATTAAATCTTTTTACTCAAGCGGAATTTACAATGACAAAATTCCTGCGGGTGTGCCTAATTTGACTGTTTTTCATAAACCAGGCTGGATCCCTAGTAAGTTAATTTGTGCCGACGAGGCTATAATTTTTGACGAAAACAATCAACCTTACTTTTTGGCTATCATGTCGCAGGGAATCCCACAAGAAAAGCAAGCTGAATTTTTTCAGGCTTTAACGGCAAAGATTAATGAATATCACAACTGCCTTGGCCAAAAACATGAAGATTCTAATTAGCACATACACTATTGTGACGGCTTGTTTATGGTTGCGCTGAGTGAGCATGAAGGCTGCTATTAGCATTATTATTTGGAAATTTTTGAAAGGAGCACTTGGGGTGAAAACGCTGAACGATTTAAAGCCGGGCCAATTGGGAGTTGTAGAAAAAATCGTCTGCGATAAAGGCTTGCGGCGTAGGATTGTGGACATGGGTATCACGCCGGGAGCTTTGGTTATTATGAAGCGGATTGCCCCTTTTGGCGACCCTATTGAGATTAACGTTCGCGGGTTTGACCTTAGCATTAGAAAGTCGGAAGCGCAAAATATTCAAATTAGAGAAAGGAAATGATCGATGTCTGCATCAACGACGGCGTTGAATAAGAACACGAAAAATTTTAATAGAGGCTCAAAAACACTGAAGATTGCCTTGGTTGGGAACCCCAATTGCGGCAAAACCACGCTGTTTAACGAGCTCACTGGGAGCAACCAGCACGTTGGCAACTGGCCGGGCGTGACTGTTGAGAAAAAGGAAGGGAGTTTGCGGTTTGGAGGCGTTAAGATTAATATCCTTGATTTGCCGGGGATTTATTCTTTGTCGCCGTACTCTTCGGAAGAGATTGTTACGAGGGTTTCTTTGATCGAAGACAACCCGGATCTGATTATTAACATTGTTGACGCGACCATTTTAGAGCGCAGTCTGTACCTGACGACGCAGCTTTTGGAGCTGCAAAAGCCGATGATTATTGCTTTTAACATGACGGATGTTGTTGAAAAAAAGGGCGATATCATTGACTATAATAAGTTTCGCAGTGAGCTGAATGTGCCGATTGTGCCGATATCTGCGAACAAAGGAGTCGGGGTTAACGAGCTTTTGGACTTGGCTATTCGGTACGCTGAGAAGAAAGATGGCTCTAAAACAGCGAAGAAAATATACGACGACAAAGTTGAAAATGTTATTTCTAAAATAGAAAATGAATTGTCACGGGGCTTTAATGCTGAAAATTTTGAAAATTCACAAAATAAAATGAGCTTGCGTTGGCTTGCTGTCAAGCTTTTTGAAAATGACGAATTATTAATGCAAAAAATAAAGCTGACTAAAACGCAGGTGGAAAACATAAATTTGTATAAAGGCACGGTCGGCCTGCCGCCGCACATGGACGAGCAAATGCTAATAGCCGACCAGCGCTACAAATACATATATAGCTTGTGCGCGGCCGCAATCAAGCGGAAACACGCGCCGGAGCACATAACTTTAACCGACAAAATCGACAGGGTCATCACAAACAAGTTTTTGGCCGTGCCCATTTTTGCCGTCATGATGATTTTTATTTTTTACGTCACGTTCGGGCCGGTAGGGTCTTTCTTGAGAGATCAATTTGAATTTTTGATTAAAGATGTGTTTTGTGGGTTTGTGCTAAATTTATTGACCAATCTTGGCGCGGCGGCGTGGTCCAAGAGCTTGATAATTGACGGAATAATTGAAGGCGTCGGGTCGGTGATTTCGTTTTTCCCACAGGTCATGATATTGTTCACGTTGCTCTCCATCCTAGAAGACAGTGGATACATGGCGCGGGCGGCTTTTATCATGGATAAACTTTTGCGCAAGGTCGGGCTTTCTGGCCGAGCTTTTGTGCCTTTGTTGATGGGCTTCGGATGCACTGTGCCGGCGATTTTGGGAACTCGAATTTTAGAAAAAGAAAATGACAAAAAACTAACAATACTGATGATTCCGTTTATGTCCTGCAGCGCAAAAATGCCTGTTTACGCGATGTTCATAGCCGCGCTGTTTCGAGAGCATCAGGTTTTGGCGATTTCTTCTATATATTTATTGGGTATTTTGCTCGCGGTCTTTACAGCGATGGTGTTTAAAGGCCCAGTCCTAAAGGGCGAAACCGCTTCGTTCATCATGGAACTCCCGGCGTACCGGATGCCAACCCTAAAAAATTTGTGTTTGCATGTTGGTGCAAAGTTAAAAGACTTCCTCGTTAAGGCCGGCACTATCTTGGTCGCGGCGACTATCGTGATCTGGTTTTTGCAGTCGTTCAATTTGAGCCTGCAGATGATCGCTGACAAGAGCGAAAGCATTCTGGCTTCGGTTGGAATGGCGATCGCGCCGGTGTTTTCACTGTGTGGGTTTGACGACTGGCGGGCTGCGGTTTCGCTGCTTTCTGGCTTAATCGCAAAAGAATCCGTCGTTAGCACCATGGCTGTTCTTTACGGCACTGGCGGGCTAGCGGGCGTTTTGCAGGTGATTGCGGATCAATTTTCAACCATTTCGGCCTACGCTTTCATGGTTTTTGTTCTGCTGTACACGCCGTGCGTCGCGGCTCTCTCGGCCATGTGCAAGGAGCTAAAAAGCGCAAAATGGACTGTTCTCGCGCTTAGCTATCAGTTGATTTTAGCCTGGACGTCCTCCATGCTGGTGTTTCAGGTTGGGTCTGCGATTTCTAAGTTTCTTTGAAGTTTTTGTCTGTACAAAGATAAAGGAGCTGATTTTTTATGATTGACATTTTGATAGCTGCGGTCGCGATCGTGATAGTTATTTTGGCGATTGTGAAGCAGATTAAATTATATAAAAGCCGTAAATTCGCAGACTTTTGCGCTGGAGATTGCGCCGCTTGCGAACGAAACTGCAATAATACTGCTAGCAAAAAAAGAAAAACTTAAGCCAGTGCCGCCAAAATGGGCATTGGATTTATGATTTTAGGCCACGGTCTATCTTTTGCCTTTGCTAACAAGAATCGTTACCCTGGCGCCAAATTCAAGCTTGTCGCCCTTCGAGCAACCCTTATAGCCAATGACCTTGCCCTGTGCAATACTGCTACTATAGCAAAATTCCGACGCCGGAGTGAAGCCTTCTTTAGTCAAAACGGCGGAAGCTTGCGACAACGTTAAGCCTTCAATCTGCGGCAAAGCTCGAAACTTAGGCCCTTTGCTGACTGTAATCACGATGTTTGAGCCTTTCTTTACTGAGCTACCCGGTACCGGGGTCTGCGAGATTACCTTGCCTTCTGCAATCTTGTCATCAAAAACTTTTTCTGCAAAAAAAATATTATAGTCAGACATTTCGCTGCTTTGCACCAACTTATCCGCGTCCATGCCGATAAAATCAGGCACTGTAATATTTTCTTGAGTATTTGTTGCCTCCGAAACTAGCGGACTTTCCGCGCTCGGTTCGACCTTTTTGTTTGCATTATTATAAACAAAAAAGGCTACCAGCAAAGTGAGCGCCGTTAGCGCAACGCCGGCTGTGCTCAAAATCCACGCAAGGTTTTTTCGTTTATCTGATTTGCTAATTCTACTATTTTCTTGACTTTCAGACACAATCATTTCTTGTTCCTTCAGGTATTTTGCGGAAGTCTCTGTAAGTTCGTCTCGAAAAATTTCAAAAGTCTGAGTTCGGCTTTGGGCATTAACTCTCAAGGCGTGTGAAAGCGCCGAAACCACATGTGGCGGGATGTTCTTCAAAAGTTTAACTGGAATCAGCAGCCGGTCGTCAATTTCTCGGGCCGAAGCATCCTTTGGCGCAAAACCTACCAAGGCAAAAAACAACGACGCTGCTAAACCGTAAACGTCCGCAGCTTGCGTGAGTTTGTACCCTTTAATATATTGTTCCGGCGCGGTATATCCCTTGTTAAAGTCAAAATCAAAAAAAGTCCCAATCTGCCGCGCGTTTGGCGTAGAAAAGTCAGAAATATACATCTTTCCGGCTCTACTAATAATCAGCGCATCGGGACTAACCGCAAGGTGCAAAATCCCGGCCTTGCTTAATCGGCTAAACGCAGAAATAAGCGGCATAAACAGTACCTTCGCAGTGTCCCATTCTAGCGGCTTTTTGTTGCGCCTTACCAGCTCCGACAAAGTAATTCCGTCCACCATTTCCGATATAACGTACGCCGTGCCGTAATCTGCAAAAATGTCGTAAACCGAGCAGACCGCATCAATATACCGAACCTTAGCCAGCGACCGAAAATATTGCAAAAATGAAATTTTAAGATCTTCATACCTCTCGCCGCAACTCTCCTTAGCCACAACGCTTAAGCCATCTGCGTCCCTGTTGCAAATTTCTGCCGGGAAAAATTCTCGAATATGCACCTTGGACTTATTTTTCATATCGTAGCCTATATAGCAGACGGACTCCGCATTCTCGCGGACTTTGTTGCCCATCACATAATTATCCTGCAAAATCAAATTTTTCTCAAAAGCGCCGCCCAGCTGAGCTTCGTCGCCAACATATCCGCAAAAAGGACACCGTTTAAGCCCGCCCTTATCGCTCATACACTTCATGCATAAATTTTCAATTCTCTTCATTTTGGCCTCCGTGCGGTCAAATTTTGGCTAAAACCCCCAAATACACGCATTTTAAAAGGACTTCAACAGACAGCAAACGATCAATATTCTTTAAGTTCAAACTGTACAAATTTACGCCGTGCCCAGCATGATCTCTGCTTTTGTCCAAATAAACATTTATAATCTTTAGGTCTAGCCCTCGATTAAAAAGTTTGTTATCTACGTTGCGCCTTAGATTTATCTTAATTACAACGTCGTTTTTTCCTAATTTAGAAATATTTTCATCGTCAAAAATAAGCACATTTATCCCCAGCGCCTCAAAGGACTTTGCTATCTCAACAAGCAGATTTCTTATATCCTCATTTTTCTTATCCATAATAATCGTCACTTTTTTGGCATTATAAATCAAACTCGCCGCCAGATCGATATTATCGCCATTTTTTACGCCGGTCAGGTCATATAAATCCTGCAGAGAATATATTTTGTATGTGGGGGCATTTTCTTTTTCATTTTCGTTTAAGGAAATTTCTTTTTCTGCTAAACCAGAACCGCAATTAACCGCAATTTTTTCACTCATCCTGCGCAAACTCCACATAAAAATCTCCTTATAATAAAAACTCCCCCTGCTAAGTTTGATTATATATTAATTTTGGCCATAATGTCAAGCAACTCGGCCAGATCGCCTTTATTTGGTGCAAATAAATCAGACGCTTTCACTTTGATTAGCTTCAGCATTTCATAAATTTTTGTAACACATCGTTTCAAATCACATAATATGTATTGAAAACATAGTTCATCATCTGAATGGAGGCTTTTTATTATGTCAGAAAATCTTTTTTCAGCAACAGCAGACTCTCAAAACTGCGCCAGCGGTAGCTCTTCGGGGAGTTTTAGAGAAGCCGTCTGCATCGATGCATTCAGGGTTTACGACTCTTGCGCAGATAAAGACTGTCTTCAGGACTTGCGTGTATACTTTACCGAGGCCGGCCAGCATGTAATTGATCAGGCCTGCACTGCGCGCATCAAAGATGTAGAGGTTTTAACTGTCTACGTCGACATCGATCCGGTACCGTTTAACAAAGGGTTCTACTCTGTTGACATGACGTTCTTCTTTGAGGTAAACTTGGATGTGTTCCTGTCGCCGGCGGCTTGCCCGGTTAACGTGACGGGGCTGTCGGTGTACTCCAAAAAAGTGATATTGTTTGGCAGCGAGGGTAAGGTCAAGGTCTTTAATTCTGGCGCCTGCTACGACGACATCGACTTAAACTCTTCTCCGGTTAGGAATTTGCCCAAAGCTACAGTTCAAGTGGCAGAACCAATCGGCCTTTCGGCAAAGGTTTGCTGCGATAATCACGACAGCTGCGACATCGGCTGCCATATTCCAGAGAGCATATCCAAGAAGTTTGGCGGAGAGTTTCAGCTCAGAAACAACTCAAACGCCGTGTTTGTTACGCTCGGCATGTTTACAATAGTCCAGCTGGAGCGCAACGTCCAGATGCTAGTGCCGTCGTACGACTTCTGCATCCCAGAAAAAGAGTGCATTACTACTGCAGATAACCCTTGCGAGCTCTTTAATCGCCTGGAATTCCCTACCGATGAGTTTTTTCCACCGCGCTCAACCGAAACAAACAACGATAATTCTGGCAACACTGGCTGTGGATGCGGCTGCAGCAATGTTTGTGGCAATTAGCAAACGCAAAATAGCGCAATTAAAATACTGTCCGGAACTGTTCGCGGCTCGGGCAGTATTTCTTTTTTGCATATTTCAAACAATAATCCTGCTAGGTTTGCTGCGGATTATTCCATTTGTTTGCCCAAAAATTCGGCTGCGGCTTGGGTTAGTTTTGTCTCTGTGTCGCCTGGGATGGTATTGGCATCGTTTTGCAGCAGTGTGACGGCGCCTGTTACGTCCCCCGCAACTATTATCGGGAAGATCACTGCGGCCTTTTTGTCCATGCCCTCAATCGGAGCCACCGTCGTTTCGGCTTCCTTCGTAAAAATATAGCTGCGCCGCGACTCCATTAAGTCCTCCAGCGCCGAGGTTATCCTTCTTTCTAGGTACTCTTTTTTGGGCAGTCCCGAAACCGCCACCACGTGGTCTCTGTCGCAGATTATGGTTGGGAAATTCGATGTGTGCGCCAATACATCGGCATAAGTCGTTGCAAATTGCGAGAGCTCCCCAACCGGCGAGTACTTTTTGAATATGACGCCGCCCTCTGTGTCGGTGAATATTTCTAGCGGGTCGCCCTCCCGAATGCGCAGCGTTCTGCGGATCTCCTTTGGAATCACCACCCGGCCCAAGTCGTCTATCCTTCTCACGATTCCTGTAGCTTTCATTTTTACACTCAATACCTCCATCTTTGCCCTTTATAATCAAATTTTCAGCCTTGCATCAACATTATTTATGAATGTTTTCACGCTCAGAATTTTTACATTTTAAACCTAGTTTTTGTCGCTAGACTTAGAAACAAGCGCCGCAACATAACCAAAAAAGATCGCCGCAGCAATCCCGGCCGCACTGGCGCTGAGTCCGCCTATGAAAATGCCCAAAAAGCCCTTCTCTTTTACAAGCTCCAAAACCCCTTTTGCCATGGTGTAGCCAAAGCCAGTCAAGGGCACGGTGGCTCCTGCCCCCGCAAATTCTACAAGCGGCTCATACACTCCCACTGCAGTCAGCGCTACGCCTAGGGTTACAAACAAAACCAATATCTTGGCTGGCGTCAGATTCGTCTTGTCAATCAGAATTTGCCCCACAACGCAGATCAGTCCGCCAACCACAAACGCTTTTACGTATTCCACTATATCACTCCCTTTCCTTTATTATCTCTATATTTCTTTATTTTATGTGAATATTTTTGTTAAAATTTTGCTCAATAAGCACGTGTAAAAATTTAAAATCCGCTCATTTTATTTTTATAACTTCACAAAAATTTCAAAATTATGGTTTATTTGACGGGCACATCGTAGTATAATTAAACTAGCTTTAATGTTTGCGTGTGGGAGGTTTGCTTTTTATGAGCGATAAATACGATGACAATAACCTTTTTAGCGATAACAGCGGTAGTTCGGGCGGCTCGGATAAAGATGAGAGCCATAATGCGGACAAAAATGTGATATCTTGGTCGGATGCGTCTTCTTATAGCTATGACCCTGAGAAGATTCGGATCTCTACCGCTAATTCTCATTATTCAAGCAGCAGTAGTGGCAAAAGCAGCAAAGATAATCGCAGTAGCGCCAGTTATAGCGGCAATAACAGCAAAAAGACGGCCGGAAGTCAGCCGCCGTCACCTGCTTTTGTTAATAATAATCCTCCCAAAAACAAGATGGATAGAGGGCTAAAGGTCTTTTTGATAACCTCTGCCATTATTCTGGGGTCTATGTTCCTGATTTTTGGCGCCTCTATCTTGGCCACTTTTTTGAAGAACGACGCTAGATTTCGCTCGCTCACTTCTAATTTGGGCGGTTCCAATGGCAGTTCTGCGGTTATTCATACGAATGATATTCCCGAAAGTGCCGATGCGAAAAGCGCGGAACAAATTTATCAGGAGATTGCCCCGTCGATAGTGGGCGTTGTTGCTTATAACCCGTCTGCCGGCCTGATTTCGTCACTCTCTCGGCAAGGGAGCGGCATAATCATTAGCGAGGACGGCTACGTTGTTACGAATTCGCATGTTATCGGGCATAGCAACAAGTACAACGTCAGCGTGGTTACGAGCGACCGCAAGGAATTTGCTGCAAAAATCGTTGGCTTTGACCAGCGGACCGACATCGCTGTTTTAAGGATAGATGCTTCTGGCCTTAAGGCCGCGGAGTTTGGCAATTCGGATCAATTGGCTGTTGGCGCAAGCGTCCTTGCTATTGGGAATCCGGGCGGGTTGGAGTTTTCAAACTCTTTGACTCGGGGCGTTATATCTGCGCTCAACCGCGACATCGCCTCTATTATCCCGGACGCAAGCAAGAACACCACTTCGACCGTTAAGTATATTCAAACCGACGCTGCGATTAATCCGGGCAATTCCGGCGGCGCTCTGCTCAATATGTACGGCCAGGTCATCGGTATTAATAGAATGAAGCTCACCGATTACGAAGCCATGGGGCTTGCCATCCCTAGCAACACCGTCACCACCATTGTCAGCGATCTCATTAAAAATGGATATGTTCCTGGCCGCGTCAAAATGGGCGTCGGCGTGAGGGCTTTGTCCGCTTATGAGGCTCAGTTGAATGATGTTCCGCAGGGGCTGCTGATTTCGAGGATTATCGAGGGAAGCAGCGCCGAAACAAGCGGCTTGAAGGCTGGGGATATAATTATTAAGTTTGGCGGCGTGACTACAAAAACGACTGCTGACTTGTACAATGAACTTGCCAACTACAAGCCCGGCGATACCGTTAATGTTACAGTTTATCGACTGTCCGTTCTCCGCAACGAGGAGCACTCCATGCTAGAGATTCCAGTTACATTAGCCGAAGACAAGGGAGAGGCTCAATAAGCCTTGCAAAGCAATTTGTATTTTTTAGCTTAAACAAGCTCTGATAGATATTATCTCTACAGAGCTTATTATTTTTATATTAAAATGAGCT
>CAREUR010000001.1 GCA_948968885.1 uncultured Eubacteriales bacterium | reverse complement strand
TTTTGTGCGGCGGAGCCCCACTAGATAAGGCAACGCGAGAAAAATTGGCGGTATCACTTACCACCGCGCTTGAAGTTGCAAAAAAGTTTGTAACTAAAAAAATTTAAAAATTTTTAGGCCGTTAACAAAAGTTAGCGGCTTTTCTAGAAATATCAACGAATTAAGGGCATTGCGTAAAATTTTTGCGCAGTGTTTTTTCGTGTTTATTTCTCAAATTAAAATTAAAAGCTTTATGAACGGCTTTATATCAACAATAATCGGCAATCAATAAAGGACAGATTAACTGGAATAATTTGGATAATATTGAACGTAAATAAGCAACTGGTCAATTCGCAGTCGCAAAAAGTTTAAAAGCATTATTTATGTTCAAAAAAGCCTAATAAATATCGGATTACCGGGCCTATGAGTATGTTTTGAATTTTTGCGGCAGATTTAGGGAAAATTATGCAGCAAATTTTCTTTTATTACATCCGATATCCATAAAAACCTCCGAACTGTTATTAAATCAACAATTCGGAGGTCACCATGAATACACAGAACGGACATATTAAAAATCCCGATGCTTACTTTAAAACTGTACTTAAAAATATGAATTTAAAAGAAAACATTAAGCAGTCCGAGATAGAAGATAACGAAATTTTTGTAGAAGACCCCTCCATTTGCAGCGACTTTTTGGATAACTTCGACTTGGATAAAGAGATCGCAGGCCGCAACCTGCTTGGCTGGATTGACATGATAGAAGATCAAAAGCTACATGCTGCGGTTAAAAGCTTACCCGTTGAAGAACAGGCCCTGCTCAGTTACATATTCGAAAAAGAGATGACTCAACGGGAACTTGCCAAAATATATAATTTAAGCCATCGCGCTATAGGAAAAAAGTCAAAAATATTGATTGATAAGCTAAAATATTTTATCCAAAACGGAGAATTTTAAAAATTTTTCAAAAATGGTTCCCAAAAATGGCCCGAAAATACTCTTATATAAATAGAGGGAGTTTTTTCGCTCTTCGAACATTGACAATCGAATATAAATATTTCAGTTACGTTAAATTGTTGGACAAGCGTTTTATCAGATGCGCGAAGACCTCATTGAGTGAGCGGTAAACATCTAGATATAAAATTTGTGTGGTGGCAAATCCGCGATGAGTCCAGTAATCTATAATGATACTCCTGTCCATAGTCGAGGCGGGTAGCACCCGCTGGCAAGTTTGCGCCCAGAGTTTTGCGTGTGTAAAATTTTAAAATTTGCACGCAACTTTAGCGCGGCATGTCCAGCGAGGTCACTCGCCCAGAGTGCAGTCCCAGTGTGGGGAACGTGAAAACCGTGTGATGCTGTAACCACCAGCAGGCTGAAATATTAGAAAATCTAACTCAAAGGATGATTAATTTTGAAAAGAATGTTTACAAATTATCCAGACGTCGTTTCAATAAACGAACTAATGACGATGCTCAATGTAGGCAAAAACACGGCTTACAGCTTGCTTCAAAGCGGCATGTTAAAGAGCATCAAAGTCGGCAAACAATACAGAATCCCTAAACGTTTCATCATTGAATATCTAAATTGTGACTAACACGCTCCCTTGACAAATATGGTATAATGAAAGTTAAGCATCTGGGGGTGTTTGTCAATTAAGGAGGAGAAAAAGTGACAGGCACTTTACAAATAAAAAAAGGCAAATATTATTGTGTCTTAGACTACAAAGACAATGCTGGTGTAAGAAAATTAAAATGGGTAAGTACTGGTTTAGAGGCAAAAGGCAACAAGCGTAAAGCCACCGAATTTTTAAATAACTTATTGCTTGAATACAGTAAAAAAGAGTTAAGCTCTAATCCAGATGATATCTTGTTTACAGATTATTTAATGCAGTGGTTGGAGAAAAAGAAAAACAAGGTGGAAGTTACAACTTGGGATGGATATTATAATACCGTCGTCAATCACTTTATTCCTTATTTCAAGCCGTTAAACTTAACAATTAAAGAGTTGAAGCCAAAACATATAATTGATTACTATGATTTCAAATTTTGCTCAGGGCGGAAAGATAGAAAAAAAGGTGGGTTAGCTTTTAATTCACTCAAAAAACATAGCGTGATTTTAAAAAACGCATTAAATCAGGCAGTTTTAGAAGAAGTGATAGATCGCAACCCCGCGTTTAAAATTCCTTTACCGAAAAAAGAAGATGTTGAGATTAAATGCAAATTTCTTTCAGCCGCTCAAGCAAATGAATTGCTTCAATTGCTCAAAGGGCATCGCTTACAGCCAATAATCTATATGGCCTTGTATTATGGATTAAGACGCGGTGAGGCTATTGGGCTAAAATGGGATGCGATTGATTTTAAGAACGATAAAATCAAAATAAATCACATTGTAACACAAACATTAACTCTTGTGGCAAAAGATAAAACAAAAACAGCATCAAGCAAACGAGAATATCATCTGCTGCCAGAAATCAAAGAAATGTTAAAAATAATACTTGCCGAACAAAATAAAAATAAAAAGTTGTTCGGCAAAAGTTATCAAAACTCAGATTACATTTTTACTTGGGAGGATGGTAGGCCATACCAACCAGCTTACATAACAAAAGAATTTCAAAAAGTCTTAGCTAAAAATAATTTCCCAAAAATGAGGTTCCACGATTTACGCCACAGCTGTGCAAGTATTCTGTACGACAAAGGCTGGGATTTAAAGGATATACAAACCTGGCTCGGTCACGCAGATATACAAACAACAGCTAATATTTACACTCATATAAGCAAAACTCGAAAAGAAATTTTAGCTAAAGACTTAGAAAATACTTTTGCAATGTAAAATCCGCTTATAAAAAATTTGTTAGAACTTTTGTTAGAACTTTTATATTTTCGATGAAATTTAAAAAGCACATAAAGCAAACAAATTCAGTAACCATGCGGGTTTTGAAGTGGAGCTGATAAGCGGATTCGAACCGCTGACCTCATCCTTACCAAGGATGTGCTCTGCCTACTGAGCTATACCAGCATGTTGAGTTTATCTCGAAATGCAAAATTCTCACAAATCTTACTTTAAAAGTATACCATAAAATAAAAAAAGTTCAAGTGGTAGCAGGATTTTTGCGTGCAAAAGATATTATAAAAAGCTGCAGTTTGGCTTTTACGCGAGGTCTGATCGCTTAAATTGCAAGTGTAGACAAAAAACTTGGCGTAGGGTAAAATATAACTTAGCTTGAGTTTTTTGGGAGTGAAAATTTAACGTTATGGACATGCAGAGGGCAGAGAGAGCCGTTTTTGACTTGCTGAGTGCGCTGGGCGAAGACGTTGACCGGGAAGGTTTGCGAGAGACGCCCCGGCGAGTTGCAAAGATGTATGCGGAAGTTTTGTCTGGGATGAAGACCGACCCTTGCGGGCTTTTGAAATTTTTTAATGAAGAAAATTGCGACTCAGAGATAGTCACAATAACGAATATCCCTGTGCAGTCGATATGCGAGCACCATATGCTGCCGTTTGTCGGAGTTGCTAACATTGCTTATATGCCTCAAAAAGGCCGAATAATCGGGATTTCGAAGGTTGCAAGGATCGTAGACTGCTTTGCCAAGCGCCTTCAGGTGCAAGAACGGCTAACGGACCAAGTTGCAAAGTTTATTTATGAAAACGCGAACGTGGACGGCGTCATTGTGACGATAGCGGCGGAGCACCTGTGCATGACAATGCGCGGCATTAAGGCGATGGGTTCCAAAACCAAGACCGCGGCTTTTTATGGGGCGCTAAAGGACGACATTCAAAAAAGAAATGAAGCTTTAAATCTACTAAAATGAGGATGATAGCGGCAAATGAGGACATTTAACGCAGGCAAATTTGTTTTGGATTTGGACAAAAAGACCTATGTCATGGGGATTTTAAACGTTACGCCGGATTCTTTTTCTGACGGCGGCAAGTGGAATACCGTGGAGACCGCAGTGGCGCACGCTTTGCAGATGCAAGGCGACGGTGCGGACATCGTTGACGTGGGGGCACAGTCCACACGGCCGGGGTGCGTTAGAATATCTCCAGAGGAAGAATTGGCCCGGCTAATGCCGGTTTTGCATGCTCTTAAAGGACAAATTCGAGTCCCGATTTCTGTGGATACTTTTTATCCGGCTGTGGCCAAGGAGGCGCTGGCGGCCGGCGCAGACATAATAAACGACGTTACCGGCTTTAAGGATGCCGCGATGATTGATATTGCGAGCGGCAGCGACTGTGGTTGCATGATTATGCACGATGGGCCGCTGAATCAGATGAAAGCATTTTTTGAGGAGCAGATTGCTAAACTCTTGAAAAGAGGCGTGCAAAAGTGCAGAGTCTGCGTGGATCCGGGCATCGGCTTTGGCAAGAGCTATGAGGAAAATCTTTGTACCATTAAAAATTTCAAAAATTATGTTGCGGATGGCGTCGCTGTGCTGGTTGGCACTTCTCGAAAGAGGGTTATCGGCACGCCGTGCGGAGACCCTCCGTTTGAAGAGAGGATGCCCGGGACTATTGCCGCGCACACGATCGCCATTTTGAACGGCGCGAATATCATAAGGGTTCACGACGTTAAAGAGGCTGTGCAAGCGTCAAAAGTGGCAGACGCGATCTTGAGGGCTGAAATTGCCGATGAATAGTGTGGAGGGATGACTTTGGATAAGATTATTGTTAAGGGGATTAAGGTTTTTGCGTATCATGGCGTGAACCCCGAAGAAAAGGTGGACGGCCAGAATTTTATTTTAGATATCGTAGCATACATGCCATTGAGCAAGGCTGCTGCGACTGATAACCTCGATGATACGGTGAGTTGCGCTAAAATTTTTAAAATGGCGGTTAAAGTTGCCACCGAAAACAGGTACGATTTGATAGAAACCCTTGCAGAAAGCGTTGCACAGAGCATATTGCGAGCGTTTAAGCCGATTAGCGCTGTAAACGTGTGCGCAAAAAAGCCCGAAGCTCCGATTACTGCTGCAGAGTTCGACTATGTTGCTGTTGAAATTTTTAGAACAAGAGAGGCGCTCAATTAAATGAAGGAAGCCGTCATTGCGCTCGGGAGCAACCTTTTGGACAGAGAAAAAAATTTAAAAACGGCAATCGAATCTTTGAAGAGGCTGCCTGGGACCACAGTTGAGGAACTCTCTTCAATTTACGTTACAGAGCCGTTTTTGGCGCCAGACGAGCAGAATGACCATCTTAATTGCTGTGCAAAAATAAAAACGGAGCTTCCTCCAGAGGCTTTGCTAGGGTGCTGCCTCGGGATAGAAGCCGCGATGGGAAAAGTGCGAACCTATAAAAACGCCGCCCGGATAATCGACATCGATTTGCTATTATACGAAGGAGTGACGCTTAACACGAAGCATCTAATTCTGCCGCACCCCGGCATAAAAGCGCGCGCCTTTGTGATGGTCCCTTTAGGCGATTTATACCCCAAAAGAGCCGCGCTTGGTCTTGACTTTGGCACGGCGTTAGAAAAAGTCGGAACAAACGGGGTTTCGCTTTATAAAAAAGTACTTTAAACGAGCCTGAAAATAGGCTCAACTTACAGAACCAATTTTGAATTTGGCCAAACATTTTTTAATTTTAAACGCCATATCGTCGCCATTGCTAACAATATGGGCAAAATTGTATTTTGATGTTAACATAATTAAACAAAAATCCGTATTTACAGGGCTTTAAGCGTTTTTACTGCTTTCTTTCTGAGAATCGCAGCTAGCAATAGCCCATTTTTTAATTTTGATCTTGCTCCGATCCACGCCAGTCTCAATAATAAAAGACTGATTATCGTCCTTAACAGCAACAATCCGGCCAACGATCCCGCCAATAGTAGTGATTTCGTCGCCGATCTGAATGTTGTTTCGCATGTCGTCCTCGAGCTTTTTGCGCTTAGAACTCGGTCGAATCATAAAAAAATACATTAAAGCGAAAAGAAGCGTCATAAAAACGACGTTCATAATCCCAGCAGAACCCTCTGCACTCATCATAAAGCCAGCACCTCCAAAAGATTAACAAACATGATTATACCAGATTTTCAAGTTTAAATCAAGAGCGATTTGCACCAAGCGGCTAGACTTTTTGCGAGAGCAACTGCCGATAATGCCGGTAGAATGGGTCAAAGGAGTCATCTTCAATAGCGGAGCGGATTTTTTCCATTAAAGAATTATAAAAATAAAGATTGTGCATAACGCCAAGGCGCATGCCGAGGGTCTCTTTGCTTTTAAAAAGATGCCGCAAATACGCGCGTGAAAAATTCTTGCAAACGGGGCAGTCGCAGAGAGGGTCAAGCGGCATAGAGTCCAGCTCGTTTTTAGCATTCAAAATGTTAACACTTCCGGCCCAAGTGAAAAGCTTCCCGTGGCGAGCGTTCCGAGACGGCATAACGCAGTCAAAAAGGTCCACTCCGCGGGCAACACTCTCCAGAATATTCACCGGAGTGCCCACTCCCATCAGGTATCTGGGCTTGTCCGAGGGCATGTGAGGCACGACCACCTCGATGGTATCGTACATCTCATCGGCAGTTTCGCCCACAGCCAGCCCGCCGATCGCGTATCCGTCCAAGTCAAGCTCGCGAATAGTTTTCATGTGCTCAACACGCAAATCCGCATAGGTGCTGCCCTGATTAATCCCAAAAAGCATCTGTTCCCTGTTGAGAGTAGAGTCCAAAGCATTCAATCGAAGCATCTCAGCTCGGCAACGCTTAAGCCATCGGGTAGTGCGGTCGCAAGAAGCCTTAACGTAGCTGTATTCAGCAGGGTTCTCGATGCATTCATCAAAGGCCATAGCAATGGTCGAGGCCAGGTTAGACTGAATTTGAATGCTCTCTTCGGGCCCCATAAAGACCTTCCGGCCGTCGATGTGGGAATAAAAATAAACGCCCTCCTCGGTAATTCGGCGAAGTTTGGAAAGAGAGAACACCTGAAACCCGCCACTATCGGTCAAAATAGGACCATCCCAACGGGTAAATTTGTGAAGTCCACCCAGCTGGCGAACAATGCCGTCACCCGGCCGCAGATGCAAATGATAGGTGTTGCAAAGCATGACCTGGCAGCCGATCTGAACCAAGTCCAAAGCCGAAACCGCGCCCTTAATAGCGCCGCAGGTCGCCACATTCATAAAAGCGGGGGTCTGAACGTCGCCATGAGGTGTAAAAAAAGTGCCTCTTCGCGCGCCATCACAAGTTTTCATCAAGCTAAACATGCCAAAACCTCACATTCAACGGATAAACATCGCGTCACCAAAGCTGAAAAACCGATATTTCTCGGCAACCGCCGTCCGATAAGCAGACAAAACCGCATCACGACCGGCAAAAGCCGAAACTAACATGATCAAAGTGCTCTCGGGCAGGTGAAAGTTGGTGATCAAAGCGTCGACGAGCTCGAATTTAAAGCCAGGATAAATGAAAATGTCGGTCCAGCCCTCGCAGGGAGCGACGTCGCCGAATTTCTTGAACATAGCCTCAAGCGTGCGGCAGCTGGTGGTGCCAACAGCGATAACACGGTTACCAGCCTTTTTGGTATTAGAAATAAGCGCGGCAGTTTGCGGCGGAACCTCGTAATGCTCGGCGTGCATCTTGTGGTCAGCAATATCGGCAACCTTAACCGGACGAAACGTCCCAAGCCCGACATGGAGCGTAACGAAGCCTATTTTGATGCCCTTATTTTGAATTTTTTGGAGCAAATCGTCCGTAAAGTGAAGCCCGGCAGTTGGGGCAGCAGCAGATCCGAGTTCGCGAGAATACACAGTCTGATAGCGTTCACGGTCGACTAACTCGTGAGTAATATAGTGTGGGAGCGGCATCTGGCCGATTTTTTCTAAAGCAGAAAAAAAATTCCCCTCGCAGTCAAACTTAACAACGCGGTTGCCGTCGGGCAGGACGTCCAAAACCTCGCCAAGCATCGCACCGCCACTAAAAATAAATTTAGCCCCGACCTTGGCCTTTTTGCCGGGCCCAGCCAAGGCCTCCCAGACGTTTGGGCCTTTTTGAGTCAAAAGCAAAAACTCCACTGTAACGCCAAAGTCCTCTCTAACGCCGAAGATTCGGGCCGGAAGCACTCGAGAATCGTTAAGAATCAAGCAATCACCGGGCATAAGTTCGTCAACTATATCATAAAAATGTTTATGCAAGACCTCGCCGCTCGACCTGTCAAGCACCAACAACCGCGAGTGATCGCGCTTTTCGATGGGGTCTTGAGCGATCAACTCCCTTGGCAAATTATAGAAAAAATCTTTCGTCTTCAAAATGACAATCATCCTTCAAACCGCGGGAAAACTTGACACCACGGCGCAAAAATGCTATGCTATTACATCACCTAATTTTCGAAATTCGAAAAAACCAACGGCAAATCAAAGATAATTATATTTGATTATGGCCGAGTTTACAACACATTTTGGCAATTTTTGAGTTCAATTTTAAACGAAAGGCGGCACAAAGGGCCATCCGACGGCTCTTGAAAATATGAAAAAGTTTAAAGTAGGCATCTTGGGGGCCACCGGAATGGTAGGGCAGCGCTTTGTGGCACTGTTGGCGGGGCATCCTTGGTTTGACGTAGCGGTGCTGGCTGCGAGCAAGAATTCGGCCGGCAAAACGTACGAAGAAGCCTTAAACGGCAGATGGGCGCTGGCACAGGGGCTCCCGGAACAAGTGAAAGACATGCCCGTTTTGGATGCGGTAAGCGATTTGAAAGCGATCGCAGCGGCGGTGGACTTTGTTTTTTGCGCAGTGGATATGCCCAAAGAGGCGCTGCTACGGCTGGAGGAGAGCTACGCGAAGGCCGAATGTCCCGTGATATCGAACAACAGCGCGCACAGAGGAACTAAGGATGTGCCGATGATCATCCCGGAGGTTAACCCCGAGCACGCAGATATAATCGAGGCTCAGAGAAAACGACTGGGCACAAAAAGAGGATTCATCGCGGTAAAATCGAATTGTTCGCTGCAATGCTACGTCCCGGCGATACACCCATTGCGGGATTTTGGAGTAACAAAGGTGCTCGCGTGCACATATCAGGCGATTTCCGGCGCGGGCAAAACCTTCGAGCGCTGGCCAGAAATGGTCGACAACATCATCCCCTACATAGCGGGCGAGGAAGAAAAATCCGAGCAGGAACCGCTGAAAATCTGGGGAAAAGTTTGCGAAAATGGCATAGAAAACGCCACAAAGCCCAGCATAACAACGCAGTGCATCCGAGTCCCAGTGAGTGATGGGCATACCGCCGCCGTTTTTGTGTCGTTCAGAAACAAGCCAACGCTGGATGAAATAAAACAAAGATGGCAAATCTACGGCGAGCGGCTATCTGCGGGAATAGTGCTACCAAGCGCACCAAAGCGGTTTTTGTATTATTTTGAAGACCCGCATTACCCTCAAATACGCAGCGCACGGGAGCTAGAAAACCGCATGGCGATCGCTCTGGGCAGACTACGGAACGACACGCAGTATGACGTTAAATTTGTCTGCATGTCGCACAACACAGTCCGAGGCGCGGCTGGCGGGGCCATCTTGATGTCCGAGATGCTCTGCGCCAAGGGATTCATCGATTAACAACTTTTACAACAAAACGGAGGAGTGTTCATGAAAAAGACGGTCTTTAAGGGCTCGGGTGTGGCGCTCGTGACGCCGATGTACAGCGACGGGAGCGTAAATTTCGAGGTTCTGGAGGAAATTCTGGAGTTTCAGATAAAAAACAAGACAGACGCGATAATAACTTGCGGCACGACGGGGGAATCGACCACTATGAGCGACGAGGAGCGCGCTGCGGTGATTGATTTCACGGTGAAAAAGGTCGCGGGCAGAGTCCCCGTCGTAGCTGGCACGGGCAGCAACAGCACCGAGCACGCGCTGAAAATGTCTAAAAGGGCCAAAGAACTGGGTGCGGACGCGATCTTGGTGGTGACGCCCTATTACAACAAGACGTCGCAAAGGGGCCTGATTCGCCACTACAGCTGCATCGCGGACAATGTGGATCTGCCGATGATTCTGTACAACGTGCCGTCGCGCACGGGGGTCTCGATTAGGCCAGAGACCTACGCGGAGCTTGCAAAGCACCCAAACATCGTGGCCACCAAGGAGGCAAACGGCGATCTTTCGGCCATTGCGAAGACTATTGCGCTTTGTGGCGATGACTTGGCGGTTTATTCTGGAAACGACGACCAGACCGTTCCGATTTTGTCGCTGGGTGGGCTGGGAGTGATCTCGGTTTTCGCGAATGTTTGCCCTTACGAAAGCCATGAAATCAATGAAAAATTTTTTGAAGGGAACTTAAACGCCGCCAGAGAGCTGTTTTTGAAGTCGAATGAGCTGATGGAGGCGCTATTTTGCGACGTAAACCCGATTCCGGTAAAAGAAGCGATGAATCAGTTGGGCTTTAATTGCGGCAGTTGTCGGCTTCCGCTGGTTTTGCTCTCGGCCGAAAATAAAGATAAATTGGTGACGGCGATGAGAAATTTCGGCATCGCGAAAAAATAAAACGCGGGGAACGCAGATGGGAAGTGCAAAATGACGAGGATAATATTGAGCGGCGCCGGTGGACAGATGGGCCGGGCCGTTGCGAAGGTGGTGTCGGAGCGAGCGGATTGCGCTATTGTGGGGGGTGTAAGCAAAAAAATAAGCGCCACGACCGAGTTCCCGGTTGTTGAAGCATTTAGCGAACTCAGTGCAGAGGCGGACGTTATCATCGATTTTTCGAATCCAGAGCTGATCGACTCGCTTTTATCCTACGCGACTGCAAAAAAGATGCCAGCGGTGATCTGTACAACGGGATTTAACGAAGCTCAGATTGAAAGAATCAAGGCAGCATCGGAGCGGATCGCAATTTTATTTTCTAGCAATATGTCGTTAGGGGTGAACCTGATGATTTCTCTCGCCCAAAAGGCCGCGAAAGCCCTGTACCCCGGCTTTGATATAGAAATCGTAGAAAAGCACCACAATAGAAAAATTGACGCGCCCAGCGGAACGGCGCTGATGATTGCAGGTGCGGTGAAGGCAGCGCTGGGGCAAAGTCTGGAATACGTGTATGACCGGCATCTTTGCAAGAAGGCTAGAGGCAAAAACGAAGTAGGCATACATTCTGTGCGGGGCGGCACGATGGTAGGCGAGCACGAAATCATTTTTGCCGGGAAGGATGAAGTTTTGAGGATATCGCACACCGCGCAGTCAAAGGAAATTTTCGCAGAGGGAGCCGTAAATGCCGCGAAATTTGTAGTGTCAAAGCCAGCCGGACTATACACCATGGCTGACCTGATGGTATAATTTAAAAAATCTTGCAAGAAAAATGGCTAAGCATCGAGCAGCTTAGCCATTAATTATTTTACGTTTATTTTAGAAAACAGTTGTAATGCGTTTTCTTTAGTACATCCCAACAGCTCTTCCACCGATATACCGCGCTCTAAGGCGATTTTCTCTGCAGTGAATTTTATCATGCTGGAATCGCATCGGGAGCCTCGATTTGGTTCTGGCGCCAAGTATGGGCAGTCCGTCTCTAGTAAAATCCGATTTAGTGGCACAGACTTTGCCACGAGCACGGGGTTTTTGGCGTTTTTAAAGGTCACTACGCCTCCCAGGCCCACATACATGCCCAAATTCACGACCTCGGTTGCCATCTCAACGCTGCCAGAAAAGCAATGCACCACGCCTTTTGGCTTGTATTTTTTCAAGATTTCAAGTGTGTCGGCGTGTGCGTCTCTATCGTGGATTATCACCGGCACGTCAAGGGCTTTAGCCAATTTCACTTGCTCTTCAAATTTCGCCTTTTGAGCTTCCCTCGAGGGTTCGTCATAATGGTAGTCGAGCCCGATTTCACCGACCGCAACGACTTTTTCTTCTGCCAAAAATGAGCCCAAAATGTCGAGATAATCCGGTGGAACGCCATCAGCCTCTTGCGGGTGCACGCCAACGGCCGCCCAAATCAAGGAGTACCTTCGAGCCAACTCCACCGAGGCTTTCGAAGTCTGAATGTTGCACCCAACGTTGATAATTCCGCACACATCCATATCAAAAAGTCTGCAAATCAAGTCATCACGGTCATTGTCAAAAGCAGCATCGTCATAATGCGCATGAGAATCAAAGATCATGGCCACAAAACCTCCTACTTAGTGCATTTTTCTAGCTCCGAGAGCTCTTTTTCTACATCGATTCTTGGAAAAAGCAGTTCACCTTTTTTGATCTCAGCATCAACCGGCAGTATTCCCCATTTGTTGGCGGTTTCCCAGCCTAGGACGTCATCCCGAGCTCCGATTTGTTGTGCGATAATTGGCGCGGTGTTGGGCATGAACGGTGTGATCAGGATCGACACAATTCGCAAAACCTCGCATAAATTGTACAAAACGCAGGCCAGCCGATTCGCTTTTTCTATGTCCCGGCTCAGCGCCCAGGGCATCGTCTCGTCGATGTATTTGTTGGTCCGTGCAATTAGCTTCCAAACCTCCGTCAAGGCGCTTGAAAACTGAAACCGCTCCATGTGATGTTCATATTTTTCTCGCAAAGACGTCGCCATAAAAATCAACTCATTGTCAGCGACGGCGCTCTCAAGGGGCTGAGGCAATTTGCCGCCGAAGTATTTCTCGATCATAGCGGTTGTGCGAGAGAGCAAATTTCCCAAATCGTTCGCCAAATCTGAGTTTATCCGACTTATCAAAGCCTCGTTTGTGAAGACGCTGTCCGCCCCAAAGGGAATTTCGCGCATCAAGAAGTATTTGATCGCGTCCACACCGTACCGATCGCACAAAATCTGCGGATCCACCACATTGCCCTTAGACTTGGACATCTTGGTGCCGTCGCCAAAAAGAAGCCATCCGTGGCCATAAATTTTGCGAGGTAAAGGCAAATCCAGCGCCATAAGTATGGCCGGCCAGATAATCGCATGAAATCGGACAATCTCCTTGCCCACAAAATGGACGTCTGCAGGCCAGTAACGCTTAAAATCGGCGTCATTGTCGGAACTATAGCCAAGCGCCGTGATATAATTGGTAAGTGCATCCAGCCACACATAAACCACGTGCTTCTCGTCAAAATCGACCGGCACGCCCCAACTAAAGCTCGTCCGGCTCACGCACAGGTCGTTTATACCACCCTTGATAAAGCTGATCATCTCGTTGCGGCGGCTTTCGGGCTCTAAAAACTCCGGATGCTCGTCATACAGCTGCAAAAGCCTGTCAGAATACTTAGAAAGCTTGAAGAAGTAGGCTTCTTCCTCAGTCAAATTCACTTCACGCCCGCAGTCTGGGCATTTTCCATCAACTAGCTGCGTCTCCGTCCAGAAGGACTCGCACGGCGTGCAGTACCAGCCCTCGTAGTTGCCCTTGTAAATCTCGCCCTTATTGTAAAGCGCGCGAAAGATCTTCTGCACCGCCGCGACGTGATAGCCATCCGTCGTGCGAATGTACCTGTCGTTGGAGATATCCATAATATCCCAAAGTCGCCGAAACTCCGCAACCAGCCTGTCCACGTACTCCTTGGGCGGCAATTTTTCTTTAGCTGCATTCAACTCGATTTTTTGCCCGTGCTCATCCGTACCCGTCAAAAACATCACATCGTAGCCAACTAAGCGCTTGAACCTAGCCATAGCGTCCGCCGCCACGGTGCAGTAGCTGTGACCAAGGTGCGGGTTGCCCGATGGATAGTATATCGGCGTCGTAATATAAAAAGTTTTTTTGTCCATAATTCATCAATCTCCTCAAAACTAAAATGCCCAAAAACCTAGTTACCATGCGGATATTTTGATTTTCGTAATAAGCCGAATAAGGTGCTATGTACAGTTGACGATTTTCAAAAATTCTTCAGCAACCAAGGAAGCCCCGCCAACAAGGCCTCCATCGATATCATCAATGCTTAGTAGATCCGTAAAATTTTGCGAGTTTATCGATCCACCGTACAATATCGGGACATTATTAGCCGCTTCAACCCCATAAAGACTAGAAAGGGAGGCTCTAATCACCTTGCAAACATGCACCAAATCGGCGTGCTCGATGCATCGGCCAGACCCAACCGCCCAAACCGGCTCATAAGCGATAATTAAATTCTCTAACTGTGGCGTCAAAACGCCGTTGAGCAACTTTTTTATCTGAATCGAAATTTTCTCGTCCGTAACGCCAAGCTCCCGTTCCAGCAAGGTTTCGCCCACACACACAATAGGCGTCAAACCTGATGCAATCGCCAACTTGACCTTTTTATTTGTCGTTTCGTCAGTTTCACCAAAATATTTCCTGCGCTCGCTGTGACCCAGTATAACATGATTTACACCGATATTATTCAGCATGGCCGGCGAAATTTCGCCAGTGTAAGCACCTTCGTTGTCAAAATGACAATTCTGCGCACCGATGCAAATCTCTGTATCCGCCGCCAGATTGGCAACCGTAAGCAAATCCACAAAAGGTACACACAGGATAACCCGGCAGCAGTCGGACGTTAAGCCAGATGCTATCTCGCTAAACAAAGCTGCAGCCTCGGCCGGAGCCTTGTTCATCTTCCAATTCCCCACTATTATTCGCATTTTTCCACTTTTTTTCAATCAAATTTCTCCTCTAAAACCCAAAAATTTCATAACCAGAACCTATCCGTTGTCCGCCAAGGCCGCAACGCCGGGCAAATCCTTTCCTTCAGAAAGCGCCAAAGAAGCTCCGCCGCCGGTGGATACATACGTCATACTATTTGTGAAATTCCCCATCTGAACAGCCGCGGCAGTGTCACCACCGCCAACAATAGACATCGCACCGCGGTTTGCAGCGATTGCTGCAGCTACACTAAAAGTCCCATGCCGAAAGTGCGCCCATTCAAACACGCCAACTGGCCCGTTCCAAAAGATAGTCCTCGCGCCCGCGATTACATCGCGAAAAACTTGCTCCGTTTTGGGGCCAATGTCCAGCCCAGACCAGCCGTCCGGGATGCTGTCCGAACCAACGACCTCAAAATCCGTGTCAGCAGTGAATTCTCGTCCAACCACATTGTCAACAGGCAGAACGATTCTAACACCCAAGTCTTTCGCCTTGGCCATAATGTCCGTCGCAACGTCGATTTTATCCGCCTCAAAAACAGATTGACCAATAGAATAGCCCAAAGCGTTCAAAAATATGTAAGCCAAGCCGCCCGCGATTACCAGCACGTCGAGCTTTTCAAGCAGATTATTTATAACGTCGATCTTGTCCGAAATCTTAGCCCCGCCAAATATCCCGACAAAAGGCCGTTCTGGCGCGGTTAGAGCGCGGCACAAAATGTCAAGCTCTTTCTTCATCAAAAAGCCGCAAACCGACGGCAAAATCGCAGCCACACCCACAATAGAAGCATGCGCTCGGTGGGACGTCCCAAAAGCGTCGTTAACGTAAATTTGAGCCAAAGATGCCAGTGCTTTTGCGAATTCACGGTCATTTTGCTCTTCCTCTTTATAAAAGCGAATATTCTCAAGCAGCGCAACGTCGCCATTCTTCAGCTGATTCAAACCTTCCGGCGCACCATTGCGAATATCCTCCCGCACAAACTTAACGTCCAGATCCAAAGCGCGAGAAAGATACGCAGCAACGGGATCCAAAGAAAACTCAGGTCGACAAACGCCTTTAGGGCGGCCTCGGTGAGAAATAATGATAACAGTAGCACGATTTTTAATCAGATAGCGAATAGTCCTAAGCGAAGCGTCAATCCGCGTGGTATCGGCGATCTTCCCGTCAGCGTCAAAAGGCACGTTAAAATCGCATCTCAAAAGGACTCGCTTGCCGCAAACGTCGATGTCCTCAACAGACTTTTTGCCAGAATAATCCATAAGTCTCATCCTTTCAAGTCTCGTGTTGTAACGGTAACTTTTAGGTCGGTTGTTGTAGCAATAATGGGCGATAACTTATTTTATTTTTCCATATCAGAAAATATTATAATCTATATTTATGCATGTTATAGAGGTTTAGTCGTCATAATTCCTCAGTTTTCCCTGGCGCAAAAGGCCAGGATAGCCCCACTGGCGCAGAACTTCGTATACACCAATAGCAACGGAGTTCGATAAATTCAAGCTCCGAGCCTCTTCTTGCATAGGAATCCGCACAGTACGGTCCATATTGTCGTGCAAAAGAGCTTCATCCAGCCCCGCATCCTCCCGACCAAACACCAAGTAGCACTCACGAGGGTACGAAACCTCAGTGTGCACGCGCTTTGCCTTGGTAGAAAAATAAAAAAACGAGCCATTGTTTTGGCTAAAAAATTCGCGAATTTCCGCGTAAATATGTACATCCAAAAGGCTCCAATAGTCAAGACCGGCGCGCTTTAGCTTTTTGTCGTCAATCTCAAAGCCCAAAGGCCCCACCAAATGCAGACGAGCAGAGGTTGCAGCGCAAGTGCGAGCGATGTTGCCGGTATTTTGAGGAATTTGTGGTTCAATTAGCACAATGTTCAACTCATTCAAAACAGCTCACCAACCCTTAGTATAGCATTTTTTTTCGAAATTAACAAGCGGCATTTTGCAAAAACAGGAATTTAAATTTACAGCAAAAATTTTGCTAAAAGGGATCGTGGTGGGCAAAATACTATTAAAATAAATGAGAATGGAGGTACAACGGCGATGAACATGAACGAAAGTAAGAAGAATTGCGCAATGAAGAGCTTTTTGTGCGGAGTTTTTTGGGGAATGGCTACAGGATGGCTTTTGTTCAGCTATATGCAAAACCCGAAGAAGATGAAACGTAAGGCCATGAAGTGTACGAATGCCGTGGAGGACCTACTGGACAACGTTCATTATATTTTTAGGTGACGAGCGAAGGTCAACGAGTTTATGCATACTGAGTAGATTATCGTAAAAAATTTGCTCGGTATGCATCATAATGCCGAATTCAGAATTTTTTGTAAAATTTTTTGACGTTTTGTGCAATAAAATCGAAATATGTGATAAACTAAAACATTATACAACAAAAAACGGGGCTAACTGCAGCTGGTTTTACATAAATTGTAAAGGTGATTATCGCATGGCAAAAAGGATTTTTTTGATTTTTTTCTGCGCAACGCTGATTATGACGAGCTTTTCGGGCTGCAAAAAGAATAAAAATTCGCCCGAAAATCAGGTGATAAAATACAACCTGGAGAGCGAGCCGCGCACGCTGGACCCGCAGGTTTGCAACGATTACGCCGCCAACATCGTCATTATGAATATCTTCGAAGGCCTGGTCAGACTCGATGAATCGGGCGACTTAACGCCGGGAGTCGCGATGTCGTGGGATGTCTCGGCCGATGGCATGACGTATACGTTCCACTTGCGTGAGGATGCGGCTTGGTCGGACAAAGCCAAAACGCCCGTAACAGCGCAGGATTTCGTGTTTGGACTTCAGCGCGCGCTCGATAAATACACGAATTCGCCAAAGGCATACACGCTTTACTGCATAAAAAATGCGCGCAAGGTCAATATAGACGGCGCCCCAGCGGATTCTCTGGGGGTATCGGCCCCAGATGAGCATACGGTGGCTATCGAGCTTGAATACCCCATGGAAAACTTCCTTTCGCTGCTCGCCACAGCGCCAACTATGCCATGCAATAAGGCCTTTTTTGAAGGCACCAACGGGCAGTACGGTCTGGAGGCAGCCACAATTATCAGTAATGGCGCCTTTAAGGTCAAGCCGCGGTACGGCTGGAGCCACTATAACAGCCTGAGTCTGGTCAAAAACGAAAATTATCTCGGCGCGAACGTCTCTGTGCCGGCGGGGGTGGACTTTACTATCGGTAAAGACCTCACTGATGCAGTAAGTTTGATTACCACCTCTGCAATAGATGCCGCACTGTTGCTGTCGGAGGAGCAGGTAGCAGAGGCCAAGCGCAAGAATTTGAGGACGGTTGCCTTTAAGGACACTTTGTGGGGCCTTGCGTTCAACACGCAGGACGCTCTGTTTGCGAATTTAAACGTCCGGCTGGGCTTTTTGAAGGCTCTAAACCGCGACCATATCTTGTCGACAATTCCGAAAAATTGCGAAGTTACCGAGAGCCTGGTACCAGATGGCCTCATTGTTAACGGGCAAGAATTTCGAAGTGTTGCGGGTAAATGCCCATGCTTGACCGCAGACCCCAAGGCCAAGAGCCATTTTGATGCCGGTTTGCAACAGTTAAAGCTGAAGACCTTGCCAAAGGTTACGATTTTATGCCCCGAAAACCCCAACATAAAGGCAATTGTAAGTAATGCGATAGAGAATCTAAACGGCAATCTGGGATTTTATTTTAACATGGAGCCCGTTCCGGATGGAGTTTTGAAGTCCAGGGTCGCTTCGGTGAGCTATCAGGTGGCTTTGGTACCGATTTCGGTTGAAAGTCCGTTTGCGATTGACTTTTTGAATGCATTTAAGTCCGGAAACAGCAAGAATATAGCCAATCTAAATAGCCCAGAGTACGATAAACTCATTAATAGTGCGGCATCAGCTAATGCTAAAGATGCTTACAAGCCGATTGTGGCGGCAGAAAAATACCTCATCGACAACGCCGTTTTTTACCCGATGTACACGCAGAGCAGATTTTTTGCCTGGTCGAATAAGGTCAAAGGGCTGATATTCCACAACTACGGCCAAGGTGTCGACTTCTTCTTTGCGACGAAAACGAAATAGCCGGGCTTTTTGACAAAATTAAAGCGGTGCACTATACCGCGCACCGCCGCTGTTATTAGGTTATGTTTCATTGCTGCTTTCGTGAATCCCGTCAGACTCGGATGCGCCGCGAACCAAGTCAACGATATACGCCGATTCTTCATCATTCTCGCGGGCCAGATTGTACGGAACCTTAGCGTAAACCTCAACAACCTTCTGTCGCACCCACAGACTGGGCATAATCCGCACCGAATAGCCGCATCCGTTGTTGACGACCCAGTCAAAAAACTTGACGCGAGGCACGCCAAAAGCCGCAAGGATAGTCATAATCACGCCGCCGTGCGTCACAATGGCCGTATCTTTGATGTCACCTTTAACGACGGTATCAACAATCCTTTCAAAAGCCGATGTAACGCGCAAATTGAAAGATTTTAAGCTTTCACCGCCGTTGGGGCAAGCTTTTTCGGAGTTTTTCAACCAAAGCAAAAAGTCCTTGTTGTTTTTGAGCTCATCGGCGGTTTTGCCCTCCCAGTCGCCAAAGTTGCACTCGGCAAGGTCATTTTCGATGGTAAAATCGGTGTGCGCCGGGTACAAAATTTCCGCAGTGTGGCGACAACGCAGAAGAGGACTGCAAAAAATCTTGTCAACAGAGGGGTAAGTAGCCTCGCTTTTTAGCTTGGTCAGCCTCGCAACGCCCTCCGCAGACAAATCCACGTCGGTAGCGCCGATGTATTGGCCGTTAAAGTTTGCGTCGGTTAGCCCGTGCCGAATCAAATGCATCTGATAACTCTTCATATAAATTCTCCTTTTTGAGCGAAAAAATTATGAAAATGGTCTTTACAAAATGTTTTTTATGGGATATAATTTACCAGTCGTAAAAAGTTTTGCTGCAGGAGGGCTTGAAGGCATGAATAAGGACTTCTCTAGAATCATCACGCTTTTGAGGAAGGAAAAAGGATTGAGCCAAAAGCAAGTGGCCACCGACCTTAACATCTCGCAAGCCTTGCTGTCGCATTACGAAAAGGGAGTTCGGGAGTGCGGACTGGATTTTGTGATAAAACTTTCGGATTATTATAATGTGTCGTGCGACTATCTGCTGGGCAAAACGCCAAATAAAAGCGGCAAGACGCTGAATCTGGAGGACATTCCGGACTCATCGGAGAATAAAGATAATAAGTTTAGCGGCAGTGTGCTGCCAACTTTGAATAAAAAACTGATAGTAAATTCCATAAGCATTATATTCGATCTGCTTGGCAAAAGCAAGAACAAAAGCTTAACTGGCGAGGTTTCGGGCTATTTGATGATCTGTGTTTACAATGTTTTTAGGAATTTGTACTCGGCCAATGCCAAGAATCCGCAGGGCCTGTTTAAGATTCCGAACACATCGTACGAGGCTCTGTGTAACGCGTCTTTGAGCCTTTTGGAGCTGAGCATAAAACGAACGATAAAAAGCTCGGGCAAGAGTAAGGAAGACACCGCGAGCCTAGCAAAGTTGCCACTTTCGCCGGACATCATCTCAAAGGAGTACCCATTGTATGCGGCGTCGCTGTATAATTTGCTGCAAACGGGCGAGAATGCAATAAGCGCAAAGATAAAGTGAGAGCGTTGAAACAGCCTTAGGCGTTGCCTGTGGCGGGAAGGGCCGAATCTGTGTTGCTTATAAAGACAGATTTTATGAGCTTTGTATTGATGAGTGTTAAAAAAAGTTGCAGCTGTTTCAGGATGATTTCTTCGCAGGCGGGGTCTCGAGCACCGCATGTGGCTACTAAAATCGCGGACTTTTGCTGTTTAAACGGATTTTTTTTGAGGTGCACTTTCATGTTGTAGTAAAGCTGAGTCCGGTCGAAGATGGCTTTTAGCGGGGCAGGAAAGCTCAGGTTGTAGATGGGCGTTGCGATGATTATAAGCTTGCTTATGCGGATGGCGGTATCAATGTCGGCAAAGTCCGCAGATACACAGGATTCTCGCGTCTTGCAAGAGCCACAATCCACGCACGGTGCGACTTTTGCCTTAAAAGCATCAATAAATGTAAATTCAAACTCGTTTTGCAGCGTGGCAACAATTTCGTCCAAAGCCTTTTTTGTGTGGCCGCTTTTGTGCGGGGAGCCATATAAAATGAGCGCTTTTTTTTTGTCCAAATCCATCCATCCAAACTCAAATTTTGATTTAATTTTATTGCATTTTGGCGCGTTTGGCAACATCTTCAGAAATTGCTCGAAAAATTGGGCAAAGTTAAAAAAATTTCAAAAATTTTATTCATTTGCACCAATACGATCTTGACAAATAATAAAAATAGGTTCATAATCAATCTAGATGTGGTTGGTTGAGGTTTTTTGTTTTTAATTTTTAGGTTTGTTGAAACTTCTGCTTTTTGGGAATATAATATTGGTGGATGTTCTTTCGTGTTTCTTAGTTTAGCTAAGCTTAGGAGGTGCGGCCAGGTCATGAAGGATATGATCGCAAAGATAATCGAGATGGATAAAACCGCAAGGGACTTAACACAGCGAGCGCAGAAAGATAAAATTAATCTTGAAATCGAGATTAAAGCGAAGAAAAATGAGATCCGAACCGAGTATCTGGAAAGGGCCAGAAAAAGATTAGCAATAAACGAAACAACCGAACGAAGATTGGCAGAGGAACAGAAGACGAAGATAATGCTGAGTTGCAAAAAAATATGTAAAAAAATGGGCGAAACTTATGAACAAAATTGCGAGATATGGGTAAGAATCATAGTCAAAAATGTTTTGGGAGACTGATTTTTATGCTTTCTAAGTATGCTTCAAATGTTATTTCGGCGAAGGTTCGGGCTATGTATGGCGGCCGGATTAGCTCGCGGGACTATAATAATCTTATTGCGTGCAGAACGGTGAGCGACGTGGCGGTATATTTAAAGAATCATACGCATTATCACGACGAGCTTGCGAATGTTAACGAACTGGGAATAAACCGGAATCAGCTTGAGAACTTGATTCGTAAAAAATTGTTTCATGACTTAGAATCGCTGTGCAGATATGAGATTTCTACCGGCAGCGGCTTGACGGAGTATACCATTGCGCGCACGGAGATTGAGCAGATTATCCATAGCTTGATGTACTTGGCGGGCGGCAACGCGTACGGATATATTTACTCTTTGCCGATGTTTTTTAACAAACGTACGAAAATTAACTTGATGGGCTTGGTTTCGGTTAAAAATTATGACGAATTTTTGGGAGTTTTAAAGGGCTCGGTGTACGAACCGATGTTGGCTAAGTACCGGCCGGAGGACGGCCAGGACTTGGATTTATCTGCGATAGAAAAAACGCTTTATGACTATCTTTATGGCAAATTTTTTGACGCTATAAAAAAGAATACGCCCACAAAGGTGCGGGCGGAGCTTTCGGAAACCTTGAGCGCTTATATTGACTATAGCAATTTTGTGCGGATAGTTCGGCTGAAGCGCAACGGAAGCAAGGTTAAGTCGGCGGTTTTAAATTACGGGACGATAAAAGATCGGTACATTTCGCAGATGTGCAAGGCCGAGAACGAAGAGCAGGTCTTTTCTATAATGGAGAACACTAACCGAGGGAAAAAAATAAAAAATTATAAGTATAACTATGTGGATGAATTGCCAGATCGGGTGCTTTACAATAAATGCAGAAGCAATATCCGATTTTCTGTGCATCCGGCTGTAATAATGTTCTCTTACATCTTTCTTTTACAGATAGAAATTCAGAATCTGACGACGATAATCGAGGGAGTTAGATATGATGTCAATAAGAGCGAGTTAGAAAATTTGTTGATTTTAAAGGCTCAAAAGAGAGAGGATGTGGTGTAACGTGGCGGTTTCATCGGTAAAGGTAGCGAGCATTATAGGTGTTTTGCCGGCGCTTGATGAAGTTATTAAGGTATGTGGCAAGTCTGGGATTTTTCATCCGGACGACGCACTTTCTTTTTATTCTAAGAATAACAATTTTGTCCCGCTTTCGGAGGGCAACCCCTACAGCGAGCCACTTAGAAAGCTAAAGGATATGGTAAAAAGAGCAGGAATGAAGCTGCAGCTGGTGGATATTGCCGACTTTGAAGTGAGCTTGAAAGAAATTAACGATTACGTTAATTATATAAATTATAAAATGGGATTATTACTCGAAAAAAAGCAGGATATTTTAAATCGGATAACGAAACATCAGAAGGCGCAAGAAAATATAGGCCATTTTATTGGGTTAGACTTGAATTTGGCAGAGATTTTTGCCTGTAAATATATAAAGGTTAGGTTTGGCAAGTTGCCAAAAGAGAGCTTTGAGAAGCTGAACGCAAGCGGAGAAGACCCGTATATGCTGTTTTTTCCTTGCACGGTGGACGAAAAGGCGTGCTGGGGAGTGTATTTTGCACCTTTGGAGAATATTGCAGAGGTGGACAGAAAGTTTGCGGGGCTCTATTTTGAGCGACTTTGGCTTAATCAGATTAACGGAACGCCCGAAACAGAGCTAGAGATCATAAAAGGGCTGATTGCAGACACAAACGCAGAGCTTGAGAGTATCAATAGGAAGATAGAGAGTTTTTGGAAGACGCAAAAGGACCAGTGTTTGAGGTTTTATACCAAGCTTGAAGAGATGAATACTTATTTTACGATCAAGAATTATGTGTCGAAGTACAACGAAAGCTTCATTCTAGTGGGCTGGATCCCGCAGGAGGAAGAGGATAACTTTGCGCATCAGCTGAGCGACGTTTATGGTATAGAGTTCTCGATTGAGCGGGCCGACAACGAAGAAAAGCACTCGCCGCCGGTAAAGCTAAAGAATAATCGATTTTCGCGGCCGTTTGAGTCGTTTGTTGAGATGTATGGGCTGCCAAGCTACAACGAAATTGACCCGACGGTGATTGTGTCGGTGCTGTATACGCTGCTGTTTGGCATCATGTTTGGCGACTTTGGGCAGGGGATCGTCCTTTCGGTTGCGGGCGCCGTTATGTGGCGGCTTAAGAAGATGATGCTTGGACGGATCTTGATCCGGTGCGGATTTGCGGCATCGGTGTTTGGGCTGATATATGGAGCGGTGTTTGGGTTAGAACACGTGCTGGACCCGATGTACAAGGCGTTGTTTAACCTGGACGAAAAGCCAGTTGACGTGCTGGAGCCAAAAACGGTCATGACGATTATCGTTTTGGCAGTGATTTTGGGCGCCGGAATAATAATTTTGTCCATGATTTTGAACATATACTCTTCGCTGCGACGAAGAAATTACGAAAATGCACTGTTTGGCCAGAATGGCGTAGCGGGGCTGATTTTTTATGGTTCGCTGGTGGCGGCCGGTGGCACAATGGCGCTGGGAGTAAATGTGGTGTCGTTGCCGTACGTTTTGGGGCTGATGGTACTGCCGGTTGTGCTAATATTTTTTAAAGAGCCCTTGGGGAAATTGCTGAGCAGGGCGCCGGACTGGAAGCCAAAAAAATGGGGCGAATACATGGTGCAGAACGGATTCGAGCTGTTTGAGATCATGCTGAGCTACATCACGAACACGATGTCGTTTTTGCGAGTTGGCGCGTATGTTTTGGTGCATGCCGGGATGATGATGGTCGTCTTCACCATCGCGCAGATAATGCCGGGCGGCGTTGTGGGATACACGCTCATGGCCGTGTTTGGAAACGTGTTTGTCATCGCGTTGGAGGGCCTTTTGGTCGGCATCCAGGTGCTAAGACTCAACTTTTATGAATTATTTAGCCGATTTTTTGAAGGACAGGGTCGACCGTTCGCGCCGATTCGAGTGTCCGAAGAAAATTTATAAATAAAAATATTTAGGATTGCGGAGGAAATTGTAATGAGTGCAGTGTCGATTTTTGTAACGTTTGTGGGCTTGCTGGTGGTTTCGTTGGGAATGTGTACGTACGCCGTGAAAAGAGGCATGAAGCCGGCCAAGGCGGTGGTTGTGCAGATATGCTCGTTTGTGATGCTGTTTATGCTATCATTGTGCGCGACAGTTGTTATGGCGGACGATGGCGCGGCTGACGGTGTTGTGGAAGCAAGCACGGTGGCGACTCAGGTGGAGCAGGGCAAGACGGACAAGGAGTGGGACTCGATGGCAATGGCGTTGGTAATGGGCCTTGCATGTATCGGCAGCGGAATCGCGGTTGCGGCGGCGGCTCCTGCGGCTATTGGCGCGGTTTCGGAAGACCCAAAAGCATTTGGAAAGGCCATTGTGTTTGTGGGCTTGGCTGAAGGTGTTTCCATATTTGGCTTGCTCATCGCGATATTCATTAAGTTCGTTTAAACTGAAGGCCTAGATTTGGCTTGTGATGGGGAGAGTGCTTGTTGTGAAGTTTCATCTTATCAGCGACAATAAGGATACCTTTGTTGGAATGCGCCTGGTCGGGATCCCGGGGGTCGTGGTGCACAAAGAGGACGAGATAAAAACCGCGATAAACGAGGCGCTAAAGGATGAGGACATCGCGGTGGTGCTGATTACGGAGAACTTGGTGAAGATTTGCAGGGAGTTCATTTATGACATAAAGCTGAACCATTCGCGGCCGCTGATTGTGGAGATCCCGGATCGGCATGGCAACGGCCGAGCTAAGGATTCTATAACGAAATATGTGCGGGACGCAATAGGAATTAAAATCTGATTTTGGGGAGATTCCCTGCCCGGAGGGGTGACGAAGAGTGCGAGACATAAGTAAAACCAGCAACTTTTTGAAGGCGATAAACAAGTACGCGGCCGAGCAGCGCAAAAAGATAAAGACGAGCGCCGAAGAATTCCGAAAATATGAACTGCAGAAGGCAGAGGCAGAGGTTTTGCGGGATGCATACTTTTTGATTCAGAACGAGATGGCGCAGATGAAGAGGAATGTCGCGAGCGAAGTCTCTAAGCTGGAGTTTGAGGAGCGCAAGAAGCTCTTTGCCAAGCGGCAAGCCATCGTGGAGGATGTATTTAAAAAGGCGAGAGAACGGCTTTTGGAGTTTGTGAGTTCGCCCGATTATGTCGATGTTTTGAAGAGGTACGCGGTTTCTATTTCTAAGGTGCTGAAAAAATCCGGAACGACCTTGTATATCAGCCGTCGTGATGAAGGATATGCCGATGATATTCGGGAGGCTTACGGCAAAATTTGCAAGGTGGAAGTGAGCGATAAGATAAAGATTGGCGGCATACTGGCGGTTAACAAGGCCATGTCGTTGGTTGTGGACGAGACGATTGACGCGAAGCTGGAAGACCAGAAAAAGTGGTTTGCAGAGAACTCGAAGCTGAACATATTTTAGCGCTGAGCGTGGTGGAGATGTGTTTTTATGATAAATCAAAATGTTATTTTCGGAATAAACGGGCCGGTCGTAACGGTGCGGGATACGGATGCTTTTTCTATGATGGAAATGGTCTTCGTGGGCGAGGATAAGCTCATTGGAGAGGTCATCGGCATCACAGAGGCGCTCACGACCATTCAGGTTTACGAGGAGACAACCGGACTTCGGCCTGGAGAGCCCGTGGAGGGCACCGGACAGCCAATGACGGTGACATTGGGGCCGGGAATAATCAATAATATTTTTGACGGAATCCAACGGCCATTGCGAGCAATTGAGCTGCAGGCTGGGGCGTTCATCGCGAGAGGGGCGGAGGTCTCGTCGCTTGACGAAAACAAAAAGTGGGATGTAACGGTCATTGCGAAGGTAGGCGAAAAGCTCAACGCCGGAGACGTTTACGCAGAGTGCCCAGAGACAAGCATAATCACGCACAGATGCATGTTGCCGCCGGGAGTTTCGGGCGAGGTCACGTCGGTGCAAAAGGACGGAAAGTACCGCGTTAACGACGTAGTTGTAACGATAAAAACCGAAAATGGCGAGGACATCGGATTGACGCTGTGTCAAAAATGGCCAATACGGACTCCGCGCCCGGTTGCAGAGAGATTGCCCATGACGATTCCGCTAATCACGGGGCAGAGAGTCATCGATACGCTGTTTCCGATTGCTAAAGGTGGCGCAGCGGCGGTGCCCGGAGGCTTTGGAGCGGGCAAAACCATGACGCAGCATCAGCTGGCAAAGTGGTGTGACGCTGATATCATAGTGTATGTAGGCTGCGGCGAGCGAGGCAACGAAATGAGCCAGGTGCTGAGTGAGTTCTCGGAGTTGGTGGATCCAAAGTCCGGCAAACCTATGACGGAGCGGACTGTACTTATTGCAAACACCTCTAACATGCCGGTTGCGGCGCGGGAGGCTTCGATTTATACCGGAATAACGCTGGCGGAGTACTATCGCGACATGGGATATCACGTGGCAATCATGGCGGACTCGACTTCTCGGTGGGCGGAGGCCCTGCGCGAGATTTCTGGCCGACTGGAAGAAATGCCGGCAGAAGAGGGATTCCCAGCGTATTTGCCATCGCGGTTGTCGGAATTTTACGAGCGGGCTGGGCTCACTAAGAATTTGAATGGCTCGGATGGCTCTGTGACGATAATTGGAGCGGTTTCGCCACAGGGGGCGGACTTCTCGGAGCCGGTTACGCAGAACACCAAGCGGTTTGTGCGTGCTTTCTGGGCTCTCGACAAATCCCTAGCCTACGCGCGGCATTACCCCGCGATCAACTGGATGCAGAGCTATAGCGAGTATTTCATAGACTTGGACCCTTGGTTTGCCGAGAATGTCGGGCAAAAGTTCATAAAATATCGAGCAAAAATAAGCGCGATTCTTCACGAGGAAAACAAGCTGATGGAGATCGTAAAGCTGATTGGGTCGGACGTTTTGCCAGATGACCAGAAATTGGTTATCGAGATTGCAAGGGTCATCCGGGTTGGCTTTTTGCAGCAGAACGCGTTTCATAAGGACGACACCTTCGTGCCGCTGCGCAAGCAAAAGCTGATGATGAAGGTCATCTTGCACCTGGAGGACAAGGCGCGGCAGCTGATTTTGGCGTCGATCCCGATCTCGCGGATATCAGAGATGGGGCTATTCGACAAGCTGACGAAGATGAAGTACGACGTGCCAAACGACAATCTGGCGCTGTTCGACGATTATATCGCGGAGATTGACAAGGTGTTTGATGGGATACTGAAATCCTAGGTGTGGCGAGGGCTGACGGGCAACGAGTAAAACGAAATGGGGGCGTGATAACGTGATAATCGATTATATTGGCGTGAAGGAGATAAGCGGCTCGCTGATCGTCATTGACGGTGTTTCGGAGGTTTCTTTTGAAGAAATTGTGGAGATCCGGCTGGAAGATGGCTCGATGCGGCAGGGCAGGGTCGTGCAGATAGATGGCGAGCGCATCGTTGTGCAGGTTTTTGAGGGCACAAAAAGCATCTCGCTGGGAAATACGAAGACTCGGCTAAAGGGCCACCCTATGGAACTGGCGCTGTCTCCGGAGATTCTGGGCAGGGTCTTTGATGGAGCCGGCAGACCCATTGACGGGCTGGGCGATATTTTTCCAGAAAAGAAAATGAATATCAACGGAACACCAATAAATCCGGTATCGCGGCTGTACCCCCAAAACTATATAAACACGGGCATCTCAACAATTGACACGCTGGCAACGCTGATCCGCGGGCAGAAGTTGCCGATATTTTCGGGCTCCGGCATGAAGCATAACGAGCTGGCCGTCCAAATTGCGCGGCAGGCCAAGATTGCATCGGATGAGAACGAGAATTTCGCAATAGTTTTTGCAGCGATGGGCGTAAAGAACGATGTTGCGGAGTATTTTCGGCGGAGCTTTGAGGAATCCGGCGTACTGCAGCGCGTCGTGATGTTTTTGAATTTGTCCAATGACCCGGTTATCGAAAGAACGCTGACGCCGAGGTGTGCCCTGACGGCGGCGGAGTACTTGGCGTTTGAGCAGAACATGCATATACTGGTGATAATGACGGACATGACGTCTTACGCCGAAGCATTGCGGGAATTCAGCTCATCTAAGGGGGAAATCCCCGGCAGAAAGGGATACCCGGGCTATTTGTACTCGGATTTGGCTTCACTCTATGAAAGAGCCGGCATGATAAAGGGCAAGAGCGGTTCGGTTACGCAGATTCCCATTTTGACGATGCCTAACGACGATATAACGCACCCGGTGCCAGATTTGACGGGGTATATCACCGAAGGACAGATAGTACTAGAGCGCGCGCTGGAGGGTGAGGGAATTTACCCACCGGTTGCGGTTTTGCCATCGCTTTCGCGCCTGATGAAGGATGGAATCGGGGATGGCTACACTCGGGAGGATCATTCTGCGCTTGCAAATCAGCTTTTTGCGTCTTATGCAAAGGTTAAAGACGCGCGCTCACTGGCTTCGGTCATTGGTGAGGAGGAGCTCTCGCCCGACGACAAGAAGATTCTGGCGTTTGGCAAGGAGTTCGAGGCGAAGTTTATCAATCAGGTGGCAAACGAGGATAGGAGCATCAAAAAGAGCCTGGATTTGGGCTGGAAGCTGCTTTCTATGCTGTCCAAAAAGGAGCTAGACCGCGTGGATGACGCGATTTTGGAGAAATATTACCACGAGGAGAAGGCCGAGCAGAAGGAGAAAACGGGCGCTGCAGAGACACAGAAAGAGGCGACCGAGAGTACTCAGGGATAATTCTGAAAAAGAAAATAGCGAGGCAGAATAGCGAAATTTGGGCGTTTGACGCAACCAAAACGGGGGTGAATTCGAGTGAACATGTCGGTAGTGCCAACAAAGGGCAACCTGATCGCGATGAAGAAGTCTTATGAGCTGGCAAAGGGCGGATTTGAGCTGATGGACAAAAAAAGAAACATCTTAATCCGCGAAATGATGCTGCTTATCAAGCATGCGTCGAAGATTCAGAAGCGAATCGACACAACGTACGCAAAAGCGTATGCAGCGCTGCAGAAAGCCAACATTACGCTGGGCATGATTGAGGAGATCGCCGGCACGGTGCCGATTGATGATAGCCTCAAGATTTCGTACCGGAGTGTCATGGGGGTCGAGATCCCCATCGTTTCGTTTAGCGAGGATCAGAGCCGCAAGCTGCCGTTTGGCCTTTACAATTCGAATTCCATGCTGGACGAGGCGTATCGAAGCTTCTTGAATGTGAAAAAGCTGAGCGCGGATTTGTCCGAAATCGAAAATAGCGTGTATCGGTTAGCGGACGCCATTGGGAAGACGCAAAAAAGAGCAAATGCGCTCAAAAACATAGTTATACCGCGGTTTGAGAGGTCTATTAAGTTTATAACCGACGCTCTGGAGGAGAAGGACCGCGAGGAGTTCTCGAGGCTCAAAGTGATAAAAAAGAAAAAAGCTTGATTTTGGTGGATTTAAAGTGAGACAACTTGCGATGCGCCCCGGTTTTTAGCCAAACTTTGAGGGGAGCGTGTGCAAGTTTTTTTGTAGCGTCGCGGGCGAAAGTGCCTTTACGAGCGGCGATTAATGTATTATAATTAGTATTAGTGCGTTGAAAAACAACGCGAAATGGGGGCGCGAGCATGACGTCGAGGTTCGATTTCTCGGTATTTAGGCAGCCGAAGCCAGTTTTGATCAAAAAAATGATACTAGCCTTTTTTGGAGACGTGCTAATCGGTATGGGCATTGGGCTGAACTCTTGCGCCGGGCTGGGAAACGACCCAATTTCGGTGCTTTCGGACGGTCTGCATAAATTTTTCGGCATCAGCATGGGCGCGGCGGTCAATGCCACGGCCTATACGCTGCTCGTTGTCGTCCTGATTTTTGGCAGAAAGTACATAAACATCGGCACGCTCATCAACGTTCTGCCGCTGGGATTTTTCGTTAACCTAGGAGTCGCCACGTATTCTGCGCTAAATGCCGCGGCGGGCGGACTACTCTTTAGAAGCGTCGCGGTTTTGGCGGCGTGCGCGTCCTTGTTTTTTGGGACGGCGCTCTTCATCACAGTGGACATCGGGCAGGACACATGGACGGGCTTTGCGATGCTGCTGCGGGACAGAACCGGCAAGGAGTATAGGTTCATACGGGCGGCGCTGGACATAGCCGCGCTGGTGATAGGCTTTTTGCTGGGCGGCGAGGTTGGCGCAGCAACGGGATTCCCCGCACTGCTGGGTGGGCCAACCATCCAGATGTTTTGTAAGCTTATAAATAAGTTTGTCAAGTTCAATAACGGCGCGGCGTGAAGCCGATTGCAGGTAAAAAAGGAGTTAAAGATGACGCAGGGCGAGACGAAAACGCTGTACGAAGTGAGGGGCGCGGTGGAGCGGATCGTGTTCCGGAACGAGCAGAACGGCTATAGCGTGATAGAACTGAGCGTGGAGGGCGAGCAGCTGACCGCCGTGGGGACGTTGCCGTATGTTGGCGTGGGAGAAAACGTGAGGCTGCTGGGCAATTTCAAGAGTCACCCAACGTTTGGAGAGCAGTTTGTGGTGGAATTATGCGAGCGCTCGATGCCGACCACAACCGCAGCAATCTTGAAGTATCTGTCTTCTGGCGCGATAAAGGGCGTAGGACCGGGGATCGCGAGTAAGTTGGTGGAGAAATTTGGTGAAAAAACGCTTGAAGTAATCGAAAAAACGCCGCAGGAGCTGACCAAAATACGAGGAATCACGCAAGAGAAGGCGCAAAAAATCTCGGATGAATTCAACAAGCTGTTTTGCGTAAGAGAGCTGATGATATACCTCGGGAAGTACGGCATAACGCTGGAGGAGGCCATAAAAATATACAAGCAGTACGGCCAGGAGGCCGCCGAGCGCATCAACGAGAATCCGTATCTGCTGTGCGAGGAGCCGCTGGGGGTAAGCTTTGAAAGGGCCGATAAATTGGCGTACGCGCTGCAACTGCCGCAAGAGGACGACTGCCGAATCCGCGCAGGGACGGTTTACATCCTGCAGCATAATATGAATAACGGACACACATGCTTGCCAAAGGACAAATTGCTCGAAGCGGCGGCGAATTTTTTGAACATAGAGCTAGAAAAGGCCGACAGAGTGCTGGAGGAGCTGGTGCAAGAGGGCACGTTGCAGCGGGATATCATGGGCGAAAGGGAATTCATCTTTACAAGCAAAATGCATCAAATCGAGGTGTACTCGGCGGGGCGGCTGCTGATGATGTTGAAATTTCCGCCAAAGAAAATCCTGGGAGCGGACGAATTCATAGAAGCCATCGAAAGGGAGCACAAAATAAGTTATGCAAAGCTCCAAAGAACGGCGATAAAGCAAGCGCTAGAAGAAGGATTACTGATTTTGACGGGTGGTCCGGGCACGGGCAAAACCACGACTCTTAATGCGATCATAAATATCCTCGAAAAGAACGGAGAAAAAGTCAGTCTGGCGGCGCCCACCGGCAGAGCGGTACAAAGGATGGCAGCGGTGACAGGCAAGGAGGCCAAGACTATCCACAGGCTGCTAGAGGTGCAGTGGGACGCGGACGACAAGCAGGTGTTTAAGCGGAATGAGAAGAACTTGCTGGATTGCGACGCGCTGATTTTGGATGAGCTGTCGATGGTGGATGCCGCGCTGTTTGAAGGCGTGCTGAGGGCGTTGCCGCTGGGGTGCAGGCTCATCATGGTTGGGGACTGCGACCAGCTGCCCTCGGTGGGAGCGGGAAATGTGCTCTCGGACCTGATAAAATCGGGGGTAATCGCCACCGTGGAGCTAAAGGAAATTTTTAGGCAGTCGCAGAAAAGCCTGATTGTAACGAACGCGCACAGAATTGTAAACGGTGAGATGCCTGAGCTGTCGGTAAGAGATAACGATTTCTTCTTCATGAGGGTGAATGATCAGCAGACAATCAGCGACACGATTAGGGATTTGTGCACCAGGCGGCTGCCGGAGACATACGGGTACTCCTCGCTGTTCGACATACAGGTGATTGCGCCGGGCAAAAAGGGTCCGCTTGGCACTGTGCAGATAAATAAGGCCATGCAAGAGGCTATAAATGGCGCCAGCACGGCAAAAAAAGAGATCAACATAAACGGGACGGTCTTTCGCGAGGGCGACAAGGTGATGCAGATAAAAAATAATTACGATATAATGTTTGCACGCGAGGATGGCACCGGCGGCGAGGGCGTCTTTAACGGCGATATCGGGATTCTTTTGAACATCGACAAGGCAGAGGGCGTGCTAATCGTGCAGTTTGACGATAAGTATGCTAAATATGACCTAGAAAGCGCAAAGGACCTGGACTTAGCCTACGCCATAACCGTGCACAAGAGCCAGGGCAGCGAGTTTGAGGCGGTCGTGATGCCGATGTACTTCGGCGCGCCGCAGTTGTATTACAGGAATTTGCTGTACACGGCGGTAACACGGGCTAGGTCGATGATTGTACTGGTGGGAAACGACTGGACGGTGAGGAAGATGGTCGAAAACAACAAGAAAACAAGGCGATTTTCGGGGCTGAAGAATTTTTTGGTAAAAGGCTGTGAGGGGGCGACGGAATGAACTTTAGAAAAATTTTGTCCGTATTTTTCCCCGCACGGTGCCCGTTTTGCAAAGGGATAATCTCTGCAGATGAGGTTGTGTGCCGAGACTGCGAGAAAAAGATAAACCGAAAGTCGATAAAATGTACGTTAACAACGCGGACCGGGCGTAGATTCGAATGTGTGGCGCCGTTTGCCTATGTGGAGCCGATCCGCGGAGCGATACACGATTATAAATTCAACGGAGCCAAAAATTTTGCGGTTCCGTTTGGCAAATATGTGACCAACGTTTTGGCCGAGAGCTTTGACATCGCAAAAGTGGACTTTATAACGAGCGTCCCGCTGCACAAGGCCAGAAAACGAGAGCGCGGGTTCAACCAGGCGGAGATTTTTGCCAGAGAAGTAAGCTGGCTGACTGGCATTCCTTACGCGGAGACGCTGAAAAAAGTCAAACGGAATAAAACTCAGCACGAACTTAGCCAGCAGGAGCGAATTGAGAACGTGAAGGATGTTTACGCGATCATAGACAGCGCGGCCGTAAAGGACAAAACCATCGTAATTTGCGACGACATCCTGACAACGGGCAACACAATGGCAGAATGCGCGGATGTGATCTTGAAATCCGGCGCCAAAACTGTGATAGGGGTGACAATTGCAAACGTAGAGAACAGGCCCAAAATAATCGACAAAAAATAGAAAAATACACGAATACAATATACAAATTATACAAAATTCAACAAATTGATTTCAAACTGTTTACAAAATAATTTTGGTATGGTATAATGTAAAACAATTAAAAGAAAGGAGAGGTCAGTTTAGCAAAGGGAAGGTTTTTGTACGAAAAGCACATTAATGGATGGTTGTAAAAAATTAAAATTTATTAAAAGGAGTTTTTATTTTATGAAAAAATTTTTGTCAATGGCGCTTGCCGTATTAATGGCATACAATTTTACATTTTTAGGTAGCGGGAATGTAGCAGCTGCTATGCCTGAGGATGAACAACATTACAATAATCTAGATTCAGATGATGATTATAGTGAAGAAGAAGAATATTACGATTCTAATCTAGATTCAGATGATAATTATAATAAAGAATATTACGATTTTAATATAGCTTTAGACAATTATAGTTGCGATTTTAATGAAAATTCGCCAAAAGAAGAGAAAAAAGGTAATAAATTGTCAAAAGTTTGGACTGTGGTTAAAGTATTTTCTTTAGCTGCATGTATTGCCTTTTTGGGTTACATAGTTATTTATTTGACAACGAATCCAGCCTTAAGTAATAACCCTAAAGTAAAAAAGCTTGTTGAAGAAATTAAGATTTTTTTGAGTAAAATGAAAGGCATAGTATCAGGCTATAATATTAAAAACCCAAAAGTAAAAGAGGTTATTGAAAAAATTAATAATCTTTTGAGTGAAACGAAAGATACAGTATCAGGTTATTATATTATAGATCAAATGAATAAATTCTATGAAAATGTCTGCCCCGCAAGTAAAACAAATGGTGCGTGGGACTGTTTATTAAAAAGTTTAAGACTTAGAGGCGCAGCGGCAGCGCAAGAAAAAGGCAACAACGATGATACATGCCCAGCAGATGAAATTTGTATCGATGTTAAAGATACATGCCCAGCAGATAAAATTTGTATCGATGGTTATAAGTTTAAAGATAGTAACTGCGTAAAGTAAAAATTAATTAAATATAAAAAACCGGTATCCAAACCAGAATAATTGGATACCGGCTGTTTTTATCTTAATTTATATTATCTTGCGTACTCAACGACGCGGCTTTCACGGATTATATTAACCTTGACTTGACCAGGGTAATCGAGTTCGTTTTCAATTTTCTTGCAAACCTCTCTAGCCAAAATAGCAGCCTGATCGTCATTAATGACATCGGGCTTGACCATTATACGAATCTCACGGCCGGCTTGAATCGCAAAGCACCGCTCGACACCTTTAAAGGACGAAGCAATTTCCTCCAGCTTTTCAAGACGCTTAATGTAATTCTCAAGATTTTCGCGCCGGGCGCCGGGACGAGCAGCAGAAATCGCATCCGCAGCCTGAACAAGGCAAGCAATAACAGTCTTGGCCTCAACGTCGCCGTGGTGAGCCTGAATCGCATGAACGACGGCATCACTTTCGCGGTACTTCTTAGCAAGATCAACGCCGATCTCAATATGAGACCCTTCAACTTGGTGGTCAAGGGCCTTACCGATATCGTGCAAAAGGCCAGCACGCCGGGCAATAGTAGGATCAAGCCCGAGCTCAGAGGCCATAGATCCGGCCAAGTGAGCGACTTCCAAAGAATGCTCTAAAACGTTTTGACCATAGCTGGTACGGTAGCGAAGCCGACCAAGCAACTTGATAAGCTCAGGATGAATCGAATTGACGCCAGCCTCAATTATTGCACGCTCGCCCTCGGCCTTGATGCTCCGGTCGACCTCTTTTTTAGCGCGATCGATAGTTTCCTCAATCCTAGCAGGGTGAATCCGGCCGTCAGTAATGAGATTTTCAAGCGCAACCCGCGCAATTTCGCGGCGGATCGGGTCAAAGCTAGAAATAGTGATAGCCTCGGGTGTGTCGTCAATAATCAAATCGACGCCGGTCAAAGTCTCGATAGCACGGATGTTACGGCCCTCTCGGCCAATTATGCGACCCTTCATTTCGTCGTTTGGCAAAGGTACGACACTAACGGTGGCCTCTGCAACGTGGTCGGATGCACATCTCTGAATCGCGAGGGAAATAATTTCTCGTGCCTTTTTTTCGGATTCATCTTTGGCCTTCTGCTCGAATTCCAAGATTTTAACGGACTTTTCGTGCGTCAGTTCTTCGTCCAAACTTTTAAGCAAATATTCTTTCGCTTGCTGCAAAGTAAACCCTGAGATTTTCTCCAAAGCCTCGAACTGCTGCTGCTTAAGCTCCTCCACCAACTGTGACTGCTTGTTCAGCTCCTCACTTTTTGCGTCCAAATTGTCCATTTTTTTGTCCAAAGACTCCTCGCGCTGCAAAACCCGCCGTTCCTGCCGCTGAATATCCTTGCGCTTCTCGGCAATCTCCTTCTCGGCATCGGTGCGCAGCTTATGTACCTCGTCCTTGCCCTCAATAACGATCTCGTTTTTCTTTACCTGAGCCTCACTAATAGCCTCACTCAAAATCTTCTTGGCCTCGAGTTCGGCCGAGCTAATGGCAGATTCAGCGACTTTTTTTCTATGCGAAATACCGAGTTTAAAGGCAACAAAAGCGGTAATAAAAGCGGAAATTATAACAAAGAGTATAATTAGTCCAAAATTTAACAAATGGGGCACCTCCTTAAAAATTTTTAAAATATTTAGAATCAATTTGTTTTTCGGTTATAGGATAAATTCAGATTTAAAGCCGTTTGTTTATATTTTTAAATTTCCAAAACACAAAAATAACCTTAAAAAGAAAAGCTTTAAAGTTTATTTCAAAACAAAAAAATATATAAAAGCGATAAAAAATCGAAAATACACCTATAATTTTTGAGAATTAAGAAGATTCACAAATAAATTCTCAAATAATATTGTATTACTTCAAACGGGCCGCTGTCAAGCAAATTATAAACTGTTGAAGTTGCGGACAAATCGTGGTATCATAGAAAAAGCAAAGGCTCAAAATGGGAGCCGAGCAAATTTCGTTAAAAGAAAAAAGGTGTGAGTTTTATGATAAACATTAGGCTAAAGGATGGCGCAGTAAAGCAGTATGAGGAGAATGTGACCCCCGCACAGGTTGCAAAGTCGCTTGGTGCCGGGATTTATAAGGCAGCGTGTGCCGCAAAGCTGAACGGAGAGATCGTTGACTTGCGGACGCCGATAAAAGAGGATTCTACACTAGAAATTTTGAGGTTCGAGGACGACGATTTCTGCAAGAAAGTCTATTGGCATACGTCGGCGCATGTGCTGGCACAGGCGGTGCTGCGGCTTTTTCCGGACGCAAAGCTAGCAATTGGCCCGGCCATCGACAACGGATTTTACTACGACTTTGATTTGCCAAGAACGCTCAACGTGCAGGACTTGGAGCAGATCGAGGCGGAGATGAAGAGGATCGTAAAGGAAGATCTTCCGGTGGAGCGCTTCGAGTTGCCGCATGATGACGCCATCGAGCTAATGAAAAATAAGGACCAAAAATACAAGCTAGAGTTAATCGAGGAGCACGCTGGCAAGGGCGAGAATTTGGTGTTTCGCAAGCAGGGAGACTTCACGGATCTGTGCGCGGGGCCGCATTTAATCTCGACTGGGCAGATAAAAGCGATAAAGCTGCTAAGTTGCACGGGCGCGTATTGGCGCGGAGATGCAAAAGGTCCGATGCTGCAGCGGGTTTATGGCATATCGTTCCCCAAAACGGCCGAGCTAGAGGCTTATTTGACAAAAATGGAAGAGGCCAAAAAGCGCGATCACAGAAAGCTCGGCAGAGAGCTAGAACTTTTCGATCTGTTTGAGGAGGGACCGGGATTTCCGTTCTTTTTCCCAAACGGAATGCGGCTTCGGAACGCGCTGCTGGACTTTTGGCACGAGGAGCACGACAAGGCCGGCTACGTCGAGATAAAAACGCCGATGATGCTGAACAAAGAGCTGTGGCTGCGGTCGGGGCACTGGGAGTACTACAAGAGCAACATGTACACGACGGTCATCGACGAGCAGGAGTTCGCCATCAAGCCGATGAATTGCCCCGGCGGAATGCTGGTGTACAAAAGCAGACCGCATTCGTACCGCGATTTACCCATGCGAGTGGCCGAGCTAGGATTGGTGCATCGGCATGAGCTTTCGGGCGCGCTGCACGGTTTGATGAGAGTTCGCTGCTTCACGCAAGACGACGCGCATATCTTCATGACGCCGGATCAAATCGAGTCCGAGATAGTGGGCGTCATCCGGCTAATCAACAAATTTTATTCGACATTCGGGTTCAAGTATCACATAGAGCTGTCCACGCGGCCGGAGGATTCGCTGGGCACGGATGAGCAGTGGGAGAAGGCCACAGAGGGTCTAAAAAATGCGCTCGATAGCATCGGAAAAGAGTATAAGATAAACGAGGGAGACGGGGCATTCTATGGGCCAAAGATCGACTTTCATTTGGAGGATTGCTTAGGTAGAACATGGCAGTGCGGCACGATACAGCTGGACTTCCAAATGCCAGAACGGTTTGACCTTACTTATGTAGGCGAAGATGGCGAAAAACACCGTCCCGTCATGATACATAGAGTAATCTTAGGCAGCATAGAGCGATTTATCGGAATTTTGACAGAGCACTTCGCAGGAGCATTCCCACTGTGGCTGGCACCGGAGCAAGTTAGAATTCTGCCGTTGAGCGAGAGATTCCACAAAGAAGCGCTGGAAATTGAAGAGCAGCTAAAACAGATAAAAATCAAAGCGACGATGGACACAAAGAGCGAAAAGATAGGCTACAAAATAAGGGAAGCACAGCTGAAAAAGGTTCCCTACATGCTGGTGGTGGGCGATAAGGAAGTCGAAACAAACACAGTCTCGGTAAGGTCGAGAAGCGAGGGGGATCTTGGCGCAATGCAACTGGCCGAATTCATAAAAATGATAGAAAAAGAAATTGCAGAAAAAAGAATATAAAAAAGAAGAACCCGTAATAAATTTAATTACGGATTCTTTTTGTTTATACGTGTGATTACGCGTTCACTTTAAAATAAACATTTCTTAAAGTAAATTTAATAGGTTCAAAAAACGTTTTTCGGTTAGCATGTTCGCGAAGTTTTTCAACAAAATCTTCGAAATTATGGCATTTATAATCATCTACCCAGCTAATAAAAGATTTAAACAATATGTTAGCGTATCCAGTAATTAAAGTAAAAGAACCTATACCTGCCAACCAAGACAAAGCAGATTTAAAGGTACGGCTAGTGCGTTCAAAAAAAGAAGGGTTATATTGCTTTAACTCCACTTGTATTGGTTGTTGCTGTTGCGTTTTTTGTTTTTCCTCAAACTCTTTTTGTTGATCCTTTTGCTTTTGTTTTAGCTCATCAAGTTTTTGCTGAAACTCTTCTATTTGTGCAGAAACATCATCAGGATAATTTGCATTGCAAATAGGGCTAAAAACATTCAATGATAATACAAAAATTAGTACCAGCGAAAGAATTTTCTTTTTCATAAAATTATTCCTCCTTTCAAGTTGAATTATTAACATTATACAACACAATTTTATAAATTGGAAGGCTTTTAGATAAACTTTGTATAAATGGATACTAATTAAAAAAAAACAAACAAAAAAATGTGATTATTTTACAACAAGTTTACAAAAATGTGCCGCTCACGAAAAAAACAGCCGCACGGTGAGGACGGAGAGAATAAAGCTGGCGAAGTCTGCGGTGAGGGCTACGGGAAGGGCGTGGCGAGTATTTTTGATGCCCACGGCGCCAAAATAAACAGCTAGGACGTAGAACGTAGTTTCGGTTGAGCCCATCATGACGGAGGCGACGCGGCCTGGAAAGCTATCTGGCCCGCAGGATTTAAAAATTGAGTCAACAAGCGCCAAAGCACCGCTGCCAGAAATCGGCCTTAGCAACATTAGGGGGATCGTCTCTTTGGGAATGGCGATCAGGTTGCCGATTGGAGCTAGCAAAGAGGTTATGATATCCAGAGCGCCCGAGGCTTTTAGCATGGAGACCGCAACGATCAAGCCGATCAGCGAGGGAGCAATGGAAAAAGCCGAAGAAAGGCCATCTTTGGCACCTAGGATGAATGTGTCAAACAGTGGAACATTTTTAAAAAGTCCAAATACGATGATAAACCCGATGACACCGGGCAATATGTAGAAGCTGAACGTGTTCAATAAAGACCCTCACTTTGTTTTTCTTTATTTTTCGAAGAGTTTTGCCAAAATGACGCCGATTGCAAGTGCTATGAAGGAAGATACCCAAATGACGGGCAGTACGTCGAACGGAGAGGCAGAGTTGTACTTTTGACGCAGAACGGACATCATGGTGGGCACGAGCTGGATGGAGGCAGTGTTCATGACGGTGAAGATAACCATGCTGTTGTTGGCGACGGTTGAGGTTTTGTTCGCCTTGTTCATCTCCTTCATGGCAGAGATCCCAAGCGGGGTGGCGGCATTGTCGAGCCCCAAAAGGTTTGCCGTGATGTTCATGCAAATGGCGTGGATGGCGGGGCTGTCCTCGGGGTACTCCTTAAACAGGTGCTTGATAACGGGCTTAAAGAGGCGAGTGAGCACCGTGGTGAGGCCGCCTTTGTTGGCGATCTCTAGAAGTCCGGTCCAAAGGCTCATCATGCCGGCCATAGAGATGACTAGTCCGATGGCGTCTGAGGCCCCGGTTAAAATGGCGTCGGAAAGCGGTTTTACGTTTCCGGTAAAAACGGCGCAGACTATGCTTATCAGAATTAGCGCGCCCCAGATATAGTTTAACATTGCAAATAGCAGTCTCCTTCGAGCTTAAATTATGAACATTATATAACGCAAAACTACGACTTACAAGTGGCTGCGGGCAAATTTCATAAGTGCTGTTGAAAAAAGTGTGACAGAATGGGATTAGTGCTCTTAAAGGATAGAACACAAAGATTACGCGGAGGCGATTCATGAGCCCTATATTAAGTCTATTTGTGTAGTGGACTAATGCAAACATTCTGTATTTTTGAGAATGTTGAAATTTTACAGATGTCCTTTGTACGGCGATTCTTTGGCAAAAACAACACAGATCCCCCAGATAACGCTATTAATTACCCGCCAGATGTGTAGCTTAGGACTCATCCCCGGCCGATTCATCGTTATTGTACAAAAAAAGTATATTCCGGGCTTGGATTATTTTATGATAATTTCCATTATTTACATCTAAAAATATGTTTGACAATTTTGTAAGAAAATAGTATTATTAATTTAATAAAAAAATAAAACTGATTAAAATCGACAGTATTAGTTGTAGAAAGGACAGTGCTAAATGAAATCAACAGGTATAGTGCGCTCAATCGATGAGTTGGGAAGAATCGTTTTGCCTATGGAACTCCGCAAAACTATGAATATTAATAGTAGAGACAAGCTTGAAATATATGTGGATGGCGAGAATATTGTGCTGACTAAGCATCAGTTTGCGTGCAGTTTTTGTGGCTCTTGCGAGGACATTGTAGACTTTAAGGGGCATTGTGTTTGCAAGAATTGTATTTCAGAATTGAAGTCCAAATAGAGAAGTTGACGTTGAGCTTTAGTTAGGCTTGGCCGGGAGCCGATGCACAAGGGCTGGGGTCTTGGAACAAAGGGCCAAGAGCTGGGGGCCCATGGATACGGGTCGAAACTAGATGGCTGTGGTACTAGGTACAGAGAGAACTTAATCAGGTTTTATAATTTATAAATTTATATCTATAACTTTTTGACTGAGAGGGATCGCAATGATCCCTTGATTTTGGTTATAGATAATTTTTTTTGTAAAAATGCCAAGCCGGAACAGAAAATAGGCGCGCGCGAGTGGAATAGTCACGATGAAGAAGCTGAGAATCGCGTATGGCCAGAAGGAGAGGATAAATTTTATGAGGCTTTTGCTGCTGTTTCGAGTTAGAAACGCCGAGCTTTTGAGAGTTTTGAAGACGTTTTGAGAGTCGTTGAGAACGAAGATGAATTTGGTGAAGGCGCGAAGAATCTGGGACCGGATGAAGAGGAGGGCTTCGGCAAAGGCTGCGAACGCCGCAATTAGTATGAAAATTCTGAAAAGAAGCTGGGATTCTGGCGAAAAGGTGCGGATGTTTAGGCATAGAAATATGAAAGTTCCTGCTGCGGGACCAATGTAAAGGATAAATTTTAATACGGATCTAAGTAAAATGGCGAACTGGAAGGATATTGCTCTGATGACGAGGCTTAAATTTTTGTAATAGAAAAATATAAGTAGCAGCGGGGGCGGCGTGATGTCGGGCTCTATTTGAGAGAACCACAGGTAAAAGCCCAGGTCTAGCGGGAGGAGCATGACGAATGTGTACGCCCAAAGTGCCAGCAGAATGGCGCTTAGCGGGACTGAGTTTAAATTTTTGGCCGCAGAGATGGGCTTTAGAAACGAAGTGAAGAAGCCGTTGGCGGTGAATGTGTAGTCGAAGAGGGAGTAGACCGCCAGGAAGGCCAGGAGGGTTAGCAGCAGTTTTGAGAAAAATTTTATTGCAGAGACCGCCAGCAAGGCCTTGAAGTTACTTTTTGAAAACGTGATTAAGCCTTCTTTTTTTAGGTTTTTCAAAACGAACCCCCCGAGTCGTTCTAGGATTTGCGGTGAGCAGGAAGATAACGCACAGCGCAATAAGCGCGACGCTGCCCTTGGAGACGTAACCCTCGGCAACGCTAGAAGAGGAAATCCGCGTAATGGTGGCAAAGGCAGAGCGCGCGCTGAAGGTAGAGAACAGAAAGTGCGATATAACGGCGGCCAAGAGCCCATGTGTGGCGCGAAAGAAGATGAATTTTAGTTTGGAGAAATTAATAGATTCGGCGATGGAAAAAATCTGAAAATGCACGCAAACTCCAGCCCAACTGAGAGCAAAGGCAAGAAGCTCGGTGGGAGCGCGGTTTTTTAATATGGCCGAGCAGCCGTTGGTGACTTCGAGCGCCGCTGGGAGCATAATATTTATTATTGCCGGTGGGACGCCGAAAAAATCAAGAATTTTGAAAATTGAGCTGAAAATGTGCGACTGATTGAGAATGCTCAAAAGGGCCGAAAACAGAATCACAAAAGAGCACATATTAAAAGTCGCGTGGGCGGCGTCCAGACAGGCTCCAACCATAGCATAAGAAAAATTTTGGCGGCAGATATCCGGTGCAGAGCCAATAATTTTCGAGGGAGAGTAAAGAAACCCAGCAACGATGCCCAAAATCGAGGCGGAGATAATGTGAGAAGCAAGCATAATCGGGCCAATGATGGCGTTGTTGGCAAAGCCGGAGCAGACCGCGTTTAGGATGAAGGCGGGCCCAGCGCAGACGGTGAATAGAAGCATCTGCTCGGCCTGGGCGCGAGAGATTTTGCCCTGGCGGTAAAGCTCATTAACGCCGATGGCGCCGGAAGGGTAGCCACCAACAAAGCTCAGCAGAATGGTAGCGGCGGTGCTGGGTGGCAGTCGAAACAAAACCTTAACGACGGGAGCCAGCACTTTGCCGATTTTTTCGGACATCCCGGTTTTAACGACCAAAGAGGAAAGCACCATAAACGGGAAAAGCGCGGGCACCAGCGTGTTTGTGCAGAATCGCAACCCCAGTTTAACGCCAGCAGCCGAGGCCTGCGGCATGCAGAGAATTATTACGCACAAAAATATTATAAACGAGAACAAGAGTGCGTCCTTGATGAGGCCGGCGTTTATGCGAACTCGGCGAAATTTCTTTAAAAGAAAATTGGGCATAGTAAAAGCACCTCCAACTAATATATATGTGGCTTGTGATTTTTATTGAACTGCGAGCATAATTTATGGTAGTGGCAGTAAAAACGAGAACAAAGCCAAGGGCGATGTGGAGGGGATCAGCGTGCGGAAAAAGGGCAAAAACATAGAAAGGCTGCAGACAGTGGCCAGCAAGATGCAAATGCCGGCAGGAGCCATGCCGAATTGCACTCATTTTGAGATGAACTCAAACCGCGAAGTCTCGATAGAAGGCTGCAAGGGGATCCTTCAGTACGACGAGAATATAATAAGGATCAATACCGGCAACATGGTGACGTCGTTTTTGGGCCGGAATTTGGCCATAAAATGCCTCACGGCAGACTCGTTAATAGTGGAGGGCTTCATAAAATCGATAGAGTTTATAACGTAGAGAGGTGGGGCAATTGCTCAAAATAATAAGGTTTTTTTGGGGCTACGTTACCTTCATAGCGGCGGGCAAGGGGCCAGAAAGATTCATAAACCTAGCTGCAAAGGCCGGAGTCGGGCTCTTTAATATAAAAAAGTGCAGAGACAAAGAGGAACTGCGGTGCTCGGTGGCGGCGTCCGAATATAAAGCGCTCAGAAGAATTGCAAAAAAATCGTGCATAAAAATAAGAATCCAGCAAAAACAGGGCTTGCCGTTTATTTTGAAGCGGTACAAAAAGAGAAAAGGCCTATTTGTGGGGCTCGTCTGCTTTGCGCTGAGCCTGCATTTTTTGTCGCTCTACATATGGTCCATAGACATAAAGGGCGCCGAGACCATAGACAAGGCCGAGCTCACCGGTCTGATAAGCGAACTTGGCGTCTGCGCGGGAACGTTAAAGAGCGAGCTGGACACACCGATGATCGAGAAGACCATAATGAAGAATTTTAGCAATATAGCGTGGGCGTCGGTCAACGTAAAGGGCAGCACGCTCAGCTTTGAGCTAAAAGAGCGAGTAGAGCCGCCATCGCTAATTCCAAAAACGGCTCCGTGCAACATAAAAGCAAGCAAAGACGGGCAAATCACAAGGATGGAGGTTTACGAAGGCACGCCAGAGGTGAAGTTGGGGGATGCGGCAACAACAGGACAGCTGCTGGTGAGCGGAATAGTGGAGGACGACTTTGGTGCATGCACCATAAAACATGCCGAGGCGAAGGTCTATGCCCTAACAAAGCGCGAACTAAAGGCCGAAGTGGAGCTCTGCCAAAGGGAAAAACAAAGCACCGGCAAGAAGGTGACTCGCAAAAGGCTAAAACTGTTTGGGATAGAGCTGCCACTGACGCTGACATCGCAGCCAGGTGGGGATTTTGAGAAGACTGTGCAGGTGAGCGACGTCAGTTTTTGGGGAGTCTCGCTACCTGCAAGCTATTACAAAGAAGTCTGGACGCAGGTGGCAGAAAAAGAAGTGAGGCTCTCGCAAGAGGAGGCGCTGCAGAAGGCCAACGAAGAGCTAGAAAAGCAGGAACAATCGGAGCTGGGCGAGGCAAAAATAATAAGCAAGCACAAGGTGGAGAGGCTGATAAGCGGTAAGGCGTTGGTAACAGCCGACTACACCTGCGAGGAAAACATCGCGCAAAAGGAGGAAATCAAAATAGAGGAGTAAAAAACAGCAAAAACAAAGTGAGATTATAGCAAAATATTGTGACTTGTTACAAAAATAAAAAAATTTCCTTTTTTTAATGACATCTACTATTTTTTGTGATATAATAAACTAAATTTGATTTGTAAATTTGTAAAAAATATAAGTTTATAGCCTGTTTAAAATGAAAAATTTGTCTTTTAGCACTAAGTTAACTGTTTGATAGGGTTTGATAGAGCTGTAGAGATTTTGAATGTTGATATGTACTGAACCTTTTTAATATACAACAAAGTGTGTGAGAAATAAATTTTAAGTTTTATATATTATAAGTAAAGAATGCTTGAAAAATGCTGTTTTTAGGCTTTTGGCAGCTTGTGACTTTATATTTTTTATAGTAATTGTAGGGAGGTTAAGTTTGCCTTAGCTTTATGTTACTTGTTTCTTGATACGTAACGTGGTGTTTATGCAGAAGGGTAAGCGAGTTTTTGTATGGATAAGATCAAAGTAATTATTAACAACAAGCAAAAAGAAGTTAAAGTTCCAACAGGTTTGCGTATGATTGTTCGCCGCTGTTGCAATGCGGTTTTGCGCACGGAAGAGTTTGAAGGTTCGGCAGAAGTGAGCGTGTCTTTTGTAAACAACGAGCAGATTAAAGAATTAAACAATAAATATCGGCAAAAAAATATCCCGACGGACGTTTTGTCTTTTCCTATGGGCAAGGACGGCAATTACGATACGGATCCAGCTACTGGCGCAAAGCTTTTGGGAGATATTGTAATTTCATTAGAGAAAGCCGAGGAGCAAGCCCAGAAATATGGGCATAATTTGCAAAAAGAGGTTGCACATCTTACTGTCCACGGCATTTTGCACTTGCTTGGATATGTCCATGAAAAAGGCGGAATCGAAAAAGTTAAAATGCGTGACAAAGAAGAGCTGATCATGGCAAAAATGGGATTCGTTGGCGGAGTTTCGTATTATTACAGTAAGTAATTTACATCCATATAAATTGACGAGGAAGGAACTCTGTTGATGGGGAAGAAATCGGCGTTTGCTGCAATTGTGGGGGTTCCGAATGTTGGCAAGTCTTCTATATTGAATGCGTTGATTGGGCAAAAGGTCTCGATTGTTTCGGCAAAACCGCAGACCACCCGAAATCGGATAATGGGCGTCTTGACAAAGGGCGAGACTCAGCTTGTTTTTATAGATACCCCGGGGACGCACGAGCCTAAGACCAGGTTGGGACAGTATATGGAGAAATCAGTAAGAAGCTCGATAGCATCGGTTGATGCGTGCCTTTTGGTAGTTGCGGCGGGGAAGAATAATTTAAAGCCTGCCGAAGTTAAATTGATTAAAAGTTTGAAAACCTTGAAAGTACCGGTAATTTTGGCGATAAATAAGATTGATCTTTTGAAAGATAAATCTGTTTTGATGAGGCAAATTTCAGAGGTATCGTCGATGATTGATTGCGTGGCAGTTGTACCGATATCCGCTAAAACTGGCGATGGGCTTGAGGATTTATTAGATGAGTTAAAAAAATTTGCTGTTTGCGAGGGGCATTTTTTTCCGGAAGATGCTTTGACTGATCAGCCGGAATCTGTGCTTGTTGCCGAGGTTATTCGTGAGAAGATCTTGCGCGTTACTAGGGAAGAAGTCCCGCATGGTGTGGCAGTTCATGTAGAGAAAATGCCGGAGCGCGAAGATGGCCGTTTGATGGACATTGATGCAACTATATATTGCGAAAAAGCTACGCATAAGGGCATTTTAATTGGCAAGCATGGCGATATGCTCAAAGAGATTGGCAGTCAGGCTAGGGCTGAGATCGAGAATTTTTTTGGTGTTAATGTTAATTTGCAGATTTGGGTTAAAGTGAAGGAAGATTGGCGCAACAGAGCCGAGCTTTTGAAAAATTTTGGCTTTGATGAAAAGGCGTTGGATATGTAAAAGCGGATGGTTTGGCCATCCGTTTTGTTTGTGATTATATGGAAGCATTGAGGCAAGGGAGCTGTTAAAATGCAGATTAATACCGACGGGCTGGTAGTTCTGGAGAAGCCGATGCCGGAGAATGACAAACTGGTTACGATTTTGACGAGAAAGTATGGGATTATCCGCGCGTTTGCACGGGGTGTTAAGAATGTGAAAAACAAAAATTTTTCTGCAACGCAACAGTTCTGCTATTCGGACTTTGTGATTTTTAAGGGCAGGGATAAATGCATAATCAACGAGGCGAGTGCGAGAAAGTCGTTTTGGGGCCTGAGGAGTGATATAGGGAAATTGGCGCTGGCGCAGTATTTTTGCGACCTGATTTTGAACTTGGTTGCTGAAGGACAGCGTCATACCGAGGATATTTTGCGACTTTGTTTGAATTCTTTGCATTACTTGTCGGAGGGGAAGATTTCTGATAAGCTGTTGAAATCTGTTTTTGAGATGAGACTCCTAGCGATGTCAGGCTATATGCCTAATTTGGTTGCCTGTGTGCACTGCGAAGGGGCTGGCAGCAAAGACTTCTATTTTGTGCCCGATGCGAATGGGATTATTTGTAGCGAATGCATTGGAAATTATAATTTTGCGAAGTTCAAATTAACGGACAGCGTCCTGCATGCGCTGCGGCACACGGTGTACTCGGAGTTTAACAAGATGTTTGCGTTTGAACTGGCTACGCAAAGCCAAAGTGAACTCTCGGCAATTACGGAGGCCTACCTGCTGCGGTGTTTGGAGAAAAATTTGAAGACGCTGGACTTTTATAATAAACTTGTGGTAAATTAAAATAATACCGAGGAAGCCAAATTTAATCGCAATTCGAGGGTCAGGAGGGGGGAGACTCCAGGTTTTGTAAGGCAAAGTCGATGCATTGACCAATAAATTTGTTACGGCTCATGTTATTTTTGTTCGCAATGGTGTCGATAAACTTGAGCTTTTCGGAGTCGATCCGGATGCAAATGACCTCATTTTTTTCTGGCTTAGGAATAAATTTTAGCATAAAAACAAAACCCCTTTACACTCGATTTTGTGGCAAAACACGAAAATGATTAAGCTTAAAAATAAAATTATTTTCGATATTTTTTGACAAAATATTCACAATCCTCTATTATAAGATTATATTACACATCGATTTCTTAACAATATTCATTATTGATATCAAAAAGTTAATAAGAGGGTGATATTATAAAAGAATACAGAATTGTTTTGAATGATGAGGCTTCTGAATTTTATGAGAATTTATCGCAGTTTTTGAAAAGACCGGTAGAAGAAGTTTTAAACGAAAATTTGTCCAAGAACATAGACTTGTTGAGGACGGTGTTATCGCAGCCAAAGTGACTTTTGACTGTAAAAGGGCCGCGGGCTGAGGGATTCAATTTTTGCAAGCTATTTTTATGTTTTATTTGATATTCTTTTTGAAAACAAAATTGATTTTTGAGTGTAATTTAATGCCACATCGGAAGTTTGCAGGTGTGGTATTTTTTTTGATTTTGGGCTTGACAAATTGAACGTGATGAGTTAAAATAGTTGTAAAGTGAAATAGCTTTACAGATGCCTTGGCTTGAGGTGGCTTTTGTGGATAAAAACCTGGAAGTTTCGACTCTGCTGGATTTTTACGCGGACCTTTTAACCGAGAACCAAAAGAAGGTTCTGGGCTGGTACTATAATGAGGACCTTTCTTTGTCGGAGATTGGCGAAAACTTGGGGATAACCCGTCAGGGTGTTCGAGACACTATAAAAAAGGCCGAAGCGCAGCTGTTTGAGCTGGAAAAGAAGTTGCATCTTGCACTGAAATTTTCTAGAATCGAAAAAAACTTGCAAACAATAATAGAGAATGCGAGAAAATTGCAGAACCTTTCTGGCGCGCGGATTAATGAGGTTTATGAAATCGCAAAGGCCATTAAGAATGCGGCGGATTCTATATATAAAGAGCAGTAGGGGGTGGTTTGGTGCCTTTTGAGGGGCTTTCTGAAAAATTGATGTCTACTTTTAAGAGGCTTCGCGGCAAGGGCAAGCTCTCTGAAAAGGACGTCAAAGACTCCATGCGAGAAGTCCGGCTGGCGCTTTTGGAGGCGGACGTAAACTATAAGGTCGCAAAAGAGTTCACGGACAAAGTGACTCAGCGCGCGGTGGGCGAGGAAGTTATGCAGAGCCTGACGCCGGCGCAGATGGTGGTCAAGATCGTTAATGAGGAATTAGTCGAGCTGATGGGGTCTGCGCAGAGCCGCTTGGAAACTAGCTCGGTGCCGCCTACGGTAGTTATGATGTGCGGACTGCAGGGGTCCGGAAAAACCACGCATTCTGGGAAGTTGGCATTGGCTCAAAAAAAGAAGGGACATCGCCCGTTGCTGGTGGCTTGCGACGTATACCGACCGGCTGCGATTAAGCAGTTGCAGGTTGTTGCGGAGAAAATTGACGTTCCGGTTTTTGAAATGGGCGAAGGGGACCCAGTTAAAATCGCAAAAGAGGCCGTTAAACACGCAAAAGATCACGGAAATGATATCGTAATTTTAGACACAGCGGGCAGACTGCACGTGGACGAACAACTGATGGCGGAGCTTAAGCGGGTAAAGCAAGAAGTTGAGCCGGCCGAGATTTTGCTGGTTGTGGACGCGATGACGGGTCAAGATGCCGTTAATGTGGCAAAGTCGTTTGACGATTTATTGGCGATTACGGGCGTGATCTTGACGAAGCTAGATGGAGACACCCGCGGAGGCGCGGCACTTTCGGTAAGAAAGGTTACTGGAAAGCCGATAAAATTTGTTGGCACGGGAGAAAAACTTACGGACTTGGAGGAGTTTTACCCGGAGCGGATGGCTTCGCGGATCTTGGGAATGGGCGACATGCTCTCGTTGATAGAAGAGGCCGAAAGCAAGCTCGACCAGCAAAAGGCCGAGCGAATGGCTGAAAAGCTGGTTAAAAACAAGTTCGATTTGAACGATTTGCTGGACCAGATGAGCCAGATTAAGAATATGGGCTCTTTAAAGTCGATACTTTTGAAGATTCCGGGGCTTTCGCAGAAGGTTAAGGATGCGGACGTCGACGACAGGCAGGTTGACAGGCTTTGCGCGATTATTTTGTCCATGACTAAGAAAGAGCGCAGCAAGCCGGAGATTATCAATGCTTCGAGGAAAAGGCGTATTGCAACGGGATGCGGATTGAAGGTGGAGGATGTTAACTCTTTACTTCGGCGGTTTGAACAGATGCAAAAGATGATGAAGCAATTTTCTGGCAGCAAGGGTAAGAAGCGGTTCCCGGGAATGGCTGGGATGCCTGGTTTTGGTGGTCTTGGCAAATTTAAGTTTTGACTTATGATTATTTGTTAATTAATACAAACTGCTCAGGATGGGCGCTATATCAAGCTTGGGAGGTGAGGTTTTAAATGGCAGTAAAAATCAGGTTGCGCCGCATGGGCGCTAAAAAAACTCCTTTTTATCGCATTGTTGTTGCCGATTCGAGATTTCCTAGGGACGGTAGATTCATCGAGGAGCTGGGATATTATGCCCCTTTGAAGGACCCGGTTGATTTTAAGGTTGATGGCGAAAAGGTGCAAAAATGGATAAAAAATGGAGCTCAGCCAACGGACACGGTGAAGTCCTTGCTGAGAAAGTTCGAAATTCTTTAACAAACGGGGGAATTGTCTTTGAAAGAGTTGTTGATTACCATTGCGCGGGGATTGGTCGAAAATCCAGATGATGTTAGCGTGGACGTTGAAGGTGCCAATGAAAACGGCGTGACGGTCTATCGGCTGCACGTTGCGCAGAGTGATATGGGCAGAGTCATTGGCAAACAGGGCCGCATTGCTAAGGCTATTCGCATGGTTATGCGCTCAGCGGCGATTCGAAAAAAACACAGAGTTGCGGTTGAGATTGCAGAGTGATTTAATTTTGTGAGGACAAATTTTTCGCTTTTAGATTAATTTTGTTTAGAGGTGCTTTTTGTGATTCGGCTGGGAACTATGGATGATTGCCGGGCTGTGCACTCATTGATTTGTGAGTTGGAAGATTGCGAGCTTAATTATGCAGATTTTGAGCGGATTTATGGTGAGATGATGCACCGTGGCGACTTTTATGCTGTGATTATTGCGCAAAAAGGCGATGAAGTGTTGGGCGAGGCTACTTTGCGGTTTGAGGATCAGCTGCATCATTGTGAGAAGATTGCTGAGATTATGGAACTTTCTGTTACGGCGAAGCATCGTTCTTGCGGGATTGGCAGTGCTATTTTTGAGAAAGCTTGCAAATTGGCCAAAAGTAGAGGATGTACTCGTATGGAAGTCAGCTCTAATCGAGTCCGCGAGCGGGCACACAGGTTTTATGAGCGCTTGGGGATGGTAAATTCTCACTTTAAATTTTGCAAACCGCTTTAATTGGGGAAGGGACGTATTTTTGGTACGTCCTTTTGCATTGTGGATGGTGGAGGAATTTTTTTGGGTAAAAAATTTTTGGAGATAGGCAAAATAGTGGCGCCGCATGGCCTGAGGGGCGAAATTAGGGTTGAGCCTTGGTGCGACGATGGCGATTTTTTGTGTGGTTTTAAAGAGTTGTACTTTGATGAAAATGGAGAAAAAAAAGTCGAGATTTTATTTGCAAAAGTCCACAAAAACGTGGTTAGAATGAAGATTGCGGGAATTGACTCTGTGGAGCAGGCAGAACTGTTGCGGGGTAAGGTTCTTTTTATGAGCAGAGATGACGTAGACTTGCCGGAAGGTCGCTTTTTTATACAGGACGTTTTGGGCTTGGAGGCTTGTGACGCGGACACAAATGTTTGTTACGGCAGGGTTACGGACGTGCTGAAGACCGGCGCGAACGATGTTTACCAAGTTACCGATAGCCGAGGGAAGGATTACCTGGTGCCGGCCATTGAGAACGTGATTTGCTCGATTGACATTAAAAATAAAATTATGAATATCCGGCCGCTGAGAGGGATTTTTGACGATGAGGATTGACATTTTAACGCTTTTTCCAGAAATGTGCAACGCGGTTATAAGCGAGAGTATCATCGGCAGGGCGCAGAAGAAAGGTGCCATCGAGGTTTTTTGCCATCAGATTCGAGATTACGCAAACGATAAGCACAAACGGGTGGACGACACCGTGTATGGGCCGGGGATGGGCATGCTGATGATGGCGGAACCTATCGCGGCGTGCTTTGAGGCCTTGTGTGAGGAGTTAGGTGACAGACCCAAGCTTGTCTATATGTCGCCGCAAGGGGAAGTTTTGACACAGCGGAAGGCAGAGGAGCTCTCTAAATGCGGGAATTTGGCGGTGCTTTGCGGACATTATGAGGGCGTGGACGAGCGATTTATCGAGGAGTTTGTGGATGAGGAGATCTCGATTGGGGACTACGTTCTGACTGGTGGCGAGCTGCCGGCGCTGGTCTTGGTGGACGCAGTTAGCCGGATGGTGCCTGGGGTGCTGGCGGACGACATATGCTTTAAGGAAGAGAGCCACTACGACGGACTTTTGGAATATCCGCAGTATACGAAACCCGCAGTTTGGCGGAGGAGAGAAGTCCCGGAAATTTTGCTTTCTGGACATCATGAAAATATAGAAAAATGGCGAAAACAGCAGTCACGCCTAAGGACAAAGCTCAAACGGCCAGATTTGTTTGAAAAATTAAATTTGCCGGAAAATCAAGAAAATTAGCTGATTTATTAGGAATTAAAATTGGAAATTATTAGAAATATATAATTTAAACAGGTTTTAATGTAGTAAAATATACAATAAGTCCATATGAGGGCCCTGGTAGAATCGTTCATAATGCTAAATTTGTCCGATTGTTCTTGACGATATTATCAATTATGCTATAATTAGCATAGGTGGGTCTTTTGAGAATTTTGTCGATTATATTTTTGGTATAGGAGTGGTTTTTCATGTATGTAAAAGAAGTCGTACTTCAAAATCAAGCAGGTTTACATGCGCGCCCAGCTACATTTTTTATCCAAAAGGCAAATGAGTTTAAATCGCTAATCATGATAGAGAAGGAAGAGCGCAGAGTAAACGCCAAAAGCCTGCTGGGAGTGCTTTCTTTGGGGATAGAGGAGGGCACCAAGATAAAAATATTGGCCGACGGGCCAGACGACGAAGCGGCGGTGTCGGCTCTGGCAAAATTGATCGAGTCTGGATTTGCAGATTAATTTTTCTTTTTTAGCATAATAATATTGAAAAAGCAGCTAGCACCGGGTTTCGGTGCTTTTTATTTACAAGGGCCGTTTTTGCGGGTAGAGGTTGCGAGGTGATTCTTGTGAACGAGAAATTGGGATATTTGAGGCAAAAAGCGCTGAATCTGCCGGAGAGTTCTGGGGTTTATATAATGAAGGACGCTGGCGGGCGGACAATTTATGTTGGCAAGGCGAAGGTGCTGAAAAATCGGGTTAGCCAGTACTTTGGTTCGCAGAAGAATCACCAAGAAAAGGTGCGCAAGATGGTGGAGAAGGTCGACGACTTCGACTATATCTTGACCGACAATGAATTCGAAGCCTTGGTGTTAGAGTGCAGCTTGATCAAGCAGTACTCGCCGAAGTACAACATCTTGCTCAAGGACGACAAGGGCTACAACTACATCAAGATAACCAACGAAAAATGGCCGCGGATTCGTGAATCCAAGCAAATTTTGGACGACGGGTCGGCGTATATTGGGCCGTACACCAGTGGCTCGAGCGTCTCAAAGGCGATTGATGAGGCCTTGAAAATATTTAAATTGCCCCGCTGCAAGAAGGATTTTAACCCAAACGGCAGAAAGAATGGCGCTCGGGCGTGCTTGAACTATCATATTAACCAGTGCAGCGCGCCGTGCATCGGAAAGATAAGCCACGAGGAGTACTTGGAGAACGTTAACGACGCCGTAGAATTCTTGAAGGGTGGCGATACGGAGTCGATAAAAAAGTTGACGCAAAAGATGTACGATTTTTCGGAGTGCCTGGAGTACGAAAAGGCCGCCAGAGTACGGGACAAAATTTTGGCGATAAAAAAGATAACCCAGAAGCAAAAAGTCGTCTCGACAAACGGCAAAACTCAAGACGTAATCGCGCTGGTGCAGGATGCGAGAGTCTCGAGCTTTGAGGTATTTCGCTTTTTAAACGGTCGGCTGTGCGATACTGACAATTTCGTATTTAACGAGGTTGGTGAGGCCGAGATATCGCGGGCGGAGTTCATTGTGCAGTACTATATGAAGAAGAGCGACATCCCGGCAACGATCTTGGTGGACGGCCCTGTAGACGCCAAAGACAGCGTGGAGGCTTATTTGGGGCAAAAGCAAGGCAGAAAGGTGCGCATCGCCGTGCCCAAGAGAGGCCAGGCGCTGGAATTGATAGAGATGTGCCGAAAAAACGCGGCAGAAAGGCTTTCGCAGAGGCTGAGCAGACCGTTTAAAGAGACGGCGGGAGTTGTCGAGCTGGCGAAGCTACTCTCGCTGCCGGCGGTGCCCGTGTACATCGAGGCTTATGACATCTCCAACATAGCGGGGAGCGCCAACGTAGCGGGAATGGTGGTCTTTAAGAATGGTCGGCCGTTGAAGTCGGCGTATAAGAAGTTTGAGATAAAGACAGTGCTCGGGCAGGACGACTACGGGTCGATGTGCGAGGTGATCTCGCGGCGGCTGGATAGGTACGAAGCCGCAACCGAAGGGACATCGAACGGCTTTGAGCGGCTGCCAGATCTTATCTTGCTGGACGGGGGACATGGGCATGTTTCGACGGTGAAGCGCCTCTTGCAAAGCCGCGGGCTGAGCATCCCGGTGTATGGCATGGTCAAGGACTCCAAGCACAAAACTCGAGCCATTGCTAAGGACGGCGGGGAAATCGCGATAAATTCGAACAGGGCGGCGTTTACGCTGATTTCGTCTATACAGGAGGAAGTGCATAGGTTCGCCATCGGATATCACCGCCAAAAAAGGAAGCAGGAGACCTTGACTACGGCGCTGACACAGGTTCCGGGCGTGGGCGAGAAAAAGGCCAAGTTGCTGCTGACGTACTTTAAGAGTGTGGAGAGGGTCAAACAGGCGGACGTAGCGGACTTAGTGAAGGTTCCGGGAATAAGCCAGACTCTTGCTGTCAGCATTCAAAGGTGTTTTAATGAAGGAAAACCTTGATATTGCAATGTTTTTCGACTTGTTTACAAAAATTAGATTAAATAAAATGAATAAAAAATCAAATTAACTTGACAAAGAGTGGCAAATATTGCATAATATAGTTGACTCTTGCGGTTTTGCGGTGTGAGGGGACTTTTGCATGAGGGTTATTGCGGGCCAAAAAAGAGGGAAAAAGCTGGACCGGCTGAGGGATGAAGCTGTCCGGCCGACGACGGATAAGGTGAAGGAATCCATTTTTAATGTGATTCAGTTTGACGTGGCAGGCGCGAATTTTTTGGACTTGTTTGCAGGATCCGGCCAAATCGGGATAGAAGCCTTGAGTCGAGGGGCACGCCGGGCTACATTTGTCGACGAGAATAGGGCTGCAATAAGTGTGATAAAGAAGAACCTGACTGCGACGGACTTTATGGCAAGGGCAACGGTTTTGAATACGAACTCGGCTTTGTTTTTAAAAAAGCAGCGAGAGAAATTATTTGACATAGCTTTTTTGGATCCGCCTTATAAATCCGAGGTTCTAGACACAGCACTGCTTTTGCTGCCCGAGGTTATGGCAAAGGGCGGAATCATCATTTGCGAGCACCCTATGGATTTAGATTTACCGCTTGATTTAGCGAGTTTTCATTTGACTAAAGCTTACAAATACGGCAAGATTGCTGTGAGTATTTATTGCGATTGGGGCGATAGTTAATTTTGCGAAAAAAGAATATTCTTGATTTTGAGCGCGGTTTCGAGTATTCTTAAAAATAGAAAACAAAACTGCGAAAATCGTAAAGGAGGAGATCAGAGTGCGGGTTGAAGAGATTTTGGAAGAGCTGGAGGAGCTGACGAAGGAAGCGTGGAACTTGCCGCTGACGGGGGGCAAAGGCCTCATAAACATTGAGAGAGTGCGGGATTTAATAAGCGAAATCCGCGACGAGCTGCCAAATGAACTGCGGCAAGCTAAGGCTATTATCGCAGACCGCTCGCAAATTATTAGCGAAGCCAAAGAGGAAGCCGAATCGATTGTAAACGCGGCCGAGAAAAAGGCAAAGTACATGGTGGAGCGGGACGAAATCGTAAAGCAGGCGCAAAAGATGGCGGAGGAAGTGGTGCTGGCGGCCAAGATGAAGGCCCGCGAGATGAAGCAGGCGACGAACGAGTATATAGACGACGTAATAAAGCACACGGACGAGACGCTAACCGGCGCCGTGGCGGACTTGAGAAAGACTCGACAAAATTTAAAAAATGGCGCACAATAAAAAAGAACCCCTGATTTATCTCAGGGATTTTTTATTTTTTAGAGTTAAAAATGGCTTTGTTTAGACGTTGTTGCCAATAAAATCGAACACCGCTTGATAGTATTCGTCCGGCTGCAAAAATCGACTTTGATTATGTCCGGCGCCATCTATTATGAGCTTTTCTTTTTTGCAATCAGCCGCATCGTATAGCCGATGGCACATCTCTAGCGGAATGAAATCGTCGAGCGAACCGTGGATAAACAAGATGGGAACGCTTGCTTTTTTGATTTGCTCCAGACTAGAAGCCTCCTCAAAGCTGTATCCGGCGCGAAGCTTGGCGACAAGACTGGCAAAATTTATAATCGGGAAGGGAGGCAAATTGAACCGAAGCTTTAACTCGGACGAAAAAACCTCATCAACGCGAGTGTATCCGCAGTCTTCAATGATTGCAACCACGTTTTTAGGCAGCTTCTCGCCGCTGAGCATCATAACAGTGGCAGCGCCCATAGAGACGCCATGCAGCACGATTTTAGCCTCGGGGTCCTCGTCCAAAATTGATGAAATCCAAATTAGAATATCGTCTTTGTCCAGCCAGCCCATGCCGATGTAGCTGCCCTCGCTCTCGCCGCACGCGCGCAGATCAGGCGTAACAACGTTGTAGCTGTGGGTCTGATAATGTTGCGCGAGATCAAAGACGTGGCGGCAGCTGCTAGAGTACCCATGCACGACAATGGCGTAGTTGTGGGAATTGGCGCTGGCACGAAATTTAACTCCGTGCAGCCGAAGATTATCCTTAGACGTCACAAAAACATCCTTCCTGTCGACGGTTTTAAGCCAATCGTTGGTAGCCTCGACTTGGCTTTCGTAATTTTTTAAAATAAGGCTCTGAGCCGAAGAAACGGCGCTGGACTCAACTTCGCGGTTCGCGCCATCGGTAGCATCGCCTTTTCGCACAAGAGCGTAGTCAAAAAAATAGTTGCCAATAGCAAGCAAGATAATAAGAATTAGGGCTGTGCAAGCCGAGAGGATAGCCAAAAGCTTTCTTCTTTTTTTGTTCATAATCATTTTCTCACACCCACTTATTTTCTAAAATCGAAAAACACTTCACGCAAATATCTCAATGGCATGGTTGTAAACGTCAACAATCTTGACCGCCATATTATTTTTGGTGTTGCTGTGAATCACGCTGTTTCGAACGCGAGCCTTTAGTTCGCAGCGCCGCTGCGGGGGCATATTGTAAACCAAGTCCAACTTTTTGACAAAGCTGGCCTCGCCGTTAAAGATGAATCCGTTGATGTTCTCCACAACCTGGCCTTTGTTTATCGGATCGTCACGCTGAATTATCGGCAAGCCCATAGACATCGCCTCGAGCATAGATATCGAGTTTGTGTCGGATAACGAAGCGGTCAAGAAAACGTCGCAGGCAGCGTAGTAAGGCAAAAGCTCGGAGTTTGGAATCTTGCCCGTAAATATAATTATATCGCCAATCCCCAACTTTTTGGCCTGCTTTTCTAAGTCAACCTTAGCGGGGCCGTCACCAATGACTAAAAACCTGAACTTATCGTTAATCTTGGCGTATTTCTCGATATAATTAATCAAAATATCGATGCTCTTCTCCTTGCCAACGCGCGAGACAATGCAGCCGACAAAAGCGTCAGCCGGAATGCTGTACTTCTCCCGAACCCTAGCAATGTCCGAAGGCGTGACATTTTCGGGCGAAAAGCGGTCAACGTCAACGGGGTTAGGGATAATCTCAACGTTCTGAGAAATCCCCGCGCGCGAGAGGTACTCGTGACTTTTGGGCGAAGGCCCCGTAATAACGGTAGCGCGCCGGTAAAGAGACCGAATATACTTGTAAAAAATGCGCTGACCGGTCTTAACAAGGGGCTTGGGCACAACATAGTAAACGTAGTCGTCGTAAATGGTGTGCAGAGTGTAGACAACCGGGCGCTTTAGGAGCTTAGAAACCAAGATGCCAAACAGCCCGATTCCAAACTCAGTGTGAATATGAATCACATCGGGCGCGAACTTTTTAATAATATGGTATTGCCGCATATTGATGGGCATAGAGAGACCGTAGCCGTAAATCCGCTTTAATTTTATGCTCGGACAATGTAAAACGCCGTGCTCCTCGAACGTAGTGGTATTCTTAGGGTTAGTGGTAACAACCAAAACCTCGTGACCAAGGCTCTCAAGCCCCTCTTTGAGGGCGGCCACGTGGATAGCCACGCCGTTTATTTCTGGAGCGAAGGTATCTGAAAAAAGCGCGATTTTCATAGCTTAAAAATCCTTTCTTACCGCCAAAAAACCGGGTAATCTAGGACTAAGTATAGCCGAAATTTTGATATTTTGCAAACGCGCATAAAGTTTCATACTTTTGGCGGGGGCGACATACCATGTAAAAGAGGTGATCAGAATGGCAAGCGAGAACAACAACGCCAAGAGTCCAAGCGCCGATAGTCTGCTAAAATCCGTGGCAAACAAGCTAGGCAAAAGCCCCAAAGAGCTAGAGAAAGCCACCAAAGAGGGCAATATAGAGAATTTGTTAGGGAGCCTGAAGCAAGACGACGCGCAAAAAATAAAAAAGATATTGTCGGACAAAGGCATGGCAAATAAGATCTTGGCCACGCCGCAGGCGCAAAAGCTGATACAAAAGCTGCTGGGAGAAAAATAAATGGACGAACTAACAGAAAAGCTGATGGGGCTACTTGCGAGCAAAGAAAACATGGAGAAAATAAAAAATCTAAGCGGCCTATTGTCGGAGGGCAAAGAGGGACAGGAGGATCAGCCCAAGGAGGGCAAATCCCAAGCAGAATCGGAAGAGTCCCCAACAGCACACGATACAGCGTCAGTAGAAATGCTCCAAACCATAATGAAGCTGATGCCACTGCTGTCCACCGCAAGCAAGGAAGATGACAACACAAGGCTCCTGCAGGCGCTCCGGCCGCACCTGAGCGAACATCGGCAGGCAAAGCTGGATAAATCGATAAAAATGCTGCAGATGCTCAAGCTTTTGCCGGTGCTAAAAAGCCAAGGGCTCTTTTGACGGCCACAAGCCGGGCGAGATGACGGTAAACGAGGTAACTTATGAAGAGTAATTTTGAAAGCATGGAAGAGATGCAAAAAATGCAGCAGGAGGCGGTTCGGCGGGTGCAAGAGATGCAAAAGCGCGCCAAACAAAGCCTCGCGGCGGGTGAAAAGCATATTGAATTAAATAAAACAGAAAATCCGAAACATCAGCAAGAATGCAGACATAATGGCGATACTTCGGCACAAACGAAAGACCCAGATTTAATACAAAACGTAAATAATCTAAACGAAAATACTAATGGTAAACAAATTTTGGCTAAAACAAACGGCAAAATGAACATTTTTTCTGCGCTGTTGAATGATAGGGAAAAGAGCCTCGTTTTGGTTTTGATACTGATTCTGGTGAACGAAAGCAGCGACCTGAGCCTGATTTTGGCGCTTATGTACCTGATAATTTGAGGTCAGATCTGAGTTTTCACGGGTTCTATCGATGAGATGTAGTATTTGTCGGTGTCTGCGCCGAGCTTCAGCTTGTATACCATTTGCTTGACTGGCGTGGGTGCGGGCGCCTTCTCTTCGCCGGGGCTCAAAAATTTATCTTCTCGCGACAAGTACGACACTGTCAAAATCAGCTCGTCTTTTTTTTCGAGAATTTCTTCAATATGCGGCAAAAACGTCCCCGCGTTGCTGATCGAGCTGATGTGAAAATTGTCCTCGCCCGCCGTGTGCGAATAAAATGCGCCGAAAATGTCACCAGAACAATTTATGATGTCCGCACTGCCGAATAAATCTACCGCGGCACGTTGCACGTCTGCAACCGGCATGAGTGTTAGTCCCTGATCGTCGAACTCCTTGTAGCCCTCCGCACCGTTCTGAAGGAGATTTCGCCAAATGCAGGAGGAGACAACCATGTCAGAATCGGCATCCTGCGGGGAGGCAAAGGGAGCGGGATCATGCATAACGACCGGTGCAATGTAATTGTTGTACTTGGCGTAAGTGGAGGAATCGCTAATGACCGAGCTGGTACGGTTTACAGCCGAGAGCAAGATGATAATGCCCACAATAGCGAGGATCATAGTCACACCAGCAAAAAGAAATCGATAGATGTTGATCTGATGCCTAGTTTTTTGAGAAATTTTAATAGTGCCGCGATCAGAAGGCTTAGAACGGGCATTTTGACGAGGTTTAGGAGAGCGCACCCGTGTTTGAGCTAAATTTTCTTGTACTTTTTCTGCGTGTCGCCACGTTAACCCTGACCTTGCTGGCGTTGAGCTTGTAATGGTGGCGGCCTTGACGACGGTCTTGCCGGCGCTACGGTAGTCCGCGTGATATTCGCTAACCTTTGATTTTTCCTGCTCCATAAACTTGTTCCTTTCTGGCGGCCGGACTGGTGCCAGCCTTGAGTTAAGCAAGATTATAGCACGGGCGGGATGTAAAAAAGAGGCAAAATTTGTCAACACAGCTATAAAGCCAAAAGATAAAAGCCGTATGCAGAACATTGCCTGCACACGACCTTTTAAGCGTATTAGCATTTTAAAAAATCTAAGAATTCTTGTCAAGAAGGGCGGCCTTGCGCGACAAATTCACGCGGCCCTTGTCGTCAATCTCGGTAATCTTAACAATAATCTCGTCCCCGACCTTAACGGTGTCCGTGACCTTCTCGGCGCGCTTGGTGTCCAGCTGAGAAATATGGCAAAGGCCTTCCTTTCCCGGAGCAAACTCAACAAAGGCGCCAAAATCCATAATCCGGCTAACGCGCCCGGTGTAAATGTCGCCAACTTGCGGGTCCTTAACAATGGACTCAATAATAGCCAAGGCGCGGCGGCAGTTGTCAAGGTCCAGCGCAGAAATAAACACGCGCCCGTCGTCCTCAATATCGATTTTAACGTCGCAGTCCAAGCAAATTTTTTGCACGACCTTCCCGCCAGAGCCGATAACATCGCGGATCTTCTCAATATCAATCACAGTAGAAAGCATCTTAGGCGCATAAGGAGAAAGCTCAGCGCGTGGGCGATCAATAACCTTCAGCATGACCTCGTCCAAGATATAATCGCGAGCTCGGTGAGTTTTAAAAAGAGCCTCCTTAATAATAGCCGGCGTCAAGCCATCGATCTTAAGATCCATCTGAATAGCGGTGATGCCGCGGTGAGTTCCGGCGACCTTGAAGTCCATGTCGCCAAAAAAGTCCTCCAGTCCCTGAATGTCCACCATGGTCATAAAACGGTCGCCCTCGGTAATAAGCCCGCAAGAAATCCCCGCAACAGGGGCGGTTATAGGCACACCAGCGTCCATCAAAGCCAGCGTAGAGCCACAAACGGAACCCTGAGAAGTCGACCCGTTAGAAGAGACGACCTCCGAGACCAAGCGAATAGTATAAGGAAACTCGTCAATAGAGGGAATAACCGGAACCAAAGCGCGCTCAGCCAAGGCGCCATGCCCAATTTCGCGGCGACCAGGGCCACGGCTCGGCCTAGTTTCGCCAACGGAGAAGGATGGAAAATTATAGTGATGCATATAACGCTTTTCGACCTCGCCATCGATGCCGTCCAAAAGCTGTTCATCGCCGATCGAGCCCAAAGTAGCCACGGTCAAAACCTGAGTCTGCCCGCGAGTAAACAGTCCAGAACCATGCGCGCGCGGTAAAAGAGAAACCTCTGCAGCTAAAGGACGAATCTCGTCCATTCCCCGGCCATCCACACGCTTTTGCTCGTCCAAAAGCCAGCGCCGAACAATACTCTTTTGCGCACGATACATACATTCGTCGATCAAAGCCTCAGCGTCCGGGTAAGTCTGTGCAAAGTGCTCGTGAACCTTCTGATATATCAGGCCAAGACGGTCATCGCGAACCTTCTTATCGTCGGTGTCAAGAGCAACTTTCAGATCCTCACAAGCAAAATTTTTAATCGCCTCAAGCATAGCAGCGTCCGGGTCAGCCGAGGTGTAAGCGAACTTCGCCTTGCCAATCTCATCGCGAATCCCCTTAATAAAAGCAATAATCTGCTGATTCACCTCGTGCCCCGCCATGATGCCGTTAAACATAGTCTCGTCGTCAACTTCGTTGGCGCCGGCTTCAATCATAGCAATCCGACTGTCGGTAGAAGCCACCGTAACGGCCATCTGAGATATCTTCCGCTGCTCAGCGTCAGGATTAATAATAAACTCACCATTAATCAAACCAACGCTAACGCCCGAAATGGGGCCATTCCAAGGAATATCCGAAATGCTCAAAGCAATGGAAGTGCCGACCATAGCGGCGATTTCAGGAGAGCAATCCGGGTCAACCGACATAACAGTGCACACCACAGAAACATCGTTGCGCATGTCCTTAGGAAAAAGCGGACGAATAGGCCGGTCAATAACACGAGAAACCAAAATAGCCTTCTCGCTAGGACGCCCCTCACGGCGTAAAAAAGAACCCGGAATCCGCCCCACAGCGTACATCTTCTCTTCAAAATCAACCGACAAAGGAAAAAAGTCAATTCCCTCGCGCGACTCAGCAGTGGCCGTAACAGCCACATTAACAACCGTCTCGCCATACCGCACCAAACAAGCGCCGTTAGCAAGCTGTGCCATCTTGCCAGCCTCAACAACAAGCGGACGGCCGGCAAAATCGGTTTTAAAAACTCTGTAATTTTCGAACATAAAAGACCTCCAAAAAAATTTATTCAACATCCAAACATAAATCCATAAGGAGGGCTTAGCAATAAAACCTATGTTAAATCGAGCAAAACCAGCTTAAAACACACGTTTCACTGCTAAAACCGGGATTTATATCAGATGTTCTAGGCAAATAAAAACAAAGAAAACTCCAGCAATACCGCCAAAAACGGATAAGCAGATGACGCAAAAGTCACCTGCCCTCTCAAGAAAAAATTATTTACGAATACCAAGTTTAGCAATAATAGCGCGGTACCGCTCAATATCAGACTTCATCAAATAGCCAAGCAAATTTCTTCTCTGACCAACCATCTTCAAAAGGCCACGCCTAGAGTGATGATCTTTTTTGTGAATCTTCAAATGATCGTTCAAATCGTTAATTCGCTTAGTCAAAAGAGCAATTTGAACCTCTGGCGAACCGGTGTCGCCCTCGTGCATAGCATAAGTCTCAATAATAGAAGTTTTTTCCGACTTTAACATGTTGCCTCACCTTTTTCAAAAAATAATCCATAAAACACAGAATAAGGCGGGCAAGCACCCCAACGGGCGGTATCCTTAATCCGTGAATTAGGTCTCCTTAATTATACTACACTCAACCGATTTTGTAAAGCATATTGTATAGCAAAATATCAAAATCAAAATTTTGGAGAGGCTAAAAGTCCCGTGCCAATGCTGTTTAAAGGTCGCAGACACGTTTGTAAATATGTATAGCAAATCTTAATAGCGTCATGATTTACGGTTTAGGAGCATTTTTTCGCATTCAACAACCAGTATGGGCGAGGCAGAAAGCAACGCGACAATCAGCCATTGCACAAAGTTCAAGTTGGCGGTCCTAAATATCACGGCAAGAGCCGGCACCGAAATGACCGCAACCTGCAGAATGATGCCAAGGAAGAAGGAGTAAACGAGCTTCATGTTAGAGAGAATGTCAATCTTGAGCAAAGACTTCTCGCTCCGAACGTTAAAGGAGTGAAAAAGCTGAGACAAACTCAAAACGGCAAAAGCCATAGTGCGACCGATTATGGGCGTTTTAGAGACGTCAAAAAACACGCGACCAATGCTAAAAGCCAAAAACGAAATTGCACCAATAAAGCAGCCCTCAATGACGATTTTGCGCCAACCATCGCGAGAAAAAAGTGCAGCGTTTTTGCCCTGCGGCTTGTGATTCATAATTTCGTTGTCAACGGGCTCCACACCAAGCGCCAAAGCCGGGAAGGAGTCGGTAACCAAATTTATCCACAAAAGCTGAATAGCCAGCAAAGGCGAGGGCAGCTTGAGTAGAAAAGCGGTCAAAACAGTGATAATTTCGCCAATGTTGGTAGAAATCAAAAAATGCACACTCTTTTTGATATTCTCAAAAATCCCGCGCCCCTGCCGCACCGCCTCAACAATGGTAGAAAAATTATCGTCCGTCATAATCATGTCAGCGGCGTTCTTGGCAACGTCAGTCCCCGCGATCCCCATAGCGCAGCCAATATCGGCCGCCTTCAAAGCAGGAGCATCGTTCACACCGTCACCCGTCATGGCAACGGTCTCGCCGTGCTTCTTGAATGCCTTCACAATGCGAACCTTGTGCTCGGGAGAGACCCGAGCAAAAACCGAATAGTCGAAAATGTCCTTCTCAAGCGTGTCTTGACTCATTTTCTCGAGCTGAGCGCCGCTAATAGCCTTGTCGCTGTCGGACAAAATACCTAAGTCGCGTGCAATAGCCTTGGCGGTGATGATGTGGTCGCCAGTTATCATAACGGGCTTTATGCCGGCGCTTTTGCACTCCCTAACAGCCAGCTTAACGTGAGGACGGGGCGGATCCAGCATACCGATCAGCCCGCAAAAATTCAAACCATTTTCAACGTCACTCTGTGAATGCGGGATGCTGTCGACGTCCTTGAAGGCAATGGCCAAAACTCGTAAAGCGGACTTTGCCATGTTCTCGTTTTGAATGCGAACTTTGCGCTTTAAGTCGGCGGAAAAGGGCCTCCCGTTGCACAAAGAAGAGCGATCCAAAAGGAAATCCGGCGCGCCCTTAGTAATGACGCGAAACTTGCCGCTGGGCAGCTTGTGAACAGTGGTCATGAGCTTTCTGTCGGAGGCAAAAGGAATCTCGTACTTTTTGGGAAACTCCCTATCAAGGTCAGTCTTAACCTTGCCATTCTCGGCGGCCGCCAAAACGATCGCACTCTCGGTGGGCTCGCCAACCGCGCGAAACTCCTTGTTTGTGTATGTAACGGAGGAATTATTGCACAAAGCGCCCAGCGTCAGGATTTTCTGGCCAAGCTCCGAAGAAAAATTTATCCTTCCGTCCTCGGCGCAAATTTGCGTAACCGTCATCTTGTTCTGCGTCAGCGTGCCGGTCTTGTCGGAGCAAATCACGGTCGCGTTGCCAAGCGTCTCCACAGCGGGGAGCTTCCTTATCACGGCGCGGTTTTCGGCCATCTTGCGAACGCCCATAGCCAAAACGATGGTAACCACAGCCGGCAGACCTTCCGGAATCGCCGCCACAGCCAGACTTATAGCTATCATGAACATCTCAAAAGGCGGGACTTTCTCAATAACGCCAAGCAAGAAAATAACGGCACAAATGGCAATAGCGCAGATCCCAAGGACTTTGCTGGTTTTTTCGAGCTTTAACTGTAGAGGAGTCTGAAAAGAATTCTCATTAATAATCATCCCAGCGATCTTTCCAACCTGAGTATTCATGCCGGTTTCGACAACAATAGCCTTGCCGTGCCCCGCCGTTATGGTGCTAGTAGAAAAAACCATATTGCGACGCTCGCCCAAAGTGGCACCAGAGGAAAAAGTCCGCCCCGCATCCTTCTCAACAGACAAAGACTCTCCCGTCAAAGAGGACTCCTCGGCCTTCAAGTTAAAACTTTCAATAAGCCGGGCGTCAGCGGGAACCAAGTCACCACTGTGCAGGAGCAAAATGTCGCCAGGAACGAGTTCCTCCGAAGGCACAATGACCTTCTTGCCCGCCCGAATAACATGCGCCTTAGGCGAAGACAATTTTTTTAAGGCATCAATAGCCTTCTCGGCCTTAGACTCCTGCGCAACGCCGATGATAGCGTTCATGATGACGATGAAAAGGATGATGATAGAATCGATGTAGTCGCGATTCCCCTTAACAGCCGAGGTCACAAAAGAAATAGCCGCCGCAATCAAAAGAACAATCACCATAAAGTCCGAAAATTGCTCAAAAAACTTTGCCACAACGCTCTTAGACTTCTTCTCCTTCAAAATATTCTTGCCGCAATTTATCTGCTTTTGCGCAACAGAAATATTGTTTAGACCTATGTTTTCATCGACTTTAAATTTTTTCAAAACGTCGCCCGCATTTAAATTGTGCCAGTCCATCAAGTCAACCCCTTAAACGCTCAAAAATGTTGTCCATAAAGAAGTATATTCACAAAAGGCAAAAGTTATGATCGCAGCACGAGCGCATAAACCAATATGGCGAGGCCCGCATATATTAGATAAAAATATATTCGAGGTGAGTTGAATGTGGATCTTGTCGGGAATCCTGCTAGCAATATCGCTCAGCATGGACGCACTGGGCATCGGCGTGTCGTACGGCCTAAGAGGCAAAAAAGTCCCGCTACTGCCCAAAGTCATAATCAGCCTGATCTCGCTAGCGTTCACAGCCGCAGCAATAGGCATCGGCAACATAATAGTGCTGTTTTTGCCAGACCAACTGGCCAAGCTGATAGGCTCCGGAATGTTAGGCGTGCTGGGCGTGGTGATAATAATCCAAGCGCTAAGCAAAAAAGAAGGGGAGGTAGAGCCAGAGCCAGAGGTTCAAAGACCGCAAAGAAAGATCTGGAAAATAGTGCTAAAACCTCTGGGCCTCACAATAAAAATAATCCGCAACGAGATTTATGAAAACGGCAGCAAAGCGGACTCCGCAGCAATAATGGGCATAAGAGAATCGCTGTATATGGGCGTCGCGCTCTCCATAGACTCTTTTGGTGCCGGAATAAGTAGTGCAGTCTCGGGCATCAACAATTTTTTCGTCCCCGTGATGGTCGGCATGTGCCAGTTTATCTTCTTGAGCTTAGGCATATTCTGTGGCCAAAAGCTGACAGCAAAAAAAAAAGCAGACCCCAAAATCTTTATGCTCCTCTCCGGCGCCATACTGGTGGTTTTGGCGATAATCAGATACTTCTTATAGAATAGAAGCGCACAAAATTTTTTTACTCATAAAACCGCAACGAGCTGAGCAATTTTTCGCGCTGCCGATTTAAATATGTCTCGTCAATGTCAACGTAGATGCAGGAGCAGCACGCCCCGGTTATCGACAAATCAAGCTGCTCCAACCGACACATCCCCTCACAAAAATAAACGCAAAAATAATTTTCGCACTTGATGGTTTTCACAATAATCACTCCAATGGTTATAGGTCTAAAACACCCTAATATTAATAGGTCAATTATACCATAATGTTTGTGGTGATGTAAATGAGCAAACTGAAAAAGTTGAGAAAGGAAAAAGGTTTTACGCAAATAAAAATGCAGCATCTAACGGGCATAGACCAAAGCGATTATTCCAAATTAGAAAATGGACGTAGGCATCTAACGTTTGAGCAGTGTAAACGGTTGGCACTGGCGCTGGACACAAGCATGGACTACTTGGCCGACTTAACCGATGATCCAAAGCCATACAAGAGGCGTAAATCACAATAAAAAAACCAAGCTACGCTTAAGAAGTAAAGCCATAGCTCGGTTAAAAAATAAAAACAAATAGCACAGGCCGCACTATACCGCGCGGCCTGATTTTTTAGTCTCTTGGCTTCATGGTCGGAAAGAGCAGAACATCGCGGATAGATGCGCAGTCAGTAAGCAGCATAACCAAGCGATCAATCCCGATCCCGAGCCCGCCAGTAGGCGCCATACCATATTCGAGCGCATTAATGAAGTCCTCATCAATCAAATTAGCCTCATCGTCGCCAGCCTCACGCAGGGCCATCTGATGCAAAAAGCGTTCGCGCTGGTCAATAGGATCATTGAGCTCCGAGTAGGCATTGGCCATTTCGCGCCGAGTAACAAACAGCTCAAAACGCTCAACCAGCCGAGGATTATCCTTTTTGCGCTTAGTCAAAGGCGAGACCTCAACCGGATAATCGCAAACAAAAGTGGGCTGAACTAACGTCTCTTCGACCTTTTCCTCAAACATAAGATTCAAAATTTCGCCCCAAGAGTTCTTGCCGCAAGTTTCAAAACCAAATTGCTCAGCAACCTGCATAGCACGGGCATCGTCGCCCATAAAAGAGGCAAAATCAATGCCAGTAACCTCCTTAACCGCGTCAATCATGGTAACACGGCGAAACGGCTTGCAAAGATTAATCTCATCGCCCTGATAGCCAATAATATCTGAACCGCAAACAGCCTGAGCGCAAGCGTTAATAATATTCTCGGTGTGCTCCATCATTGCGTTGTAATCCACATAAGCCTCGTAAAGCTCAATAGAAGTGAACTCGGGGTTGTGCTTAACATCCATGCCCTCATTGCGAAACAAGCGGCCAATCTCATAAACTTTTTCCATGCCGCCAACAATCAAGCGTTTTAAGTATAACTCCGGCGCAATACGCAAAAATAAGTCCAAATCGAGCGTGTTGTGATGCGTAATAAAAGGACGAGCCGCCGCGCCGCCAGCAATAGTGTTAAGAATAGGCGTCTCAACCTCAATAAAGCCAAGCTCGTCAAGATACTTGCGAATAGTGCGAATAATAGTGCTGCGCTTAACAAAGGTGTCTTTAACCTCCGGATTAACAATCAAATCGACGTACCGCTGACGATAGCGCAAGTCAGTATCCTTCAGACCGTGGAATTTATCGGGCAAAGGCAACAAAGACTTAGAAAGCAAAGTCAAAACCTTGGCATGAACAGAGATCTCACCGCGACGAGTCTTAAAAACAAAGCCCTCAACGCAAATGATGTCGCCAATATCCCACCTGTCAAGTCCGCTATAAACGTCCTCGCCAACGTCGTCAGTCTTAATATAAACCTGCATCCGCCCGCTGCAATCGTGCACATCCATAAAGCAAGCCTTGCCCATGTCGCGCCAGCTCATAATCCGGCCCGCAATGCAAACATCCTTGCCCTCAAAAGTGTCGAATCCCTCAACAATCTCAGCATTATAAGCATTCCGCGAGCAAACGGTAATCTCAAAAGGGTCCATATTATCCTGCTGAAGAGAGCGCAATTTATCGCGCCGAATCTTCAAAAGTTCCTTAACGTCCGGTTCAGCAGCACCAGGCAAAGTGCTAGAATTTTCATCATTCATTTTAATAGCTCCTCAAAATTTAAAAAGACGGGCAGAAAGAATAAAAAATTCACCTGCCCAAAAGTTTAAAATAATGTTCGCGCCAATATTGGCGCCTATTTAGATATCTCTAAAACCTCAAACGAAGTGACTCCAACCGGAGTCTCGACCTCAACAACGTCGCCCACTCGATGTCCAACAAGAGCCTTCCCAACAGGCGACTCATCCGAAATACGACCATTAACAGGATCCGCCTCGCTAGAACCGACGATCTTGTAATCGCAAACGTCATCAAAGCCAACATCACGGACCTTAACCTTAGAGCCAACGTGAATAATCTCAGTAGAAAGCTCATCCTCGTTAATAACTTTAACATTTTTAAGTGTATTTTCGATAGAAGCGATGCGAGCCTCAACAATAGCCTGCTCATTCTTGGCCTCGTCGTATTCGCTATTTTCCGACAAATCGCCAAAAGACAAAGCGACCTTTATTTTTTCGGCAATTTCCTTACGTTTAACAGTCTTCAATTCGTCGAGTTCAGCTTCTAACTTTTTAAGTCCTTCATCAGTAAGTAAAACTTGTTTGGTCATTTTCACACAAACCACCTTTTTAATTAAGATTATTTCTGAACAACATACCAATTATAATTTAGTTGCTCAAGTGTGTCAAGATGATTTTGTAAAAACTCTCAAATTTTGGGGAAGCCAGCAACCAAGCGGCAACCAAGCCACAGCGATGTAAAAAGAAGAAGCAACGAATCTAAAAATTTTTAAAAATATTATTACTAGATTTTAGAAGCTGTTATCTGTATCATAAATATCTGTCTCATCAGTCTCAGTCTGAGTAGTGAAATCTTCTATAGAACTGTTTTCGTTTTCAGAATTGTTTTTGTCTCTGGCGAATTGTCGTGGCTACCAACCGTTTTTTCCCTCTTCATCGAAGGTAGGTGACTGTCGATAATCATATTCTTCTTGTTTTTCGGTAACCTGATCTCCTTTTTCCACATAAGATGAAGGCAGTTCAAAGTTATTGAGGGAGTGAAAAATACGACATCGTTCCATAATTTCCAATTTATAATAGGGATCAGTTTTAGAATTGAAGATGCTCTCACGAGCTTTATTGAATAACTTATTTTTGATGTAGTCATCATAATTATTATCATCAGCGTAAACATAATAGGAATTTGGTTCTGAAGACTTATTCTCTTCTTCTTCCATGTAAAGCGAAGGCTCTGTAAAGTTGCCCTCACGTTCATTTTTTTCCTTTTCTGCTAGCCATTCTTCATAAGTTTTAGGACGGCGGCCCTGGTTATTTGTATTATCAAATTTATAAGTTTCTTTATCGACATGATCTCTCACATATGAGGCAAGGTCTGTGCAGCCCCAAGGATTATCTGTCAACTCTACAGAAGAAACAAATATTTCCTCTTCCTCTTCCTCTTCCTCTTCCTCAGAGTGGCCAACAGGACCCGGATTGAGATTTTTAAGGTTATTCAGATATGTTCCTGGGGTGTTCTGGCTAAAATAAGGTTCATTTAGACGCTGTGTTTTTTTCTTAAACAAAATACTACAAAATTTGTCAAAGGATTTTTGATCATTTGGATCCAAATGATCAAGACCATCCGGATCCGGATAAATTTCAAAATTACTTCCAAATCCCATCTCGTCTTTTACAATTTTATCTAGTTTTGTTGCGAGTTCTTCTTTAGATTTGACAAAAGGAGAAGATAAAGGATATTCCTGTTGCGGCAGCGTAGCATAAGTACCAACATTAAGTAAACACCCACAGTTTGCAATCATCACAATAGTAAATAAAATTTCCCTAATTTTTTTCATAAAATCACCGTTAACCTTCCAAAAAATTAAAATTATTTTTAAACAATATAACTATATTATCAAAGCTTGTTAAGTTTGTCAAGGCGGCAAGAAAAATATCCCAATCAAAAACCATAAAAGATCTCAAATCAAAAATCATCAAAATTTATGCAAAAAATCGAATCAAAAATATATGTAGATTTCGTTCAATGGGTTATAGTCAACGCCGTTAAACTTTGTCTGGAAGTGCAAGTGCGGCCCGGTAGAATGGCCAGTAGAGCCAACCTCGCCGATTTTTTGACCTTTTTTAACAGTCTGGCCAGAGGAAACACAAACACGAGATAAATGGCCATAAATCGAAATTTTTATCACAATTTTGCCGTTAATCATGTAAGTGTGCCGAATCATAATATGATTGCCATATCCGCCGCCACAGCCGCAGCTGCGCAGCTTACCATAGTCATGTGGACACCCAGAAAAAGCCCTAAAAACAACACCATCATCAACAGCAACAACAGTAGCACCATAGATGCTGCGGCCAGCAGACCCAGCAATGTCAATACCCTTGTGATACACATTACCACGCTGCTCCATATATTCAGAGGAGCGCCTAGTAAAGTCAGGCACAGGCCAAACCCAGTTAGACCTAGAAAAGTCACCCAAACTGGCTAAAGCAAGAGGGCTGCCGCCGCTACTTCGTTGTAGCTGTGCGACTTCCATGTCAATAACGTTTTGAATTTGCCGCATTTCCACTTCAGCGTCGTAAATTTCAGACTGAATGCGACTCTTATCGCTTTCAAGCTGTTTCAAAAGAGCCTCATTCTGCCTCAAAAGCTCAAGTAATTGCGCCTCAACTTCGTTTAAAGAATTAGTCTCGGCAACCAAAGAAGTCTCCTGACTGGTCAAACCAGCCTTCATGTCTTCCAAAGAGTGAACATCGTCCTTCAAAGCGTTCAAAAGCCGATTATCGTGGTCGCTGACCTTAGTAATAATCTCGGCCTTGTCAATGAGCTCCTCAAAAGTTTTGGCGTTAAAAACCAAGTCAATCAGCTGAACCTCGCCAGCCTTATAAATAGCTGCCAACCTCCGCTTAAGAATCTCAGTATTTTTGGCAATTTCGCGTTCCTTAGTATCAATATCACGTTTAACCTGCTCAATTTGTTGCCGCAAATCGTCAACGCGCTTGTTTATCTTAAGCTTCCGCTCTTTTACACTCATAATCTTGCTATTAACAGAGTCGAACTGGTGGCGCTTTTCGTTGACTTTTTTTTGAGTTTCGGCAAGAGTTTTCTTAAGATTATTCTTTTTAGACCGTATGCGATCGCGATTCTGACGGTGCTGATCAATAAGAGAAGAATAAACAGTAAAATTGTGAGAGATATTATTATAACAAAAAATGGCAAAGAAAAAAGTTATACATATAAAAAATACGCAAAAAATTTTCTTACCAGCCAAGAATCTCTCCTCCCTCCCGCTTGAGGTACTTGCTAATAGAAATAAGACCACCAATCAATCCAAAAGCGATACCAGCGGCAATAAAAGCAAAGAATATAGGCAAAGAGACGCTTCCAAAAGGAATATGCGAAAAAGGAATCATCCGATTAACATAACCAATCAAAACGTCATATAATAGCTTCAAAATAGTAGCAGAAATAATAGCAGAAATAATGCCAATAATAATGCCCTCAACAATAAAAGGCAGCCGCACAAACCAGTCGGTAGCGCCAACCGACTTCATAATGCTAATCTCAAACCGACGACTATACATAGTAAGCCGAATGGTGTTAGACAATATAAATAAAGAAACAAGACCCAAAACAATAACAATAAAAACGCCGCTAATAGAAATCAACCGATCAAACTTAGTCAACTTCTCAAAAAGCTCGCTGCGATTAACAACACTGTCAATTCCGTCAATTTGTTTAATCACGTCAACAGTCTCGCGATATTTAGAAATATCCGCCAAAGTAACATGAAAAGCATGAGGAAAAGGGTTATTATCCTTAATCCCGTCAAAAATAGGCCCCAGCTCGTCCTTAAACTTCTCAACAGCCTCTTCCTTAGAGTAAAACTTGCACCCCGCAATATTATCCAAAACCTTAATTTTCTCGCCAATCTCTAAAGCAGGGCCAGTCTCAACATCGTCGTTCAAGTAAACAGTAATGCTGTTCTGTGACTCAATAGACCGCAAAGCATTACTAATATTCATAGAAAACAAAGCAGCAGCACCAGTCAGCAGAAGGCACAAAACCAAAACGCCAATAGAAGCCACCGACATCATCCAGTTTTTCCAAACATTCCGAAACCCTTCAGTCAACAAATATTTCAAAGAACTAGCTCTCATAGCGCACCTCCGGATTTTTGCTATCAGAAATAATCTTACCGCAGTTAATTTCAATAACTCTCTTGCCAAACCGCTGAACCAAGTCATGCTCATGCGTAACCATCAAAACAGTAGTCCCGCGCTTATTAATCTCAGTCAAAAGCTCAACAATCTCATAAGACATTTCCGGATCAATATTTCCAGTAGGCTCGTCCGCAATAATAATAGATGGATTATTAACAAGAGCGCGCGCCAAGCTGACTCTCTGTTGTTCTCCGCCAGAAAGCTCAGCCGGGCGCCGATTAGCCTTATTCTGCAAATCCACCAAATTTAATATGTAAGGAACGCGTTTTTTAACGTCCCGCTCCGAAGCCCCAGTAACGCGCATAGCAAAAGCAACATTATCAAAAACAGTCATCTTGTCAATCAGCCTAAAGTCCTGAAAAACGATGCCCATTTTTCGGCGAATATAAGGGACTTCTCGCTTAGTAATCTGAGAAATATTTATTCCATCAAGGTATATAGTGCCCCGCGAGGGCAGTTCTTCGTGCATAATGAGTTTCAAGAAAGTACTCTTACCCGAACCAGAAGAACCAACAATAAATACAAATTCACCCTTTTTAATATGTAAATTTATATTTTTAAGAGCACTAGTACCATTAGCATAAACTTTTGATACATTCCTAAACTCTATCATGGTTTTTAATACTCCTTTAAATTTGCCAACTTTCTTCCTTTTTCATCATTAACCAAAAAACGCAAATAAACGCCCAATTTAGCCAAATAATAAATAGTCTATAATTATCTCATCTAAAACTAAAATAAACCTCTAAAATCAATCCCTAAACAGCCTAAAATTAAAACTTTAAACCCAAACTCAAAATCAATATTTAACCGGATTAGAAGATAAATATTTTTTAACCATCAAAGCGACTTTAAAAACAATAGCATCTTCAAACTCACGCAAATCGAGCCCAGTAAGCTTTTTAATCTTCTCCAACCGATAAACCAAAGTATTGCGGTGAACAAATAGTTTACGCGAAGTCTCCGAAACATTCAAATTATTCTCAAAAAAGCGTTGAATAGTAAACAAAGTCTCCTGATCCAAACTGTCAATAGACCCGCGCTTAAAGACTTCCTTCAAAAACATCTCACATAAAGTGGTAGGCAATTGATAAACAAGCCGAGCCACACCCAAATTGTCGTAGCTAATAATAACTTTCTCAGTATCAAAAACCTTGCCAACTTCAATAGCAATCTGCGACTCTTTAAAAGAAGAAGCCAAGCCCTTAATATTAGAAACCGTGCTGCCAATACCCACCGAGCAGTGAATATAAAATTCGCTAGTCAAAGTGTCAACAATAGATTGAGCCAACTGTTCAAGATCCTCGCGCTCAATGCTCTCTTTAACCTCTTTAATAACAGCAATATCCGACTCATTCAAGTTAATAATAAAGTCTTTGTTCTTGTCGGGAAAAAGGTTTTGTAAAACTTCATAAGCAGAAACATCCGACTTAGAGTGAATCTTAACCAACATGCAAACCCGAGTAGCCTCAACATTAAAGTGAAGTTCGCGAGCCTTAATATAAATATCACCGGGCAAGATGTTGTCCAAAATAACATTTTTAATAAAGTTGCTGCGGTCATATTTTTCGTCGTAAAATTCTTTAATATTTCCAAAAGATATGGACAAAATAGAAACATACCGTTGAGCAGCTTCGTCGTCTCCCTTAACAAAAACAGCGTACTCAGAGCTATTTTTGCTTTCAAGTGACTTATAAGTATAACCGTTAATAATAAAAGTGGAAGCAGGCTTAAAAAAGTCCGAAGTAATATTTCCTCTAACTTCGCCAATTTTGTCCAAGTCGCTACAAGCAACAACTACCGAAGATTCATCAATAACCCCAATAGTCCTTCCAATAGCATCGTGCATTTGGTGAACAATCCCTTGAAATAACCTGTTAGACATAAAAAAACTCCTTACTGTTTGAATTTTGAACGTTGCTAAAATGAAAATTTTACAAATAGTTTAATAATAAAAATAAACGTAACTATATTTTACATAAATATTAAGAATATTGCAACTATTTTATCAAAAAAATTTGTTTATTTTATAGATATAAGGTAATCATTTTTACAAAACGGGATAAACTGTGAAAAGATAGCTTAATTTTGCCCCAATATTTTGGCAAAAAAGATGATATAAAAAAGCGAACAAAAGCCGGCACATTGCACATACAACCCAAATGTAGAGCAAAAAATTTAAGGGCAACAACAAAATCCAAAACTTAAATAAAAATTTTAAGAACAAAATTAGTTGTTGCCCAAAGAACAAGATTAGTTGTTGCCCAAAGAACAAGATTAGTTGTTGCCAAAAAAACAAGGAACCAAATTATAACAGTTGATGCAAAAAAGGAATTAATCATAAAAAAAGCAAAATTAATTTTACAAAAATTACAATAAAAACAAAATATTATATCAAAAATCCACCCGTGCGAGACGGTACATTAATCGCGAACCTTGTCCGATTTGTAAAACCCATGAATAAAGCCATCTAAAAGCACAGAAGAAACGTCGCCGCCAATGACCTTGTCGCCTGGTACCAAGACATTCGCGCGCAATTACTGCGAGGCGTCTTTGTAATTAAAGTTCGTGATTTTAGCTTAAGCGCGGACTTTGTCCGGATTGCAAAACCCATGAATAAAGCCATTTAAAAGCACAGAAGAAACGTCGCCGCCAATGACCTTGTCGTTAAGAACCAAGATGTTCGCGCGCACGCCCTGAGAAGCATCCTTGTAATTCAAAATCTGATAAGTGTAGCGGGTGCAAGTTTTCTCCTGATATCGAGAAAGATCCAAACCCTGATCACGCTGGATGTCGTTGTATTTTTCATATGTAGAATTAAACTCGGCCGGAATCGTAACCGTAGAAATCTCGGTAGGCTCCGGAGAAACCTCCCAGCCAAATTGCTTCAAAAACTCGACGCGTTCGGCGTTGTCCCGAGCATTCAACTTGTACTTTCCCAAAGGACAAACGGCCTCGCGGCTGCCAGAGAGAACCAAAGCAAAAAACGCAGCCAAAATAATCACAAAAGCAACAGCCAAAATCCCCAGAGTAAAGAGCCTCCGCCGAGATGTCTTAAAAGAAAATATAAACATAAAAAACCTCCCTAAAGCTGTTATATGCACAAAGGGAGCGTAAAATGAA